>JARGFW010000020.1 GCA_029211085.1 Deferrisomatales bacterium | reverse complement strand
GTGGGGGTGATCTCGAACGCCGCCTTGCCGTCGAGCCAGTTGTAGGCGCCGCACAGCCCGGGACGCTCCGGGGTGATCACGCACACGTGGTCCGGCGCGAAGGACTGGCACAGGGTGCAGCTGTAGTAGGTGTCGATGCTCTCGTCGGTCATCGACCCCAGGCGCTCCTCGCGCTCCTTGTAGGTGGCGCGCGCCACGGCCATGAGTTCCTTTACCTTGGCCGGGTCGGTGTAGATCTTCACCTGCACCTTGTCCAGGATCGCACCGAAGTGGTTCTGGAACTTGGCGTGCAGGATGGTTCCGAAGTGCTTGAGGCTGAAGCCGGCGGCGAACGCCTTTTTCGAGATGCGCATCCACACGATGTCGCGCTGGCCGATGTGCAGCACACCCTCCGCGCCGTTGAGCAGATGGTGGATCTGGCGCTCGAGGATCGGCTCGAAGTCCGGCTGCATGTTGCGCCCGGCGACCTCGACCCAGATGGCCAGGGGGTAACGGCCCCCCTCTTCCATGTCGGCCAGGTCGGGGCCGATCACCTCGAACTTGCCGTCCACTACTTCGTCGAGTTCCTTCATCTGGCAGAACTCGAAGCCCTCGCTCTTGGGGCCGGCCAGCTCAACGTGCATCGCGTCCTTGCCGATGCGCTCGCCCTCGAACGCCGGGGAGTGGGAGACCGGGATATCGATCTTGGTGATCTGGATCTTCAGGCCGCGCACTTCGATGGCCTTGGCCACGATCTCGTCGTGGGCGATGTTGGAGACCACATGCTCGTAGGTGCACACGCCGGTGGGCAGGATCTCCGGGATGTCGCTGTCGGCGATGGTCGGGAAGCCGTAGTTGATGACGCCCGCAGCGGCTGCGTACCACTCGTCGGTGACCGTGCCCAACGCCAGCACGAACGCGAACACGCGGTTCTTGTTGTACTTCAGGGTGCCGGCAAAATCCCCCGGCTGTACGCCGCCGAAGGCCATGGCGGCGCGGGTGGCGAAGCCCACCGCGTGGATCGCGGCGGAGACGTCCCGCCCAAACGGCACCAGGCGCGTCGGCCAGCCGACCTGCACCCCCTCGGCCACCAACTGCTCGGCGAAGGTGGTGCCGTTGTGCTCGGCCGCCATGAACACGTAGATGCCCTTCTCCTGCAGTTCCTTGGCGATCTTGGCTGCGGTGGCGCTGTCCGGGGCGGAACCCACCACGGCGGCGAAACCCGGGGCGGAGCCGTCCACGAACTCCACGCCGCGCTTGCGCATGATCACGTCGTCGGCGGCGCCCAGCCAGATGTTGTCCTCGGAGGGGTCCTCACCCAGCACGTAGGGGATCGGGTCCTCCAGGTACTTCAGCGCCTCTTCCATGTCGTAGCAGAACAGGGTCTGCATGCCGGCATCCAGGGTGTGGCCCAGGTACGGCACCCACAGGTCGTCGCTGACCTGGGGGGGCAGCAGCGCTTTGCACTTGGCGAGCACCGGCTTCATGTCGCCCAGGGTCTCTACCTTCATGCCCAGGTTGGCGTAGATCACCGGCAGGAAGTAGCCGGTGTTGGGCAGCTTGACCACCTTGTCGGCGCCGAACTTGGCGATGGCGTCGTTGACCTTCTTCTCGACGCGGCCGTAGATGACGTGCGCGCCCCGGATCGCGGCAGATGCGATGATTTTAGACATTTTCTCTATACCTCCCTCAAGTTAACCGAGTTCCCGGCGGGCTTCCATGTCGAAGAGGACGCGTTCCTTCTTCTCCATGATCCCCAGGGCCTCGCGCTTCTTGTTGATGTGGTCGATCATCAGCTTGGCCATCTTGTACGGGTCGGGCTCGTAGGCCCAGGTGGCACCCAGGTCCTTCTCCATGCCGCCGAACAGGTACTCGGCGAACTTGGTGCCCTCGACGAAGGGGAAGGTGACCCCGAACACCGTGTACACGCCGCTTGCCACCACGTAGTGGCCGATGGCGATGGCCTTCTCGCTCATGTACTCGGGGGCGGCACCCGCCACCGGCAGGTCGGAGACGTCGTCCCCCAGGCCGCCGGCGGCGACCATGGCCGACAGGGCCTCGAGGATGCGGCTGTTGTCCACGCAGGAACCGGAGTGGAGCACCGGCGGGATGCCGACAGTCTCGCACACCTCGCGCAGGCCGGGTCCGCAGTACTTGGCGGCGGCTTCCGGCTGCATGAAGCCGGCCTTGGCCAGGGCCAGGGCGGAGCAGCCGGTCTGCACCACCAGCACGTCGTTCTTCAGCAGCTCCTTGACCAGCTCGATGTGCACCCAGTCGTGCTTTTGGCGCGGGTTGTTGCAGCCCACCACGCCGGCAACGCCGCGGATGCGGCCGTTGATGATGTTGTCGTTGAGCGGTGTGTAGCTGGCCCGGAACGAGCCGCCCAGCATGTAGTTGATGGCCTCGTGGCTGAACCCGCCGACCAGGCGCTCGGTCTTACCGGGGATGGTGATCTTGTCGCCGCGATTCTTGAAGTTGTCGATGGCGATCTGCATCAGCTTCTCGCCGGACTCACGAGCGCCCTTTTCGCCGTGGAACTCCACGTGCACGGCGCCGTCGACGTGACAGCGGTAGTTGGTGGTGATGAACTTGGTGTGGTAGCACTTGGCGGTGTCGACGAGCCCGGCCTGGATGCACTGCACGTCCACCATCAGCGCGTCCACCGCGCCGGTGATGATGGCCGAGTCGCACATCATGAAGTTGCCGGCGTGGGGCACGCCCTTGCGGACCAGCATCTCGTTGCCGGAGCAGCACATGCCGATGAGGTTGATGCCCTCGGCGCCCTGGGCCTTGGCCTTGGCGACCATCGCCGGGTCTTCCGCCAGGCGCATCATCATGTCCAGCAGCTGCGGCTCGTGGCCGTTGACGATGACGTTGACCTGCTTGGCGTCGATCACGCCCAGGTCCACGGTGGAGCGGATCGGCGACGGGGTGCCGAACATGATGTCGCTGAGGCCCGTGGAGATCATCGAGCCACCCCAGCCGTCGGCCAGGGCGCAGCGCGCGGCGCCCAGCACGATGTTGCGGTACTCCTGGTCCACGCCCATGGTGGTGCGGTGCATGATCTCGACCACCTCGCGGTCCACGCCGCGGGGCAGGATGCCCAGATCCTTCCACAGGTCGAAGCGCTTCTTGGGCGCTCGCTCCAGCATCTTGAGGTGGCCGTGCTGCTGGCTGAACTCGGCCAGGCAGGCTTCGCCCAGCTCCACCGCGATGTCCTTCACGGCGCGGTCTGCGGTCTCGATGCCGAAGTGCTTGGCGAACGCGACCAGCTTCGCCTCGTCCTTGATCTCGAAGTCCGGGTTCTCGCCTTTGGCCACGCTGTAGAACAGCTCGGCCATCTCACGACCGTGGTCGGAGTGGGCGGCGGTGCCGGCGGCCACGGCGCGGGCGAAGCCACGGGCCTGGAAGGTGTCGATGTTGGCCCCGCACACGCCCACCTTCTCGTAGGGGGCTTTGCTGGACAGGCGGCAGGGGCCCATGAAGCAGTGTTTGCAGCAGGCGTTCTGCGCGCCGATGGGGCAGGGCTTCATGTCGTCGGCCCGGTCGAACGCGGTGCTCACCCCGTCCTTGCGGCCTTTGGTCAGCATCTCGGTGGTGGACTCACAGACGGTGATGTCCTGGATCTCACGCAACTTTGCCATAACGTTGTACCTCCCTCAGGTTTGACTCGTGCAGGCCCTAGGCCGACACGTCATCGATGACTTTCTTGAGAACCTTCACCGACTCGGGGTGGCGCAGGATCAGACAGTCGGCGCCGGCCACCAATAGATCCGTGGCGGTCACGGTTTCCCACAGCACGCCGCGGGTCTGGGCGCTGCCGAAGGTCGGCTCGAGGCTCTCGGGGATGGTGGCTTCCTTGGTCTTCCAGCAGTACTTGCCGATGTCGCAGATCAGCGGCGACTGCATCTTCTCGTCGCCCTGCTTCAGGGCGGTGAGGCGGTCACGCTCCATCACCGTGTAGCAGTACTCGATGCCGTAGCCCAGGGCGCCGGTGGAGGGATCCATGAGGATCTTGTGCATGGGCACGCCCAGGTTGTTGAGCAGGATGTTGAGCTGCTTGGCCATGTTGACGTCGATCGGGGTCTGGGCCACCACGGTGTGGCCGTAGCCGATGGCCGCGCCGCCGATCTTCTTGTAGTTGTCCTCCACCGCGGGACCGATGACCAGGTTCAGGCCGTCACACACCTCGGCCACCTTCGACAACACCTCGGCGTCCTTCTCGCCGTTCTCACAGCCCCACACGATCAGGGGCACGCTGATCGCTTCGGCCATCTTCTTGGCGAGGGCCGCGGCTTCGGCGGCGCCGGTGTCCATGCCGTTGGGGTCGGTGCTGGCGAGCTGCAGGCAGATCGCCTCGGCGCCGTACTCGGCGATGCACTTCTTGGCCCAGGCGATGGGGTCGCCCAACACGTCGGCGAACGGGGCCTTGGCTTCTTCCGACCAGTGCTCGGTCGTCTCGAGCTTGTCGTACACCTCCATGGCGACGATCGGCTTGTTGGGGAACTCACCCTCGAAGTTGCACAACGGCATGGCGGTCTCGGCGCCCAGCTTCACCGCCTTGTCGCCCGTGCCGATGGTCACTTCGATGATCTTCCCGGTGTACTTCTCCTTTGGGAACTCAAACGCCATCTTCACACTCCTTTCGTCCCTTGGCAGATCGTGCCGTGGACTGGTTGAAGTACGCGGCCGTTAACCGGCCAGATCCTCCCTCGACAGGTAACGCTTCAAGATCGAACCCACGGCCACGGAGGCGGGCGAGTCTTCTGGAAGCTGAAACGTCGGCTTCCCCTCCAGGTCGTAGGTGTACACATTGGGGTCGCTGGGAACGACACCCGCCAGGGTCAGTCCCAGCCGGTCGATCTCCTGCTTGGTTGGCGGCTCCAGTTCTCCGTCGAGCCGATTGACGATGAGGGCCGTGGTACCGATGTCGAGCTTGATCTCCGCGACCAGCTGCTCGATGCGCTTGGCGGCCCGGATCCCGCGCGTCGAGGAGTCGGTGACCGTGAACATGAGATCCATGTTGTGGGTGGTGCGGCGCGACAGGTGTTCCATGCCGGCCTCGTTGTCCACCACCACGAAGGCGTAGTTGTCGGCGATCTCGTCCACGTACTTCTTGCACAGGGTGTTGGCGTAGCAGTAGCACCCGGGCCCCTCGGGCCGCCCCATCACGATCAGGTCGTACCCGTCCGACTCGATCAGGCACTCCTGGGTCTTGTAGTTGATGAAAGCATCCTTGGTCATGCCGGCCGGCACGCTGGTGCCCATACCCTCGCGAATCTCACCGATGGTTTGGTGCACGTCCAGACCGAGCACCTCGTTGAGGTTCATGTTGGCGTCGGCGTCCACCGCCAGCACGCGACCCCGGCCCAACCCCACCAGGTACCGCACCATCAGCCCTGCCACCGTGGTCTTGCCGGTGCCGCCCTTGCCCGCTACCGCGATATGCACACCCATGTTCTCTCTCGTCCCTTCCTAGTGGATCGCGCCCATGGCCTTCAAGCGCTCCCGCTGGAGGGGGAACTCTTCCATCCGGGTGTGTGGCAGGAACAGGGCGGCAACGTACTCGTCCATGAAGATATGGGAGGCACTCAGCTCGATGTTGGTGATCATGGTGGCCACCGCCTCCATCTCTTCCATCTTGTCCCGGAACAGGGCCGCCAGCTTGGACCCGGTGAGGCTGGTATTACCGCCGTAGGTTACGATCTCCGGCGCGACCTCCGGGAGCAGGCCGATGGCCATGGCCTTCTCCACGTCGATGTAGTGGCCGAACCCGCCGGCGAGGATGATGCGCTCTAGGTCGGTGAACTGCAGCCCCACGCTCTTGAGCAGCACCGAGCAGGCCGCGTAGATCGAACCCTTGGTACGGATCAGGTTGTCGATGTCCGGCTCGCAGATCACCAGATCCTGGTCCAGCTGGGTCTGGTCCTTCCAGCACAGCACGTACTCCCAGCCCGTCTCGCCCGCCCGCACCCGGTTGGTCACCGCCGCCAGATCCTGGTTGATCTTGCCGTTTTGGGAGATGACGCCGGCCAGCGCGAACTCGGCCAGCACATCGATCATGCCCGAACCACAGATGCCCTTGGGAGCCGTCTGGCCGATGGTGAGGATCATCGGTTCGAAGTTCTCGGGGTTCACGCGGATCTGCTCGATGGCGCCGTAAGTGGCGCGCATGCCGAACTTCACGCCCCCGCCCTCGAACGCCGGTCCGGCAGAGGCAGACGCCGAGACCATCCAGTCCTGGTTGCCGATGACGATCTCGCCGTTGGTGCCCACATCCATGAACAGGGTGAGCAACGGGCTGAGATGGATGCCCGTGGCCAACACCCCGGCGGTGATGTCCCCCCCCACGTAGGACGCGACGCACGGCGCAACGAAGCCGGTCACCTGGGGGGGTACCGCGAGGCCGAGGTCGGCCAGCTTGAATGGCGGGAAGAAGTTCGCCGTAGGGACGTAGGGCGCCTCGCGGATGTACTTGGGGTTCAGTCCCAGGAACAGCTGGGTCATGGTGGTGTTGCCCGCGAACACGGCGTGGCTGACCTCCCCGGGGGCCACCTCGGCCTTGTCCAGCAGCTCGGCAATCACCCCGTTCATGGTCTTGACCACGCGCTTCTGGAGCGCCTCCAGTCCACCCGCCTTCTGGGAATGGACGATGCGGCTGATGACGTCCTCCCCCATGGAGATTTGGGAGTTGTAGTCGCCAGCGTGGGCCACTTCTTCCCCGCTGTTCACGTCCAGGAGCGAGCCGTGGATGGTGGTGGTGCCGATGTCGATGGCCAGGCAGTAGGTGCGGCCCCGGGTGTCGCCGGGCCCCACGTGGGTCATGCGCCTTCCGGCACGGATGTCGTCCACCACCGTCGCGGTCACCTGCCACGTTCCCGCGCGCAGCACCTGTGACAGTTCACGCATGACGGCGAAATCGGTGGTCACCTGCTCCACGCCGTACTCCTGTTTCAGAAACTGCCCCAGGCGCCCCATGTCAGAGCCGTTGTTGTCCTCGGACGGCGGCGTCAACGCGGCAAAGTACTTGACGACGGCCGGGTCCGACCGCAGCGCCGCGAACTCCGCGCCGAGGCGCGCGGGGGCCAGCACATGCTCCGGCGCCACCCGGTTCAACTGGCGCGCCAGCACGCCCTTCTCGTAGCGGGACTCGACCGGCACCTCGACGATCAGGTCGCCGAGAATCTCGGTCTGGCAGGCGAGGCAGTACCCCTGTTTCGTCTCGGCATCGGACAGCTTCGCCGTCGGTTTGGTACGAAACTCTCCCTCCAGGATCTTTACCTTGCACTTACCACAGGTTCCGGCCCCGCCACAGGAGGCGTTGACGTGCACGCCGGCGACCATCGCGACGCGGAGTAGGTTCTCTGCCTCGCGATAGACGTCGATGGACACGTCATCGGGTTCGAAACGAACGGTGTAGCGCTTCTCAGGCAAGGGAACTCCCGAGCAAAAAAGGGAGGCGAGGAGGGCCGCAGCCCTCCTCGCCAAACTTCAACGGAAGTGGATCAACGCTAGAAAAGCCCCTTGATGCGGCCGGTGTCGGTATCGATATCGACATACCGGTAGGCCGGATCGGCAGACAGGCCGGGCATGGTGCGCATGATGCCCAACAGGGGGTAGAGGAAGCCGGCACCCAGGCTGGCGCGGATGTCGCGGATCGGCACCCGGAAGCCCTTCGGGCGACCCTTCAGGGTCAGATCGTGGCTCAGGCTGAGGTGCGTCTTGGCCATGCAGATCGGCAGTTTGTCGTAGCCGAGCTTGGTGAACTGGGCGATCTTGGCCTCGGCCTCGGGCATGTAGTCAACCCCGTCAGCACCGTAGATGTTGATCGCGATGGCTTCGATCTTCTCCTTGATGGAGGCCTCGTCCGGATACAGGAACTTGAAGTTCTTGGGTTCCTCACAGGCGTCCACCACGGCCTGGGCAGCCTCTTCAGCGCCAGCGCCTCCGTGCATCCACACTTCGATCGGCACCGAAGCGCTGGCGCCGCAAGCCTCGGCGCGCTTCTTGATCGTGTTGACCTCTTCGTCGCGGTCGAAGGCGAAGCGGTTGATGGTGTTCACCACCGGCACGCCGAACTTCTTCATGTTTTCGATGTGGGCCTCCAGGTTCTCGATGCCCTTGGCCAGGTACTTGGGGTGCGGGTCCATCAGGAACTTGGCCAGTTCCTTGGGGGTGTACTTGGAGATCTCAGCCCAAGGCATGCCGTGCATCTTCAGCGCGCGCACGGTGCAGGTGACCACCACGCAGTCGGGGCTGAACCCGCCGTAGCGGCAGGTGATGTTCATGAACTTCTCGGCGCCCATGTCCGCGGCGAAACCGGACTCGGTCACGGTGTAGTCGCCGAGCTTCATGGCCACCTTGTCGGCGATGATGGAGTTGTTGCCGTGGGCGATGTTGGCGAACGGGCCGGCGTGGATCAGGGCCGGGTTGCCCTCCAGGGACTGGATCAGGGTGGGCTTCAGCGCGTCCTTCATCAGCACGGTCATCGCCCCGGCCACCTGAAGATCTTCGGTGGTCACCGGTTTGCCGTCGTAGGTGTAGGCCAGCAGGATGCGGCCCATGCGCGCACGCAGGTCCGCCAGGTCCGTGGCCAGGGCCAGGATCGCCATCACCTCGGAGGCCACCGCGATGTCGAAGCCGGTCTGGCGCGGCACGCCGTTCAGCTTGCCGCCCAGGCCCACCACGATCTCGCGCAGGCAGCGGTCGTTGAGGTCCACAACGCGGTTCCACTGGATGGTTAGGGGGTCGATGTTCAGCGGGTTGCCGTGCATCAGGCTGGTGTCGAGCGCCGCGGAGCAAAGGTTGTGGGTGATGGAGACGGCGTGGATGTCGCCGGTGAAGTGCAGGTTCAGGTCTTCCATCGGCACGATCTGGGAGTAGCCGCCGCCGGCGGCGCCGCCCTTGATGCCGAAAACCGGGCCCAGGCTGGGCTCGCGCAGGGCGAGCATGGCGTTCTTGCCGATGCGGTTCAGCCCCTCGTAGAGGCCGATGGAGGTAACCGTCTTGCCCTCGCCCAGGGGAGTGGGGGTGCAAGCAGTGACGTCGATCAGCTTGCCGTTGGGCTTGTCCTTCAAGCGCGTCAGCACGGCGTTGAAGTTGACCTTCGCCTTATAGTTTCCGTAGTACTCGAGCTCGGACTCCAGCAGGCCGCCCTTCGCGGCGATCTCCTTGATGTGCTGCATCTTGTGGGCCTGGGCGATCTCCAGGTCGGACGGTACATCTCTCGGCGGCAATTTCGGCATTCTTACCCTCCCTCCGGTTGGCTCAATAGCCAGTAGGGGTTCACGCGCGCACCAGCGCGCAGCCTCAGTCCTGAAACGGGCGCCGGCCGGAGCGCGGCAACGCCCACGGGGACAGCCGGCAGTGTAGGTTTTGGCGCGTACGGAGCGAGCAGGAGTCGTGGGCGCGCCACAGCAGGTGTGGAACGCAGATGAAAACTCCTCGCCGTATCCCGAACCCCGGGCAGCCTCCCGCACCGTCGCAGTGCAGCGTCCGGAGGGACCCAACCAGGAAAACAAAAAATCAAATAATTACAATGGCTTATACTGACGCGGCGGGGCCTTTTTGACCCCAGCCAGCAAAGCAGGCAAAGCATACAAGCGGCTCTTTTTGGGTGTCAAGGGGAATTTGCCCGGCGAATATTGAGAAATCGGGCACATTGTGCGCCCCGCGGCGACCCCCTCCCCGGGCCGTTTGTGCAGGCTGCACGCCAGGAAATCCGCTCCCTGCCGTGTGCAAGAACGCACCGCAAAACATGCCGCGTTCGACCATTGCACAACATCTTGTGGTGAAACCGGCTGCGGCCCCAACGGAGGGTAGCAGCTGTGATGTACAGCGTCAGAAGCGGTAGCCCACCCCCAGGTACAGGCTGGTCTCGTCGAACACGTGCACCTCGCCCGAGAAGAACACGTTGGGATTGACGAAATAGTCGGCCCCGCCGAAAACCCCTACAAAATCTTTGCTGGTGAAGTCGTCGAGGCCCGAGCCCTCGTACCGCGTGTAGGAGACGCGGATGCCCCCGTACGGGTAGAAATAACCGGTACGCCCCGCCGCGCCGAACTCCTTCATCAGATAGGTAGCCACATGGTAGGTCTGTTGACGGACGCAATCCGCGCCATCACTGCTGCGGATGTACTCCCCCTGCAGGTCCAGGACCAGGCGGGCGTCGCTGTCTGCAAACTCCAGCAGCGAATAGCGGACACCCAGGCCCAGGTTTTCGCCCAGGGTGCCGCTGAACCCGGCATGGTCGATCTCCAGGTCTGCGAACCCGAGCAAGGCGTACAGGTCCAGCGTCTGCGCCACCCCGAACTGGGCGCGGAACGTCAGGCGCCGGTTGGCCGCCTTGGCGTCGACCCCGTCCTCCACGTCGCGTTCCGCGTACCCCGTGCTGGCCGACACCGCAAAACCGCCCCGTCCCAGAATGGTCGCCAGGGCTCCGGTCTGGGCTGCCGGTGCACTCCCGGTCCAAAGCAGCGCGGTGGCGATTGTCGCCGTCGCCAACCCCTTGACGGTTCCGTTCATGAGCTTCCCTTCTCCTCGTCACGACCCCTGGGCACGCCTGGGCGGCATCCAGAGTTCGCCGCCACACAGGCGGATCGTTTACCACATCTGTCCAGCGGCTCCAAGGCCCTGTCCCGGACCGCGCCGGTCCCCGTCTTGCTTCGCCCCGGTTTTCTGGTGTAGCGTACGCGCCCTTCGCCCCCGTGGAGTCCCACCGTCTCCTTTGCGCACCAAGGAACCGTGCCATGCTCGAACTGATCCGCAGAAACGTCCGCCACCCCTACATCCAGGCCCTTCTCGGTCTGGTCATCCTGGTGTTCATCTTCTTCTTCGGCTGGAGCATGCAGTCCGAGAAGCCTTCCACCGTGGCCAAGGTCAACGGTGAGGCCATCGAGTACCGGGCCTACCAGCGCACCTACAACGGCCTGGTGAAGGTGTACCAGGACGCCCTGAAGGAGGCCTTCACCCCGGAGCGTGCCCGCCAGTTAGACCTGGGGCGCCGGGCCCTGGACCAGTTGGTGGACCAGACCCTCCTCCTCCAGGAGGCCGGCTACCGCGGCATCAAGATGACCGACACCGAGTTACAGGCGGCGATCCAGGGCGCTGAGGCGTTCCAGAGAAACGGCGCGTTCGACAAGCGTCTTTATTTGCAGTTGCTCGACGCGAATCGCCTCACTCCCTTGGAGTACGAGGGCATGAAGCGCCAGGAACTGCTTCTCGGCAAGGTGGATCAGGCGATCCGTGGCGAGGCGGCGGTGTCCGATGCCGAGGTGGAACAGGAGTACCGCGACCGCAACACCAAGATTGAACTGGCGTTCGTAGCACTGCGCCCGGCTGCGTTCGAACCCCAGGTGGAGGTCGCCGACGCCGAGCTGGCGGACTACTTCAGCGCCGAAGCCGAGTCGTTCCGCACGCCCGAGACTCGTGCCGCCCGCTACCTGCTGGTGGCGCCCGAACCCTACCTGGCTGCGGTGGAGGTTCCCGAGCAGGCGATCGAAGAGGAGTTCCGTTGGCGCGCCAGCGAGTTTGCAGTGAGTGAGGCGGTGCACGCCCGGCACATCCTGTTCCAGGTGGCCGCCGGGAGCACCCCAGAGCAGGAGGAGAAGGTGCGCCTCCAGGCCGAGTCGGTCCGCAACCGCCTGCTGGGCGGCGCTGATTTCGCGGCCCTGGCCAGGGAACTCTCCAACGATCCCGGCAGCAAGGACAGCGGTGGTGACCTGGGCTTCTTCGAGCGCGGCCGCATGGTGCCAGAGTTCGAGCAGGCGGCGTTCGCACTCGAGCCCGACGCCGTGAGCGAGCCGGTGAAGACCTCCTTCGGCTACCACCTGATACGGGTGGAGGAGCGCCGCGAAGCCCAGCCGGCGGAGCTCGAAGCAGTGCGCGCCCAGCTCGACGCAGAGATCCGCCGCCGTAAAGCACTGGAGGAGGCCTATGCTGCCGCCGACAACATACTGATGGATCTGGAGGACCACACCACCACCTGGGAGGAACTGGCGACCCGCGAGAACTACCGCACCACCGGGCCGTTGCGGGCCGGGGAACCCGTGGAAGGAGTGGAACAGGCGGCCGAGTTCGTCACCGTGCTGTTCGGGCTCGGCCCCGATCGGGCTGGAGAACTGCTGGAAACCTCCGCGGGCACCTACCTACTCGCCGTGGCGGAGTACCACCCCGCGGCGATCCCGGCACTCGACCAGGTGCGCGACGCCGTGGTGACCGCCTATCGCAAGGCCGAAGCGATGCGGTTGGCGGCCGAACGGGCGAAGGCACTCATCGCCGCAGCGGGCGCCGAGGGCTGGGATGCGGCAACCGCCAACCTGACCGTGGAAACCACCGAAGGGTTTGCCAAGAAGGGTGGCGCAGTGCCCAAGATCGGTTGGGCACCGGAACTGAAGGAGGCGGCCTTCGCCTTGACCGAAGTGGGCCAGGTGGCCCCGGAGGCCCAGGTGGTCAACGGCGTGCCCTACGTGCTCTGCCTGCACGCCCGCACCGAAACGGACCTCTCCGGCCTGGAGGGCAAACGCGAGAGCCTGCGGAACGAGCTGCTGCCCGGCAAGCAGAACGAGCATTACCAGGACTTCCTCAAGGAACTGCGGCAGCGTGCCGACCTGGTGATCAACGAGGGCATGCTGCTGTAGGCCGTTTCCCAACGCGAAGCATCACCCAAAGAGGCGCCTGGTCGAACCAGGCGCCTCTTTGCATGGGCTTCCCCACTCCAGCGCGCCTACGGCCGCAGGATCACCGCATCGGCAGCGCGCCCCGGCAGCCGAGCGTCGAAGGCCCCGGACCCCTCGACCAACCTGGCTAGGCCCCGCAGGGCGGCGGTGGCAGGGCCCGCCGTGGCCACCAACACCTCGGAGCGTTGCCCGGGGGGCGCTCGGCCGGGGCCGAGTTGCAGCAGGCTGGCCACCTGCACCCCGGCGGCTTCCAGGCGGGCCGCCAGCCGCGTCGGCACGGCCCCCTCCCGTCCCGGCGCCGCTTTCAGAGCGTGCAGATTGCCCACTAGGGCCAGCACCCGCTGCCCACCGGCTTGCATGCGGCCCAGGGCTTCGGCCATGTGGCGATCCCGTTCTTGGCTGGGGCCCGATGGGGCGTCGATGGCCCGCACCACCAATCGCCCCGGGTACTCCGCCGTCAGCTCGCCCAGCCGGGTCAGCAGACCCCGGTATGACGGACAGTCGATCACCACCGGGGCCACCACCCCCGCCCCGCCCGCCAGAACCGCGTCCAGGGCGGGCTGCCGGTCCGCGGGGAGTTCCAACCCCACCTGTACCCGCTCCCCGGCCTTCAGGGTCTGGGCCACCAGCGCGCCGAACAGATCATGTCCGGCAGCCACCCGGTGCCGTTCCCCCACCAGCCACACCGGAGCGGCAGAGAAGCGCTGCCGCACCGCGGTGGCCTCCCCGTCTGGGCTGGCAACGGCGCCGGTCGCAGCGGCAAGGAGGAAGATCCAGGCGCCGATCTCCCGGCACCGCAGGAACAACATGGGTCACTTCCGTGTGGGGGCACGTCCAGCGCCGCGGCTCTACATTCACACTTTTCGTCCCGTTCGGGCATCCGCTTGAAGTTGCTCCCCGGGCCGACTAGGTTGCATGGTGCCATCTAGAACCCCGACCCGGGGGGACTCGATCGTGCACCCACTGTGGCGACACCTCTCCACCTCCGTTCTCGCCCTGGCACTGCTCACCGCCCGGGCGCCGGCGTCGTCGGTGCCCGAGCCCCTGTTCGCGGCAGATCCCGACGGGTTCGCGGACAGGGTAGGCCGGGGGCAATTCTCCGAACTGCTGGAGGTCCACCGAACCCAGTACGCGGCAGACCCGGCCTGGGCGGCCGCGTGGGCAGCCGGGCGCTACCAGCGCTCCGGACTGCTGGCTGCGTACGGTTCCATCAGTTCCCGGCAGCTGCTCCAGAACCTGGACCTGGCCCTCAACCTGCGGCCCAGCGCGCCGCTGCAACTGCGCTACGACCAGCGGCGTTGGGCCGACACCCTATTTGACCTTCGAGAGGAGCGCTTCGATCTCCTGTGGTGGCCAACCCCTGGGTGCGGCCTGATGGCGAGCGGCTGGCCCACCCCGCAGAAACAGTCCGCCGCGGTCGGGTTCGGCGGCTCCCTGGGCCCGGCGGGAGGACGCAACCAACTGGCCGTATTGGTGCGCGATGATCGCTACGCCTTCAACCAGAAGACCGACTCCGGAGTGCATTTCACACGCCACCCCCTGCGCCTGCTGATCGACGGCTCCACCAGCGGCGGCGCATGGCGGACCTACGGATCCCTCAACCTCGGCACGTCCTATGCCGCCGAGGACCGTCCCGAAGGCAGCGTCATCCGGGCCACGGCGGGACGCCTCCAGCATGGCCACGCCGGGGCTCTGTGGCGGCGGGGTCCCGTACACGCGACACTCACCAGCCACTTCATCTCCCAGGAACGGGTCGAGGATGACGCGGGCGCCCGAGCCCGGTCCCTGGAGCGCGACTGGTGGCGCGTGGACGGCACCCTGGAGTTCGCGCCCGGCGCCTGGGGCGGGGCCCTGCTGGGGGGCTACGCCTGGCAGCGCGACCGGTTCTTCGCCGCAGGGGATGTAGACGGGGGGTACCGTGCCCGTAACACTCTGGGCGGAACCGAGGGCATCTACCGCCACGGGAAGGCCCTAGAACTGCGCCTGGGGTACGTGGGCAACGTGTTTCGGATGCAGCGGGATAGTGCTGTTCTGGGTCTGGAGCCCCCCACCCTCGCGGACCACCGGGAGCGGGGCTACGTGGACAAAGCCCACCTCAGGGGGCGCTATCGGTTCGGCCCCTCCCTGGTGCTGGAGCTGCTGATCTCCAAAGAGGTCAGCCGGGGCAGTTTCGGGGGGTTCTCGGTGCGGGCGTTTGGCCAGCTGTGAGGTTCCGCGGCGCCCACCCAGCGGGGAGGAGGCGGGACGGCTCCCCGAGGGGAAAGACTCCGCCGGCACCGACTGCGCGGCCACCCGCCCCTGCCTCGGACCGGCGTTGGCTCAGGTGCGAAAACGCCCGGAGAGCGCCTGGACCAGTTCGGATTTCTCGGCCAACGTCCGGGCGTTGCCGGCCACGCAGTCGGTGGCCTCGCTGTTCTGCTCGATCTCCCGGGCGATGTGGTCCATGTTCTGGGCGATATCCGTCACGGTGGCACGCAGCTGCTCGGTGGCGCTGGCGATCTGCCCGATCTGATCGGCTGCGCTGCCCACCCGGTCCTGGATGCCCACCATGGCGTCACCGGCCCGATTACCCAGATTGCGCCCCTTTTCCACCACCCCGGTGCCCCGGCCCATGGCTTCCACCGCCGCCTCGGCGCCGCTGCGGATGGTGCCCACCGTGCTCGAGATCTCCTGGGTCGCCTTGACCGTCTTCTCCGCCAGCTTGCGCACCTCGTCGGCGACCACGGCGAAGCCGCGCCCGGCGTCCCCGGCCCGGGCGGCCTCGATGGCCGCGTTCAAGGCCAGCAGGTTGGTCTGGTCGGCGATGTCCTCGATGAGGCGAACGATCTCGCCGATCTCGTTGGACTGTTGCCCCAGGGCGCGCACCGTCTCCCCGGCCCGCCCCACCTCCGCGTCGATTTCATGGAGGGCGGCGACTACCTGATGGATCACCTCGGCGCCGTCGCTGGCCGCCATGCGCGACTCGCCGGCGGACGCGCTCACCATGGCGGTGAGGGACGCCACCTCGGTGACCGTAGCGGTCATCTCCTCGGCCGCCGAGGCCACCGTGCGGGTCTGGTCCGAGATCTGGCGGTTGCTGGACGCGATCTGGCTGGTGGAGGAGGATAGTTCCTCCGCCAGCGTCCCGGACACCTCCATGGTCTGTTTCACCACGTCGATCGTGTAGCGGAGCTTGTCGGCGAAGATGTTGAACCAGTTGGACAACACGCGGAACTCGTCGGTCTCCACACGCTGAAACACAGGGCACAGGGCGCAGTCCGTCATCTTCCCCGACAGCACTCCCGGGCACTGTACCAGTTCGGCAACGACCTGCATCGAACCCACGGTGCTCCAGCACGCCTCCTGCCGGCCGAAGGACCGGCACTGCTCGAGGCCGCAGTCTTTCTCCTTGGAGCAGTCGGCGTAGGGCAGGGGCAGGCGTTTGGTCAGGTCGCCTTCGCCCGCGGCGATGTCGCGCAGGGCCCTGATCACTCCGTGCAGGGGGCGGAAGGAACGGCGCGTAAACAGGGCAGCCAACAGCGCCACCACTACGGTGACGCCGCCCCCGCTGGCCAGCTGCATCCACACCTGCTGGTTGACCGTGGTTTCGATCTCCGCCCGCTTCGTGGCCACCGCCGCGTCCACGTCGTCCACGTACACCCCCGTGCCGATGATCCAGTCCCAGGGCTCGAAACGCCTGACGAACGACAACTTGGCCACCGGCTCGTCCTGGCCGTACTTGGGCCACAGGTAGTCCACGAGACCCTCCCCGTCGGCCTGACACACCCGCGCGAACTCCACGAACAGCAACTTGCCGTTTGGGTCTTTGAACCCCGACAGGTCCGTGCCGTCCAGGGCCGGCTTGTAGGGATGCATCACCATGTAGGGCCGGCTGTCGTTGATCCAGAAGTAGTCCTTTCCCTCCGGCCCGTAGCGGAAGCTGGCCACCAACTTCTTCGCGTCCTCCTGGGCCTTGGCCTCGGCGGCCTCCAGATAGACCCCTGAGCCGACGACCCATCCCCAGGGTTTGAACAGGCGCACATAGGACAACTTCGGCACCGGCAGGTCGGCGCCGTACTTGGGCCACAGGTAGTCCACGAACCCCTCGCCGGTGTCCTTGCACGCCCGCACGAACTCCACGAACAGGAACTTGCCGTTGGGGTCCTTGAACTCCGACAGGTCGGTGCCGTCCAGCGCGGGCTTGTAGGGGTGCATCACCATGAACGGCCGGGTGTCGTTGATCCAGAAGTAGTCCTTTCCCTCCGGCCCGTAGCGCAGACCCTTGACCACCGCCATGGCGCGGGCCCGCTTCTCCTCTTCACCCAGGGAGGCGTCGGCGTACACCGTCTCGATTGCCGAGAAGGCCACATCCACCGCGCCCTTCAACAGGGGGCGGTAGGTGTCGGCCACCCGCTCCGGGTCCTGGGCGTTCTGGTAGATCTCCTCCACCGCCCGGTGGGCGTTACGCACCAGGTCTCGCAGCTTCTCCTGCTTGGCAAACATCAACTGTTGGCGCACGCGCGCGGCCTCGCGGTCGCCGGCGCTGCGCAGGGAAAGGACCGAGACGCCGGTGGCGATGGCGCCGGCGGCAACCACACCGGCGACCAGCAGGAGATTGATGCGTTTGGCGACAGTCATGGGCGATGCACCTCGGATGGGAGCGACGGAGACGGACTCACCACGCACTGATCGGGTAGAACGATTCTGTTCTTGAGTCATCTGCTGTTGATTTTCGGGACACTGCGGCGAGGCGCGGGAGATCCCGCCCCGGGGCGTGGCCGGGGCGTCGGTTGGGGCGGGGTCCGGGAGAAAAAGCGGGTGGTACGGTTGCGGGTCTACGCTTCGGGGCGATCCCCCCGAGTCTTGCGCAGCGCGCCCAGGGCCCTGGCCAGGGTAGCATCCTCCACCCCGTCCACCGCCGGCCGGCCCCCCAGCCACCAGTCGGCGACCAGGGCTGCGCGCAGCTGCCGGTACTGCTGGCCCGTGCCACCGTCGGCGGAGTCCCCGTCCATGAGGGTGCCGAGCTGCCACTGCTGCCCGGCCAGGCGGCGCACGTTCTCCCCGCACAGCTGGATGGTGTCGAGCAGCGCACCGCGGGTGGGATGCAAGCGCTTCTGGTGCTCGCGGGAGATGTCGGCGACGGCGCCCATGATGACGAAGTACTCCACGTGGGAGAGCACCCCGCGGGTGAACGCCTCGTCCTTGCCGAGGCCCAGGGGTTGGGCCAGGGACTGGGCGAGTTGGGCCACCGCCATGGACAGGTCGACCACCCACTCGGACTCGCGGCGAAACGCACTGCCCTGCATGATCTTGCCCTGCAGATGGGTAACGATGATCAGCCCGCGCAGCTGGGTGAGGCCGATGCGGATCACCGCGTCCTTGACGCTGGCGGTCTTTTGGGAGAAGCCGTAGAAGGCGGAGTTGGCGATGCGCAGCACGTCCACACTCAACGCCGGGTCGGCTTCCAACACCTTGGCGAAGCCGCGGGCGTCGCTGTTGGGGTCGGCGAGGAGCTTGGATATCTGCATCGCTGCCTGGGGCAGCACCGGCACATCGAGTCGCTTCTCGCGCACCTTCTTCAGCACCCCGGAGACGAACAGGCGGTCTTCAGGAGCCAGTGCCTGCAGGTTGACCTCCGGGCGGGGCGTCACCAGTTCGCCGAGGAACGCGCCGTGCTCTGCCTCCACCAGGGTTTCGGCCTGGACCAGCGCCTGGGCCGGCACCGGGGGCACCGGCGTCCGCGCAGCGGCCGGCCGTTTGCCCGGAACCTCCCGGACCAGCGGGTAGTCCTGCGCGGCGGGTTTCTTGGCACCGAATATCGACCGCAGCCATCCCAGCATCTTGCACCTCCGCTCGCACCCGTGTCGGGGACCGTGCGACCCCGTCCCACGGCTTGTCAGCCCTTCACCCCATCCACTCCCCCAACACATCGCGGGCCAGGGGGCCGCCCGCCGGCACCGTGCCGACGATGCGGCAGCCCAGCCGGCGCTGCGCAGCCTCCAGCCACTGTGCCCCATCGTGGTGCAGGCGCACCAGGTAGTGCACCCCAGCGACGGTGATCCCCCCCACCGCTGCACCGTCGTCGGCCCGCACCTGCCACACCTGCCGCGCGCCGACCGCGCGCTCGGCCGCAGCCTGCCAATCGGCGTGGCTGCGGTCTTGGTGGCGCCGCGCCAGGCCGCCGCCGTCGGCGGCGTTGGGCAGAAAGTAACGCAGCAGGCTCCCGGTGTTGGCCCCGATCTCGATGCGCCCTTCGGCCTGGGCCAGCTCCCCCCACAACAGCAGGTGGGCCAGCCGGCTTCGCTCGGCGGCGAGGGACCTCACGTCCCGGTACGGCAACACGCAGCGATGCAGTTCCCCTTCGTCGGTAACCAGGGCCACCGAGAACAGTCCCCGCATCACCTGGGGGGGGATGTCGAACAGGTGCACCGGTGCCACCACCCGTGGTGCCACCCGCCTCAGCCGCTCGCACAGGGCGTGCAGGGTGCGGTGGTGAACCGAGCGATAGCCCCCCGGCTCTGCGGTCCGTTCGTCCATGTCTCGTCATCGCAACCCCCCAGCAGGTTCGTTCGCCGGCCTCTTGGCTCTCAGGCTTCCCCCGGTTCGCCGCCACGGCCCAGGGCGAGGCTGAGCAGGTCGGCCAGGGAGCCCAGGGTTTCCGCCTCGGCGTCGGAAAACGGCTCGTCTCCCGGGTCCCGATCCCCGTACAGCACCCCCACCACCGTACCCCCCCGGCGCAGGGGAAACGCGGCGAAGGAGGCCACATCGAGAACCGCCGCCTCCCGCTCCCCGAGGAGCCGGGAGAAGAACGGCAGGGCCGTGTCGAACACGTTGACCGGCTCGCCGCCGGCAACGGTGCTGGCCAGTATGCCCTTCTCCCGCAGGGGGAAGCGGAACCTCCCCAGGAACTGGGGCGTCACGTCGCCGTCCCCCCAGGTGGCCCGCAACTCGGTGCGATCAGGGTTCACCAGGGCCAGCACACAGCGCCGGGAGCCCGCCGCCGCACGGGCGCCGCGCAGCACCCGGCGCCCCACGGCCTCTCCGTCCGCCCCCTCCAGGATCAACCCGTGGATATCCCGCATGGTGGCCAGCTCGGCCTGGCGCCGCTCCTCTTCGCGACGGCCGCCTTCGCGGTCCACGGTCGCCTCGAACAGGCGCTGGTGCTCTTCCTCCAGCCACAGGGTGTACTCCTTGAGATCGTCCAGCTGGATCTCGAAGAACCCGGCGTACTCGCGGATCTTGTCCGGCAGGTTGCGTATCTCCCCGAGCACCGTGCCCACCGGCTTGCGCACCAGCCGCGCCACCTGGGCCGCCAGGGCCCGGGGCTCGCAGCTCTCCTGGCGCAGGGGGCCGGTGAGGGTCTTGGCCACCCCCACCAGAAACGCCAGCCTCTCCCCGGGATCCTCGGGCACCTTGGAAAACGGCCGATGATGGTGTTCCATGGCCCTCTGCAGCACCGGGGGCAGCTCCCAGCGCCGGGCCAACTCGCCGGCAACCTCGGCGTGGTCGACACCAAACGCCTCGGTCTCAGCCCGCAGCAGAGCGGTACCCTCGAGCCCGGCCCCGTACACCTGTTGGGCCTTATCCACATCGACCTCGGTGAGAATCAGCTTGCCTACGTCATGCAGCAGACCGGCGACGAACGCTTCTTCCACGGTGCGGATCCCCACCAGCCCCGCCAGTTCCTGGCACGCCACCGCCACGGCCATGCTGTTCTTCCAGAAGTCCTCGTGGAGGTGGCCACCTTTTTCCAGGGAAGAGAGCAGGTTGAACGCCCCCAGGCCCAGGGCCAGGGCCCGCACCGACTCGAACCCCAGCATCACCACCGCCCGGCTCACCGTGGTGACGCGCTGGGAGCACACCGCGTACTGGGCGGAGTTGCCGATGCGCAACACCTTCATGGTGAGCGCCTGGTCTTTGAGGATCACCTCCGCCAGTTGCTGGGCACCGGCACCCGGGTTCGCCGCCACCCGGGAGATGCCCACGATCACCTGGGGCAGACTGGGCAGCTCGCGGATGGTGTCTAGGAACGCGAAACGCTGTTCTTTGGTGCGCGGGGTCATGCCTGGTTCTTCTCCTCGGCGAGGAAACCCCTCACGGTCTCCCGCAGTTGTTCCCGTTGTTCCGCCCCCAGTTCCAACTCCGCCAGCAGGGCGACGGGTTCTGGAGGCGGCTCGGCCCCCACCCCGGGCGCCACCTGCCACGCCAGCCAATCGCCACCAGCGGTGAGGCGCCCGAAACCGTCCGTATCCGGGTCGTGGTGGCCCGCCACCGCCAGCCGCAGGGTCTCGGGGATCTCCCACAGGCTGAGCAGCACGTGGCCCAGGTGGCCGTGGTGGAAACCCAACTGCTCCACCTCCCCGGCCAAGCCCAGGGGCGCCGCGTAGACCCCCGGGAACTTGGCGGCGATCACCCCTTTCCCCACATCGTGAAACAACCCGGCCAGGAACGCCTCTTCCCGCTCCAGCACCGTCAGCCGGGCCACTCGGGCCAGCTCACGGCACGCCGCACCGGCGGCGAAAGAGTGCTCCCACAGGCGCTCCGCCGCACTTCCGGCAGCGGAGATCACCCGGTGCACGGCGGAGCTGAGCACGCAGGTGTGAATCGTCTTGAACCCAAGCACCACCACCGCTGCCGACAGGGTGGTGATCTCCCGGCCCCGGCGGTAGTAGGCCGAGTTGGCCAGGCGCAGCACCTTCAGCGCGAGGGCCGCGTCCCGGGACAACACGTTCTGCAACTCCTCTGGCTCGGTGGCGGGATCTCCGAGCAGAGCCATGGCCTTCTGGGCCACCGCCGGCAGGGCGGGGAGGTCCTTGACCAGTTTCGCAATGCGCTCGACGACAGAAGCTGGCATGTCCCTGGCGGTCGCGGGTGGCGGCTCGGTGGGCGCGATATCGACGCCCTGCGAGCCGGGGGCTCGTCCCCTCTCATCGGCGGCCCGCACGGGTTTCTTGACCCTCGGGATTCGGTGCCACGTCGAGCAAGCGCCGGGCGGCCGCGATCAGCGCAGCGGCGGTGATCTCGGCGAGGCAGGCGGGGTGGTCACAGGAGATGGGTGGAGCAACGCAGCACGGGGCACAACCACGGGGGGAACGGACTACCGCCACCCGGGGCCCCAGGGGGCGCCACCGGGCGGGGGTCGAGGGACCGAACGCGACCACCGTCGGGATTCCGAGCAGCCCCGCCAGGTGCGCCACGCCGCTGTCGTTGCCGAGCAGCAGGGAGGCCCGGGACAGGGCGCTGAGCAGGTCCTCCAGGTTGGAACAGGCACAGCGCTCCGCCGGCCACCCCGCGCCTGTCGCACCCCGCTCCTGTTCCACCGGCCCTTCCAAGAGCAGGGGGGGCAGGCCGAGGTCCCGGCCCAGGGCTTCCGCGGCGCGGCGCCAGGTGGCGAGGGGGAGGTTCTTGGCCCGATCGCCGCTGCCGGGGTGGACCACCAGCCAACCTCCGGGGTGCAAGGGCAACACTTGGCGCCGCCAGTGGGGCAGCCCCGGCTGCGCCATCCTGGGCACACCGGCGCTGTCGAGTTGGCCCGCCTGAAACCGCGGTACCCACTCCACCGCAGCCTCGGGAGATCCCGGAAACGTTTGGATATGCAGGCCCCGGGGTAGCACCGGCAGCCATGGCGGCGGCACCGCGGCGAACGCCACCACCGGGTCTGCTCCGGCCAGCCAGCGCACGGCGGCCACCGCCGGGCGGTCCCCCCACAGGGAACCCTCCCCACGCAGCACCTGGGGCGGCGCCGGTGACCACCCGGGCAGCAGGGCCAGGCGCTCCCGAGGTCCCCAGTAGTGCCACGCCGTCTCGGAGTGGGCGGCGGCCAGGCGCTGCAGGGCGGGCAGGGAGAGCACGAAGTCCCCCAACCCTCCGGCGTGGTAGGCAAGGGCGGGGGAGGGGCTCACCCCTGCAGTCGGGAGACGATGCGCCCTACCCGCTTCTCCCGGGCACTGTTCCAGGGCCGCCACAGCTGCCACAGCGCGCTGCGGGCCTCGTCGCGGAACGCCTCCACCAGCTCGCGCTCCGCGGCAGCGCCTTCCGGGCCCCGCGCCTTGACCAGGGCTCGCACCCGGGCCTCGGCTGCGAGCAGGCCGTAGGCGTAGGTGCTCAGCCAGGTGATGCGGCGCAGCACGAACTCCCGGCGCCCCACCTCCTCGCCATGCACGGCCAGGGCCAGATGGCCCAGGAACCGCGCGGCCCTGGCGCAACGGCGAGCGGTGCGGTGCGCCCGCCGCTCGACGGGCCCGCCGCCGGCATCGGCCCAGCGCAGGCGGCGCAGGGCGCCGCCCAGCAGGGCCCGGACCCGGGCAGCACCGCCCCGCGGCAGCGCCCCGGCGAACGCGCGCAACAGGAATCCGGCAGGGTAGATCGAGTGGATCTCGCTGGTGCCCTCGAAGATCGTCGCCACCCGGTAGTCACGCATGCGCTTTTCGTAGGGGTTCGTCGCCAGGTACCCGGAGCCGCCGGCCACCTGCATCGCCTCGTACAGGGTGTGCCAGGCGCGGTTAGTGGCGAACAGCTTGCAGTGGCTGGTCTCCATGGCCACGTTGGCCGTGGCATCGCGCTCCAGCTGGCGGGCCGCGAAATCCACCATGCTCCCCGCGATGAAGCCGTCCACCCGGGCCGCGGCCAGCTTTTCCTGGATCAGCTCGAACGTGCCGATCGCCACCCCGAACTGCTGGCGCTGTTTGGCCCGGCGGGCCATATCGACCAAGGACTGTTCCATCAACCCCACCCCGGCTGCGCACACGGCCAGGCGCCCGTAGTTGAGAATCGCCATGGCCACCCGGAAGCCTTCGCCGGGCTCCCCCAGCCGGTTGGCCACGGGCACCCGCACCCCGTCGAAACGCAAGAACGCCGTGGAACTCGCCTTCAAGCCCATCTTCGGCATGTCGGGGCCTACCGTGAGCCCCTCGCTGTCCCGCTCCACCACCAGGGCCACCATCCCCGAACCGCCGTCGAGTTGGGCGAACACTGTGAACCCGTCGGCGTAGTTGGCGTTGGTGATGTAGGTCTTCTGACCGTCCAGCAGGTAGTGGGCGCCGTCCTCGGAGAGCCGCGCCCGGGTCGCGATGTGCTGGGCGTCCGAGCCGGTGGCCGGCTCGGTGAGGGCGTAGGCGAAGACCGTGCTGCCCCGGGCCGCCGCCGGCAGCCACCGCTGCTGCTGCTCCGGGGTGCCGAACAGCACGATGCCCTGCAGGCCGATGGAGAGATGGGCCAGGCTCGCCATGGCCAGGGACAGGTCGCTCTTGGCCATCTCGGCGACCACCCGCAGGTACTCGGAGAACGGCAGGCCCAGCCCTCCATGCTCCACAGGAATGGTGAGGCCGAACAGCCCCTGCTTCCCCAGCAACCGCAGCACGGCCTTGGGCACGTGCCCCCGCTTCTCCAACTGTTCCGGAGGGTGCCCGGCCAGGATATCCCGGAACGCCGCCAGCGCCTGCTCCCCCGCGGGTGACAGGGCCACCTCGGGGAGTTCGGCGAACGCCGTGGGATCGAGGACCGCGTCGCGGTGCAGCGTGAACAAATGGCTGGCGGAGTCCATGGTCGTTTCCCTTTCCTGCACAGAGGCTTCCCGGCGGCCACACAGGGATACCATTTGATTCGCAGCTTTGCCAGTGCCGGCGGAGCGGGTTGCGCACCGCGGTGCGTTCCCGGGGCCGTATGCGGCGCCCTTCCTCCGGGGCAGGTGCAGCCGCCCTCGGGACGGCAGCGATGAGGACCTGCCGACGCCGACGGGTTCCGGCCCCTGTGGACAAACCACGAGACCACACCTAAACGCTTCTGGAGCCTTGGAATTCTGGGCCAATACGAGAGAAAACCCGCGGTTTTTAAGGATTCTCAAGTGACCATGCGCCGGCCGCCATGACGCGTCTCAACCCTCCGTCAGTCCAAGCGGTTTCCGCGTTTTCTACAGTTTATCCACAGACTGGTGCGCAGCCTCGGCCGCCCCGGGCAATGAGCCCTCGCACCGTGGCCCCCCCTGTGGCACACTGGCTCGCCCCGCGTCCCCGCGCGACCCCACCAGCTTCGAGCCCACCGTGCCCCAGTCCCGCCACCCCATTCTCGACCATCCCGTCGCCATCCGCCTGCGCTCCCTGCTCGAGGGACTGCGGCCCAGCGAGCCCACCGCGCTCCTGGGCATGGCGATCGTGGTGGGCCTGTTGGGGGGCTTCGGCAACCTCCTCTACCGGCGCATGATCGAGCTGGTGCACCACGTGGTGTTCGAGGGAGGCGGCGAGTGGCTGCACCTGGAGCGGGGCTGGCCGTGGCTGTTGTTGCTGCCCCTGTTGCCGGTGGCGGGCGCGGTGCTGCTGATCCCCCTGGCCGCGCTGTTCCCCGGGGAGGTGCGGGGCTACGGCCTGCCCAAGTTCCTGGAGGCCGTGAACCTCAAGGGCGCGGTGTTCCGGGCCCGCACGGTGGTGGTGAAGTCGGTGGCCTCCGCGATCACCATCGGCACCGGCGGCTCGGCCGGCACCGAGGGTCCGATCGCCCAGATCGGCGGCGCCATCGGCTCACTGGTGGGACAGGCCTTGAACGTGGGCCAGGACCGCCTGCGTACCCTGGTGGCGTGCGGCGTGGCCGCGGGCATCGGCGGCACCTTCAACGCCCCGATCGCCGGGGTGTTCTTCGCTCACGAGCTGGTGCTGTGCCGTTCGTTCGTCACCACCAGCTTCGTGCCGGTGGTGATCAGCTCGGGCCTGGGGGCGATGGTGACCCGGGCGGTGGAGGGCAACCGCCCCGCGTTCCACGTGCCCCACTACCTGCTGCGCACTCCCTGGGAGGCGCTGCTGTACGTGCCCCTGGGCATCCTGGTGGGGCTGGTGGCGGTGCACTTCATCCGCAGCTTCTACGGCATCGGCGACCGCTTCCAGGCCTGGGGCGCCCCGGAATGGGTCAAACCGGTGGTGGGGGCCGCCCTCACCGGCGCGCTGGCCATTGCCTTTCCCCAGGTGCTGGGCGACGGCTACCGCCACGTGGAGCTCGCCCTCGCTGGGCAGCTCACCGGCTGGGCCCTGGTTCTGGTGGCCCTGGCCAAGATCTACGCCACCGGGTTCACCCTGGGCTCCGGCAACGCCGGCGGGGTGTTCGCCCCCAGCCTGGTGATCGGCGCGATGCTGGGCGGCGCCTACGGCTGGGCGATGGATGTACTGTTCCCCGGGTTCGCCGCCGGGCCGGGTTCCTACGCCCTGGTGGGCATGGGCGGCTTCCTGGCCGCCGCCACCCACGCGCCGATGACCGCGATCTTCCTGATCTTCGAGATGACCGGGGAGTACACCGTCATCGTGCCGATCATGTTCGCCTGCGTCGTCGGCTACAGCGTGTCGCGCTGGCTGCAGCCCCACTCCATCGACCACCTGGAACTGGCCCGGCGCGGCATCCACCTGGAGGAAGGGCGCGAGACCAACGTGCTCAAGTCCATCCAGGTGGGAGCCCTGATGAACCGCCAGGTGGAGAGCTTTCCCGAGTCCACCCCCTTGGGGGTGATGCTGCGGGCGATCCCCATGTCCCGCCACGTCACCTTTCCACTGGTGGACGGCGCCGGCAAGCTCTCGGGCATCATCAGTCTGCAGGACTTCCGCGAGGTGGCCTACGAGGAGGGGCTGGCCGACCTGGTGGTGGCCGGGGAGCTGGGCACCCACGAGGTGATCACCGTGTTCCCCGACGACACCGTCCACGACGCCCTGGGGCGCATCGGCTACCGCAACATCGAGCACCTGCCGGTGGTGAGCCGTGACGACCCCCGGGAGATCCTCGGTATGCTGTCACGACAGGACATCCTGTCGGCCTACAACAAGGCCTTGATCGACCGCTCCCTGCGGACCCCGGAGGGTTGAACACGGTGACCGGACTGGACCTGGACGTCCTGCGCGGGCAGCTCAACCCGCCCCAGTGGCAGGCGGTGAGCCACGGCGACGGCCCCCTGCTGATCCTCGCCGGCGCCGGCAGCGGCAAGACCCGGGTGCTCACCTACCGCATCGCCTACCTGGTGCAGCACCTGGGCGTGCCACCGTGGGCCATCCTCTCGGTCACCTTCACCAACCGGGCGGCCCGGGAGATGGCGCGCCGGGTGGCCGAACTGCTCGGCCAAGGCAGCCTGGACGCCTGGGTGGGCACCTTCCACGGGGTGTGTCTGCGCATCCTGCGCCGCCACGGGGAGCTGCTGCCGGTAGGCCGGGAGTTCAGCATCTACGACAGCGACGACCAGAAGAAGGTGGCGGCGGCGGTGGTGCAGGAGATGGGCCTGGACAGCAAGCGCTTCAAGGCCGCCGCGTTGCTGCACCGGGTGAGCCGGGCCAAGGACGAGGGGCTGGGGCCGGACGACATCGATCTGCCCGCCCACAGCCCCCTGGCCGACGTGATCCCCGAGTTCTTCCTGCGCTACGACCAGCACCTGCGGGCGGCTCGGGCCCTGGACTTCAGCGACCTGCTACTGGAGACCCTGAACCTGTTCGCCACCCACCCGGGAATCGCCGCCGACTACCGCAACCGTTTCCGGCACCTGTTGATCGACGAGTACCAGGACACCAACCGGGTGCAGTACCGCCTGGCCCGGGAGCTGGCCAGCACCCACGGCAACCTGTGCGCGGTGGGGGACGACGACCAGTCCATCTACAGCTGGCGCGGCGCCGACGTCCGCAACATCCTCGGCTTCGCGGAAGACTTCCCCGGTGCCACCACCGTGAAACTGGAGCAGAACTACCGCAGCACCGCGGCGATCCTGGAGGCCGCCTCCGCCGTGGTGTCCCGCAACCGCTCCCGCCACCCGAAGACGCTGTGGACCGCGCGGGACGGCGGCGCCCCGGTAACCGTGCGCGAAGCCCCCACCGAAGAGGAGGAGGCCCACTGGGTGGTGGCCGAACTGCAGCGGCTGCACCGCAACGGCACCCCTTACGCCAGCTGCGCCGTGCTCTACCGCATGCACGCCCAGTCCCGCTCGTTCGAGGAGGCCTTGCTGCGCCGCCGCATCCCCTACGTGGTGTACGGCGGCCAGCGCTTCTACGACCGCAAGGAGGTCAAGGACGCCCTGGCCTACCTGCGCCTGGTGCTCAACCCCGATGACCCGGTGGCGTTCCTGCGGGTGGTCAATTCCCCACCCCGGGGCATCGGCAAGACCAGCGTGGAACGGCTGCTGGGGGTGGCCACGAAACGCGGCAAGGGCCTTTGGGAAGCCGTGGGGGCGGCCCTGGACGAAGGGCTGCTGGCCACCCGGGCGGCCCGGGCGGTGGCCGGGTTCATGGCCCTCCTGGACGGTTGGAGGGAAGCCGTGGGCACCGCCCCCCTGCGCGACCTGCTGGGGAACATCTTGCGGGAATCCGGCTACGCCGCAGCCCTGGGAGCCGAGGGGGGCGAGCAGGCGGAGACCCGCCTGGAGAACCTGGAAGAGCTCCTCAACGCCGCCGAGGCGTTCGAGCAGACCGAGCAAGGGGGGATCCGGGATTTCCTGGACCGGGCCGCCCTGGTCAGCGACCAGGATCAGGCCGAGGAGCGCGCCGATGCGGTTACGCTGATGACCCTGCACGCCGCCAAGGGACTGGAGTACCCCGCGGTGTTCCTCACCGGCATGGAGGAGGGAGTGTTCCCCCACCACATGAGCTCCGACCGCCCCGCCGGGCTGGAGGAGGAGCGGCGCCTGTGCTACGTGGGCATGACCCGGGCCATGGACCGCCTCTACCTCACCCGGGCCCACATCCGCCGGGTGTACGGCGCCGAGGGGTACCTGCGGCCTCCCAGCCGCTTCCTGCGAGAGCTGCCCTCCCAGGTGCACCCGGGGGTGGCCGTGGTCCCCACACCGGTCGCAGCGGAACCGGTTTGCACTGCGGAGGCCGACCTGCCCCCGGCTGCACCGGCCGAGGGCCGCTACTTCGCCCCGGAACCCGGCGAGGCCAGCTTCCGGCCCGGCATGCTGGTGCGCCACCCCACCTACGGGGTCGGCTCGGTGGTGCAGGTGGACGGCCACGGCCAGCGCGCCAAGGTCACCGTACGGTTCGCCGACAGCGGCACCCGCAAGTTCATCGCCGCCATGGCCGGCCTGGAGATCGCCCTGGATGCGTAGCGGTTCGGGGTCTTGAGCCCGGAGTCTTCTTCACGCCTCACGCCTCACGCCTCACGGAGTCCCCATGCCCCCAACCGGCAATCCCCGCAAGTACGCTCGCGACATCGCGGAGGGCTACGTGCTCCTCAGCCCGGTGCCGTTGCGCGGCTACCTGCCCGGCGATCTGGCCACCCTCAAACAGGCCCTCGAGCTCACCCTGCGTGACCTGCGCAGCGAGGTTCCGTCGGCCGACGACCTGCCGGCGGTGCAGGCCCGGCACCGCAAGATCCTGCGCGCCAACCAGGGGCTGCGGGTCCTTCGCACCTACTGCCTCAAGCGCCGCATCGCGGTGTAACGGCCCGGTCGGCTGGAGTCCTGGGGCCTACCGCCCCCGGCTCAGGGCGACTCCCAGCAGGATCAAGACCCCTCCCGCCAGCTTCCGGGACCCGAACCCCTCGGCCAGCACCAGCCAGCTCAAGACTCCGCTCACCACCGGCACCAGGTACTGGTACACCGCCGTGCGGCCCACCCCCTGCTGGCCGATGGCCCAGTTCCACAGGGTCACCGCCAGGGTAATGGGAAACACCACCGAGAAGGCCACCGCCCCCCACCCGCCGAGGCCCACCCCGGCCCAGTGCTGCCGCAGCACCGCCGGCACCGCAAACGGCAGGAACAGCAGCGCCCCGATCTGGAAGGTGCGGGTGGTGACGTAGAGCGCAGAGTAGCGCTCGAGGAGCCGCTTGTTGCGGATGCCGTAGAGGGCCCAGCTTACCGCCGCCCCCAGGGCCAGCAGGTCCCCCGTGCCCGCGGTGGTGCCCGCCAGCACCTGGGGCCCCACGTAGACCAGGAGGCCTGCCAACGCGAGCAGAAACCCTCGCCACCGCCGGGCCCCCACCCGCTCGGCCCCGGTGAGCCACAGGGCCACCCCGGCCCACACCGGCCCCGTGTTGATCATCAGCGCCGTGGAGAACACCGTCGAGTGGTGGAGCGCCAGGATGAACGCCCCCTGGTAGAGGGTGTAGCCGAGCAGGGCCGAGGCGACGAAGGCCCCACGGTCCTCCCGCGCCATGGCTTCGGGCGCACCCCGGCGGCGCAGGAGCAGTTCGAACAGCACTCCCACGCAGACGAACCGGGTCGCCGCCAGGGCCAGGGGATCGAACCGGGGCAGCACCGCCTTCAACAGCACGAAGTTCAGCGACCAGATGCAGACCACGGCCGCAAGGGCAAAATCCACCCGCCAGGCGGGGACCTTCGGGGATCGGGTCACGGGGGAACTCCCGAGGGCCGTCGGACGACGGCGGGATTCACATGGGCGCGGCAGGCCGCCATCATGCCGGCCCCACAACCTCCGGGCAACGCCGAACGACAACCCGTCGAGACCGGGCCGTTCCGGTTCTGTGCCAAATTCGCCCCCCCCGCTCGGCTCCCTGCGGTATCCTGGCCGAACCTGACCCGGATCCTCCGGGCCACCCCCCGAAGACGAGGCAATGGATGGTGGAGCGATGGCGGGGCCCCGGCGGGTACCGGGAGCTGCTCGCGGTGGGCCTGCCGCTGGTGTTCAGCATGATGTCCCACACGGTGATGCAGTTCACCGACCGGATCTTTCTGGGCAATTACTCCCTGGACGCGATCGCCGCCTCCCTGCCCGCCGGGATCGCCGCGTTCCTGTTCCTCTCGTTTTTCATGGGGGTGGCCGAGTACGTGGGGGTGTTCGTGGCCCAGTACACCGGGGCCGCCGCGCCGGAGCGGGTCGGCCCCGCGCTGTGGCAGGGGCTGTACTTCTGCGCCGGCGCCGCGGTGCTGCTGGGCGGTCTGGTGCTCGTGGCCGAACCGCTGTTTGCCCTGGGCGGCCACGAGCCCGCGGTGCAGGCGTTGGAAGTCGCCTACTTCCGCGTCCTCACCGGCGGGGCCGGCATCGCTCTGTTGGGGGTGTGCCTGTCGTGCTTCTACTCCGGCCGCGGGCTGACCTGGCCGGTGATGCTGGCCAACATGGCCGGGGCGGCGATGAACATCCCCCTGGACTACGCCCTGATCAACGGCGTCTGGGGCTTTCCGGAGCTGGGCATCGTGGGCGCCGGGATCGCCACCGTGACGGGATCCACGGTCACCGCCCTGCTGTTGGTGGCCGTGGTGTTTTCCCGTGACAACTCCCGAATTTACGGGGTTCTCACGGGGTGGCGGTACGATCCGGAGCTGTTCGGACGGCTGATGCGCTACGGGCTGCCGGGCGGCGTGCAGTTCTTCCTGGATATCTTCGGGATCGCCCTGTTCGTGTTCCTGGTGGGCCGTCTGGGAAAAACCGAGCTGGCCGCCACCAACATCGTGATCTCCATCGAGCTCCTGGTGTTCCTGCCCCTGATCGGCCTGTCGGTGGCCACCAGCATGCTGGTGGGCCAGTCCATCGGCGCCGGCCGCCCGGAAAACGGCGCCCGGGCAACCGGCAGCGCGGTCCGGCTGGGGATCGCGGTCATGGCCCTGGGCGCCCTGACGTTCGTGCTGGTTCCCGACGCCCTGCTCGCCCTGTTCCGCACCCGGGACCTGCCCCTCGAGGCGTTCGGTCCCGTGGTGGAGCAGGGGCGCGTACTGCTGCGCTTCGTGGCCGTCATCTGCCTGATCGACGCCCCCTCGATGATGTTCCTGGGCGCCCTCAAGGGGGCCGGGGACACCCACTTCGTCATGTGGACCCTGGGGAGCTGCTCTCTGCTGGTGCTGGCGCTGCCGTCCTACCTGCTGGTGGAGCATCTCGGAGCGGGCCTGTACGGGCCCTGGACCTGTTTCACCCTGTACGTGATCGCCCTCACCGCGGCCGCGACGTTGCGCTTTCGGGGCGGCAAGTGGATGGGGATGCGGGTGATCGAACTCGGTGTCGCCCCCGCCGGGGGGTGAGTCCGGCCGGAGGGCAGCGGAGGGCGTCACATCTTGGGAGGCAATCCATGCCGCTCTGCGGTACCGGCCACTTCGTACCCGTCCGGAAACGAGCCACCCCTTCTGTCAGTCTCACGGGGCGTCCCCATCGACAGCTCGAAATGCCACATCACCGCGGGCACCCATGACCGCCAATCCGCTAAAATGACGATGCCACGTAGGCCCTGACCACCGGGCTACGCCGGCCCTTCGCGCAGCGTTTTGAGGTCGGCGGTCAGCTTCTCCTCCAAATCCTTGATCTTGGAGTAGGTCAAACAGCGCTGCCCCCTAACATCGAACTGGAGCGCGGCTTCATCCTGAACCAACAGTACCGTCGGACGGCCACGACCCCAAGCGTAGCCGACCTCGAGGTAGACGTTCGGATTGGCGTGGGTAAGATCGGCGATCACCAGACTGGCCGTCTCGATACGTTGCTTGATCCACGACATGACCTCGCCGGTGAATGTCGACAAGTCCGAACGCTCGCACACGAAGCCGGCCGCCCGCACGGCACCTTGGATGCCGTAGTGATACAGGTCTTCCATGTCTTGCCGAAACGGCATGGCGACAAAGATGTTCGGCTTACTCGCGGAGTCGTACCCCACCGAGCGAAGGTGCGCGGCAGGTTGCCTGATGGCTCCCTGCGCCCCGGTGGTCGCCCCCGGCCTCGGAATGGCGCCGTCCGGCAGCACGTGGTCCAGTGCCCGTTTGAACAGGGTCGCTCGCACTGCCTCCTTCTCGACGACGGTGACCTTGCGCAGGCCCGGCGAGCACTCGCCGGATTGTATTGCCTCCACCAGCCCCGCCACGCCGGACTCCAATGCTTCATGTTCATCGAGTCCCCCGCCGGCTCCGTGGATCGTCAGAAGAAGATGGCGGGCGTTCGGAAGGGTGCCGGCAAGCGCCACGAGTACGGCACGGGTGAACTCACGGACATCCTGATAGCCGAACAGGCCGACAGGACGAACTCCGATCAACAGAGAAACGGGGGCCCTGGTTGCCCCGGCGGTTTTGAGCAGGAGCGCCGCGCCGGGCACCGGCACCGCGGGCTCGGCATCGATTCCGCCGTGCTTCAAACGAGCCAATAGAGACCGCTCGATCCCTACAGGGTCCTGTTCGTACTTCAGCGCGAGAACATCGCCTTCGATGTCGAAGGCGTCGCCGGTCTGCACCAAAACTCGGACGTGATCGGTTCGTCTCATCGGTTTCTCCAATGGTGCCCCCAACGCTGCGGAAGTGCCTGCCGGAGTCAGCGGTGTCGGGGTTTCAAGCGCATAGCCCCTTGATGCCCGCCGTTTCGGTCAATCCAATTGCCCTTGGGCAGTCATCATGGCCACCTCGATCTGTCTGACATGCAGTTCCAGGTGCCCGACGTAGTCGACCATCATCGCGCGCAGAGAGATCGACCGGTCTGTGTCGATGACCCAGAGGTTTTCCAGACAATCCGGGTCGACGCTGCGCATAACGTGGGCGAGGTGCCCATTGAACCCCCGCCACAGCGCCAGCAACTCCGGCCACGGCCTCTCCCGGTAGCGCTGCAGCCGCACCCAGGCCTCGTTGTCGGCCCCGTAGTCAGGAAAGTCCAAACCATCGACCAGCTGCAGCCGGACGAACCGCTGGTGGTTGTTCGAAGCCGAGTCGATCAAGTGCCCCACCACCTCCTTGGCCGACCACTCACCGGGCCCGGGCCGGTTTTCGGCGAGCGCTTCCCGGGTCGCACCCCAGCGCTCCACCGCACCCGCCGCCAACGCCTCGATCCTGTCCGCCGCTTGCAGCAGTTCCTGCATCGGGCTGGCCACGGGCCGGTCCCCTCCGTCGCAAGGTTGTCGGTCGGGGCGAAGGTCCCTCCGGTGTTTTCGCCACCCCTACAACCATGACTTCTCGACTGCGCTGCGTCCCCTCCGTCCTTTTGCTATCCCGCCGGGGGGTGGCAGTGGAGGCAGTCGTCCTTGGGCGGGTGCCGCGGACCCAGGGGGGCCGCCGCGTCCGCGGCGTGACACGGTGCGCAGTCCGGGTTTCCGGCGAGGCCACGATGGGCCGGGTCGAAGGGCTGCACCGGGGGCTGGGTGCTGCGGCTGACCAGGGTCAGTGCAGCGACCAGCACCACACCGACTGCGAGGAGGCGCACGCTCTTCTTGCGTACAGAGTGCATCGGAGATGTCTCCTGCCCGGTTGGGCGCCGGACGGTACGAAACCGCAACGTGTCCCGCCCTGGGCCGGCGAACCGGCGGGGCGGCCCCGCACTGTGGTTCGGGTGAACCCTGTCGCCAGCCCGACGCCTTGCGCCATCAAGATGGAAAAAGACGAGCCCGTCCCCGGTCCCGCGACCGGGGTTCCCACCCTGACGCTGGTTTCCCTGTGGCCTGTGTCGTCCCCCTCCGGTTCCCCGCGGCTCAGGTCCCTGCGGCGACGGCTTCCTCTTCCTCCCGGAACTGCCGCTGGATGGCCTCCACGGCCGGTCGGTTGTGGATCAGGGCCTCCACGCAGGTGGCGTCCAGCTTGTCCCGCGCCAGGCGTCGCAGCTGTCGGAAGGCGTCGTCATTGGTCCAGGGCTCTTTGTAGGGACGCCGGCTGGTGAGGGCGTCGAACACGTCGGCCACGGCCACCACCCGCGCCGCGAGCGGGATCTCCTCCCCGACGAGGCCGTGGGGATAGCCGGCTCCGTCCACCGTCTCGTGGTGGTGTTCGGCGATGTGGCGCAGCAGGTCGACCGATCCGGTGGACTCCAGGCCGAAGTTGCCGATGATGGCGTCCACCATCACCCTTCCCAGGTGCGCATGGCTCTTCATTACCTCCCACTCCGGCCCCTCGAGCTTCGCCGGTTTGAGCAGGACCGCGTCCGGAATACCGATCTTGCCAACGTCGTGGAGGGGGGAGAACAGGAACAGGGACTCGACGAACTCGTCATCCAACGCATGTGCCCCCGATCGCGACAGGTCCTGGGCGATGAGCCGCGAGAACCGGCTCATCCGCTCCAGGTGGTTGCCGGTCTCCGGGTCCTTGTGGTGGACCATTTCGTTGGCGGTCTTCAGGGCCGCCCGCAAGGTGCGGGCGGCGATCCACTCGCTGCCCACCACCCGGGCGATCAGGTGGGAGAAGAGGCTCAGCACCCGGACGACGTGTTCCCCGAAGCAACCCTTCCGGTAGCTGTCGAAGAACGCGCACCCCAGAACCCGTTCCCCCAGGAAGAGGGGGAAGGTGCAACTCGCCCCGTAGCCCTGGTCGCGGATGCGCCGGGTGTGCTCCCGGGTGCCGTCGGCGAACACGGACAGGTCGTTGACGACCCGCGGGCGCCGGGAGAGGATGGTTTCCCGCAGGGACGGCGCCGCGGCGAGGTCCGCCTCGTAGTGCTGCAGCGGCGCGTCGCCCCCACTGCTGGCCAGGAAGGTCTTGAGGGTGTCGGTGTCTGCGTCGTAGAGGGCCACCGAGATGCGATCGATGCAGTCGCAGTGGTTTCCCACAGCCGCTTGGATCGCCGCCAGAAACTGGCCCAGGTCCTGGTTTTCGGCGAGGGCTGCCAAGGGGTCGGCCACGTAGGCGACCCGAGGCTCGGCGCCCGCACCCGCCGCGGCCCCCTCCGGTACCCGTCGATCTACCATCTGCCTCTCTCCCTTCGCGTTCTCGGCACCCCGCTGGAATCGGCACCGAAGCTCTCTCGGAACAGGAAACCCCAACGGGAAACCAGCATAGTGAGACCGGCTCTGGGCGCAAGCACCCCGGAAGCCACACGGAGATGCGTGCCCGGTGGAAGGACGCTGCCCGGGGCCGGGAAGCGCCTTGCCCATCCCCCTTGCGCCCCTTATGTTCCACCATAGGGACCCGCCGGCAGAGTGCAGGGCAGCCAGGGGCAGTGCGACACCAGAATACGGCCGGGAGCGATCCCGGCCTTTGTCACATCAACGATCCGTAGAGGGGACTCGACGAAAGGAGTGGAGCCATGACGATTACGAAAGCACGGATTGCAGGGTTGCTGGTCGGGTTGCTAGGCCTGTGGGGAGCCATCCCTGCGGTGGCCGCAGACACCGTGAACATCGAGACGGTCCCGGTGCGGAACGGGATCTTCATGCTGACGGGTCAGGGCGGCAACATCGGCCTGTTCATCGGCGAGGACGGCACGTTCCTGATCGACGACCAGTTCGCGCCGCTGACCGAAAAGCACCTGGCGGCGATCCGGGCGGCGGGAGGGGACACGCCGCGGTTCCTGATCAACACCCACTACCACGCCGACCACACGGGGGGTAATGAGAACCTGGGCAAGGCGGGAGCGCTGATCTTCTCCCACGACAAGGTGCGGGAACGGCTGACGGTGGAAACGGTGATCGCGGCCTTCAACATGGTGACGCCGCCCCTGCCGAAGGACGCCCTGCCGGTGGTGACGTTTTCCACCGACCTCACCTTCCACCTCAACGGCGACACCCTGCACGTCTTCCACGCGCCCCGTGCCCACACAGACGGGGACAGCGTGATCCACTTCGAGAAGGCCAACGTGATCCACACAGGGGACGTCCTGTTCAACGGCTTCTACCCGTTCATCGACGTGGACCACGGCGGCTCGCTGCAAGGGATGATCGCGGCGGCGGACGCGGTCCTGGCCCTGACCGACGGGAACACCAAACTGATCCCCGGCCACGGCCCTTTGGGAGACAGGGCCCAACTGCAGGCCTACCGGGACATGTTGGCCACGGCATACGCGCGCCTGGGCAACCTGAAGGCGCAAGGCCTGCACGCGGCGGCCGCGGTGGCGGCTCAACCCCTGGCAGATCTTGAACCCCGATGGGGCAAGGGCCTGTTCACCGGTGACCAGTGGGTGGGGCTGATCTACGGCGGACTGGACTGAGCCAAGGAGAGGCCGAGAACGCGGCCCCTCGGGCGGCGATCCTGGCCGTCGAGACCAACGTCTTTCCCCTCTCCGAGGTTCTCGGGGGCACCCGACACCGGATGACCTACCGCTCGAAGGGCCTCCCGGTGGAGCGCTACCTCTCGTCTCAGGGGCGTTGCCGGCACCTCTCGCGGGAACAGATCGACGCCACCCAGACTGAGGTGGACCGCAACTGGGCAGAGATCGAGCGGCGCGACGAGGCTCCTGGCCGGTAGGCGCCCACATGGGGTAGCAGGCCGGCTTCCAGAGGACCCTCCGCCTCGTGCCACATCCCGCGTCCACACGGCGGGAAACGGGAACAGGTGGTCCGTGACGTGGGTGCGGTGACGGCACGGACCGGCTGGCGCGAACACGGCGCCGTTGCGCAGGGCGGATCCGGAGAAGCGATCCGGCAGGGGCATGGGTACCAGGGACCCGTGGGCGGTGCCCAGCCCCGGCGGGCAGGAAGGTGCGGGGGCTTTGCCGATCAGCGCCGCGAACGACCGGCGCCGCGCATGCGCAGCACCCGCAGCTCGCGTTGGGCCGCCAGATGGTTGGGATCTCGCCCCAGGGCTTGGCGCAGGAACCCGGCTGCGGTCTCCGGGTCGCCGCGCTGCAGGGCCAGACGACCCAGGTGGTACGTTGGCTCTCCCGAGCCCGGCAGCATCTCGTGGGCCTGCCGCAACAGACCCTCGGCGTCACGCTCCAGGTCTGGCCGGCCGGCGCCGCTCTGGCGGGCTCGGGCCACCCCCAGACCCAGGGCGTACTCCCCCTCGGTGGGATTCAGTTCCCAGGCCTTGCCCAACAGCTCGGCGGCCCGGTTCCAGTCGCGCCGCTTGAGCAGTTGTTGGCCCTCCTGGTAGTGCACCTCGGCCTGCAGCACCGCGCTGCCCTCCTCCAGCGGATCTTCCGGTGCAGCCCCGTGCAAGTGGCGCAGGTGCTGCTGGCGCAGCTCGGGGGTCTTCAACCCGTCGTAGGCGGCGCGGATCACCTGGAACGAGTCGCCAAACAAGCGGTGGAGTTCCGCCGGATCACCGGGCCCCAGGGTGTCGGGATGCACGGCCTTGGCGCGGCTGCGGTACGCCTCGCGCACCGTCCGGTCATCGACGTCCAGGGGCACCTGGAGGACCTGGAAGTGGTTGCCCTGCCGCAGCCTGCGTAGTCGCTCCCGGGCATCGCGCAGGCGCGGGTCCGCTGTGTCCTGGCCAGCCCCCGCGGCGCCGGCATCGCCCCCCAGGGTGAAGTAGCCCTGCAGCAGCAGGTAGTAGAGCAGGCGGCGCCCGGGCTCCTCATCCACCTGCCCCAGGAGTTCTTCCAGGGTACCCCCCAGGCCGCGGCGCAGGGTGCGCAGCAGCCGCAGCTCGTCGCCGCCCAGGCCCAGGTCCGATGGCGGATCGGCGGCACCGGGGCACGCCCCGAGCACCAACCCGCCCAGGGGGGCCAGTTCCTCGCCGACGGCCCGCAGGGACAACACCTCGCGGACCCCGGCCCACACCACCCCGGGCAGGGGGAACTCGGGCCCGGGAAGGGGCGCGGGGGGTTCCCGGTACGGGGTCACCTGGAACCGACCCTCTTGCCAGCGGAACAGGTCCAGCACCTTCTCGCGCACGTTGTCGCGGATCGCGGCGAACACCTCGTCGGCGGCGAGCACCCCGTTGGCGATGAGGAACTCCCCCAGGCGCGTGCCCGCGCGACGCATCTCCTCCACCCCTGCCTGCACCGTGGCCGCGTCGATGCGCCCGCGGGCCACCAGGTGGCTGCTGAGGGTTTCGCGCAGCTGGTTGGAGAGGGCGAAGGTGACGGCGCCGTCCCGCAGGTACAGCACCTTGCGCTGGCGCTGCCGGGTCACGGTGAGACAACCGGTGACCCGGCGCTGGGCCAGACGGTGGAGCAGGCGTGGAGACGGGGCCTCGGCCAGCTCGCCTCCCTGTTCCGGCAGCGGGGCGGCAAACGGGTTGGCCACCGGGGCCGGCGCGTCGCCGGCGGCTAGGGCCTGGGTCAGGCGGGTGCGCAGGGTTTCCAGGGTGAGGGGCTTCTTGCAGTAGGCCAGGGCCCCCAGTTCCGCCACCGCCTCCTTGCGGAACGCCTTGTCCTGGGCCACCGACCCGGTCACCAGCACCGCCACCCCCGCGCCGTCGCGCAGGGTTCGCAGCCGGCGCAGCAGGGGCAGCCCGCCGTGGCGTGGCAACAGCACGTCGATCCACACCAGCTGCGGGCCGTTTTCGAGGAAACGGCGCACCGCCATCTCGTCGTTGTCCGCGAACAGGGCCTCGGCCCCCAGGCTCGGCAGCAACGCCGCCAGGGCCTGGCGAGTGATGGGATCGCAGTCCGCAACCAGCACGTGTTTGGTCATTGCACCACCCCCTGGGAAGAGCTCTAGCCCCGGTCTCGGTTTCGGTCGCGCCGCCGGAAGTACCGGCACTCCTCCCCGGAGGCGGTGCGCACCGCCTGGGAAGGCACCTCGCGGCACTTGAAGCCCAGGGCTCGGCAGCCGCGGGGGCGGGCCGCTTCCCAGGTAACGAAAAAATACGCGCACTGCAGACAGTTGACGGTTCGATCGCTCATCGCGGGAGTCCGGGTGGGGTCCTGTCTCCCTTTACGGCCCCAGGCGGGCCGAGGTCAAGCCCGGGCGGGGAATCACTGTTCCCTGGGGTCGTCAGGCAGCCACACCTCGTCGTCCAAGGGTTGTCCGGTCCAAAATGCGGCGGCGGCAGTTCGCATCTGCTGGGCCAGGCGCAGGGCCAGGTCCTCGTCTCCGGGCGCGGCCCGGGCGCCGCCCAGCCCCGCGCACACCGTGGCGAACGCGGCGGCGTAGGTGGCGGTGGTGTCGTCCAGGATCACCGCGTCCTCGAACTCCCAACTCTCCCGAGATTTCTCTGCCTGCAGTCTGCTTCCCATGGGCCGGGTTCCTCCTCGCTAACGATGGGTCGCTCTCCCGCCTCGCCCGGGGGGCAACGGCGCCTCCCCCTGGTGCCTCCGACCGGACACCCGCAGTCGGGCGGCGATCCAAGATCGGCTCCAGCCGGGGGGCGCGCGGGAATGGCTGGAACCCGTTGCAACCCGCGGGCCAAGCCCTTACCCCTTCGCCCCGGGTTGCTTGGCCGGCTTGAGCAGCAGCCAGGCGAAGCGCTCCTCGGACAACCTGGCGGTGAGGCGCACCAGCATCGCCACCACCGCCACCGCGAACAGCAGCCGTCCCAGCACCAGGCCGGGCAGGCTGCCGCCGATCAGCACCAGCAGCAGGGAATCCTCGAACAGGGAGTGGCACAACCCCAGGAACGCCAGGCTGAAGAAGATCTCCCGGCCGGGCAGGCGCCCGGAGCGAGCCTCGCCGATGATCAACCCGCCACCGTACGAGATTCCCATGGTCAGGCCGATGATGGTGAGGCTCGACGCCTTGCGGCTGACCCCGATGAGCCGGAACACCGGTGCCAGTAGCCAGTGCATGCCGTGGGTCACCCGCAGCGCCTCCAGGATGCGCAGCAGGGAGATCAACAGGGTGACCGACACCACCACCAACCCCAGGTTGCGCAGCTCGCCCACCGCCCACCTGGCCAGGGTGGGGTCCGCCACCCGGGGAGACTGCCACAGCACCAGGGCCGGTTGCTGCCCGAGCCCCAACGCCCCGTAGCCGGCGGAGATGGCCGCGCCCAGAGCGATCGCCCCGCACACCCGCAACAGGATCATCGGCAGCGGCCGCAGCCCGGCAGCCCGGGCGATGCCGATCTCGATGGGCAGGGCGTGGGCCACCAGCACCATCACTCCGAGGGCGGTGGCCTGGGCACCCGTGAGCGGTGTGGCCGCCGCCACCCCCCCGAATACCACCAACGCCCCGTAGATGGTGTTGACCATGGCCGTGGCCCACACCAGACCCATCTCCGGGGGCAACCCCACCAACGCCATGACCGGGGCCAGGGGCGCGGCCAGGAAGGCGATCATCCCCAGTTCCACGGCGATCTTCACCCCGATTAACACCGGGATCATGATCTTGAACAGGCTGGCGCACACCCGGGCGGAGGTTCGCAGGACGTCGCGGCAGGCGTGCAGGAACGGGATGAAGAGCATGGGCCGGAGGGTTCCGTGGCGAAAGCGGGTGGGGGCCGAAACCGTGTCGCCGGGGACGGTAGCAGCAAACGGCAGCGGAACCAATA
>JARGFW010000019.1:19537-40695 GCA_029211085.1 Deferrisomatales bacterium | reverse complement strand
GCATTATACAGAAAAGTGGCTGCGGAGGCCGCATGAATCATAAATCAACGGGCTGTTAGAGTAGCGCCGCGGCCCCGGGGTCACAACTCCTGCGCCGCCCGGCGGGTGCCGCGAGTTGACCTGGGTCAATGGCTGCCGGGGGCGCGCCGACGTACAGTGGGCGCACCCCGATCCCCAGGTGGAGAGAACGATGACGATGATTCCCGGCAACTGCCGCACCACCGCCATGGGCATCCTGCCCCACAAAGACGCGGACCGCGCCCTCGAACTGGCGTTCTCCCTGGACATCCCGTTCTGGCCCCAGCTGCCGCGGCTGTCCTACTACGAAGACATGTACGTCCAGGTGTCCGAGAACTTCCCCGGGGTGCGCATCGACGAGGCGAACCGGCGCATCGACTTCGACACCGAGCGCTTCTACGCCGAGCTGGAAGAGTTCGTGGTGCGCATGGAGGACCCGGAGCTGTACCGGCTCTCGGAGCGCTACTCGGTGGTGTACCACCGCTTCCTGGAGCGCGACCTGGCGGGCTACCCGGCCATCCGCGGGCAGATGGAGGGGCCGGTGTCGTTCGGGTTCAGCGTCAAGGACGAGACCGACCGCCCCATCATCTACAACGACGAGGTGCGCCCGATCCTGCTGGAGTTCATGGCCCGCAAGGTGAACGTGATGGGCCAGGAACTGCGCGAAAAGAATCCCAACGCCTTCATGTTCGTCGACGAGCCCGGTCTGGAGTTCATCTTCTCCTCCCTTTCGGGGTACAGCGACGAGCAGTGCCGGCTGGACCTGGACCAGTTCTTCTCCCTGGTGGAGGGCCGGCGCGGCATCCATCTGTGCGGCAACCCGGACTGGGACTTCCTGCTGCGCACCCCCATGGACGTGCTCAGCTTCAACGCCTTCGGCCGTGGCGACCGCTTCGTGAACTACGTGCCCAGCCTGCGCCGCTTCCTCGCTGCCGGGGGCACCGTGGGGTGGGGCATCGTGCCGGCCAACTACGAGGAGTTCCGGGCCTCGGACCTCCAGGACCTGGACGACCACCTGGAGAGGTTGTGGGACACCCTGGAGGCGTCGGGGCTGTCCCGGGAGGAGGTGCTGCCCCACAGCCTGCTGCTGCCGGCCACCTGCGCCCTGGTGAACCCCGATGGGGGCGAGACCGTGGAGGCGTGCTACGCCCTGCTCCGGGAGCTGTCCGCCCGGGTGCGCGAGCGCTACCAGTTGGGAGATGCAACGTGAACCGAGGGAGCCCGATATGACACGGATGATTGCTTTGGCCCTGCTGCTGGCAGGATCCGCGGCGCTCGCCGCGGGAGACGTCCCGTGCCCCCCGGGGCTGCCGGAGGCGGCCCAGGCCATGCGCCGGACCATGCAGCAGGAGCAGGAGGTGATCCGCGCCTCCAGCCTGGCCGCCCCGGAGGGGGTCGAGGAGACCGTGCAGTTCGACCTGGGCGCCCACGCCTGCCACCGCGGGCCCGGGCAGGCCTACCGGGTGTTCGGGGAGCCCACCTGTCGTCCCGCCGACGCCGCGGGGCTGGTGCCGGTGCGCTATCCCTACGAACTCCAGTACCGCAAGGCGCTGACACTGGACGAGCTGTTCGCGCAGGAGTGGAAGGAGGGCTCCGACGGGTTGCAGCAGGTGCAGTTCCAGCTCGAGGGTGGGCGCTGGCTCCCGGTGGCCCGCAAGGAGGTGCTGCTGCAGCTGGAGGGCAACCGGGCCGCCGGGGCGGGCCACCCGGGGGCGGCCCGGCCCCCCCCGCTGAACCCTGCTCCCGGCCGGCAGCCGCCGAGGTAATCAACTGGCATTTGACAACCCGGAGTGGTACTGATACCAAGGTGTGCCGGGAATGATCCGGGGCAGCAGCGTTGTCGCGGGACCCCGTCGGGTCCGCACCTCCGCCCGGGATCTGGGGCCAGCACCGTCACCGTGGGGGATCGCGTTGCGATCCGTTTGGAAATTCACCGGCACAAAGGAGGGAAGCACATGAAGCGCACTCTGCAGTGGTTCGTGGTAGGTGTGGCGACCGCCAGTCTGTTTGCCGCCGGCGTGGCCGCCGCCGGCGAGACCCTGGACGCGGTGAAGGCCAAGGGCTTCGTCCAGGCCGGCGTCAACGGCAGCCTGTTCGGCTTCGGCAAGCCCGACGAGAAGGGCGTGTGGCAGGGTCTGGACGTGGATACCGCCCGGGCGATCGCGGCGGCGGTGTTCGGGGACGCCAGCAAGGTGAAGTACACCCCGCTCACCGCCCAGCAGCGGTTCACCGCCCTGCAGTCCGGCGAGATCGACGTGCTCACCCGCAACTGTACCCAGACCCTGGGCCGCGACACCTCCCTGGGCCTGGACTTCGCCCAGGTGAACTACTACGACGGCCAGGGCTTCCTGGTGCCCAAGAAGCTCGGTGTCAAGAGCGGCAAAGACCTCAGCGGCGCCACGGTGTGCGTGCTCCCCGGCACCACCACCGAGCTCAACGCCGCCGACTACTTCCGCTCCAACAAGATGGAGTGGAAGCCGGTGGTCATCGAGAACACCGCCGAGCTGGCCCAGACCTTCTTCGCCGGGCGCTGCGACGTGCTCACCTCCGACGCCTCCCAACTGGCCGGCACCCGGGCGGTGGCCCCCAACCCGAAGGACTACGTGATCCTGCCCACGATCATCTCCAAGGAGCCCCTGGCCCCGGCGGTGCGCCACGGCGACAACCAGTGGAAGGACGTGGTCAACTACTCGGTGCTGGCCCTGATCGAAGCCGAGGAACTGGGCATCACCTCCCAGAACGTGGACGAGATGCTCAAGAGCACCGATCCCCGGGTGCAGCGCTTCCTGGGCGTCACCGAGGGCAACGGCAAGGCCCTGGGTCTGAGCGAGAAGTGGGCCTACAACATCGTCAAGCAGGTGGGCAACTACGGCGAGGTGTTCGAGCGCAACGTGGGCGTGAACACGCCGCTGGGCATCGAGCGCGGCCTCAACGCCCTGTGGACCAACGGCGGGCTCATGTACTCGCCGCCGTTCAAGTAGGCTGACCGGCCGGGTGCCCCCGCGGGCACCCGGCCTTCTCTTCCTGCGGACCCCATGGCACAGACGGCATCACCCCAAGACACGGACGTCGCCGCGGCCGTACCGTTCTGGAATGACCCGGCGAAACGCGGACTGGTGTTCCAGGCCCTGGCCCTGCTGTCGGTGGCCGGCATCGGCTACTACCTGTTCAGCAACACCCAGGCCAACCTGGCGCGGCAGAACATCGCCACCGGGTTCGGCTTCCTGGGGCGCGAGTCGGGGTTCGAGATCGGCGAGGGGCTGATCTCCTACTCTGCCGCCAGCACCTACGGGCGGGCCCTGTGGGTGGGGGTGCTCAACACCCTGAAGGTGTCGTTCCTCGGCATCGTCATCACCGTGATGCTCGGCACCCTGGTGGGCATCGCCCGGCTGTCGAAGAACTGGCTGCTGGCCAAGTTGGCCGGCGGCTACATCGAACTGTTCCAGAACATCCCGGTGCTGCTGCAGCTGTTCTTCTGGTACGCGATCTTCTACGAATTCCTGCCGGCGCCCCGTCAGGCGCTGAACCCCCTGCCCGGGGTGTTCCTGTGCAACCGGGGCCTGCTCCTGGGTATTCCCGCCGCCCACCCGGTGTTCCCGTGGGTCGGCGTCGCCGTGCTGGCGGCGTGCCTGGGGGTGTGGGTCCTCAGGCGCTGGGCCCACCGGCGCCAGGACGCCACCGGCCAGATCTTCCCCCTGTTCCGGGTCGGGGCGCTCACCGTGATCGGCCTGCCCCTGGTGGTGTGGGCCGTGGGCGGCGCCCCCACCGCCATGGACGTGCCCGTGCTCACGGGGTTCAACTTCAAGGGCGGCCTGGCGTTGAGCCCCGAGTTCGCCGCCCTGCTCACCGGCCTGGCGCTCTACACCGCCGCGTTCGTGGCCGAGATCGTGCGGGCCGGCATCCAGTCGGTGAGCCACGGCCAGACCGAGGCGGCCATGTCCATCGGGCTCACCGGCGGCCAGACCCTCAATCTGGTGATCCTGCCCCAGGCCCTGCGGGTGATCATCCCGCCGCTGACCAGCCAGATGCTCAACCTCACCAAGAACAGCTCCCTGGCGGTGGCGATCGGGTTCCCCGACTTCGTCTCGGTGGCCAACACCACCATCAACCAGACCGGCCAGGCGATCGAGGGCATCGCCCTGATCATGGTGGTCTACCTGATGTTCAGCCTGGGCACCTCGGTGTTCATGAACTGGTACAACAAGAAGATGGCGCTGGTGGAGCGATGAGCGGCGTGGCCACGCACCCGGCGACCGAAGTGGTGAAGCCGCCGCCGACCCAGGTGGGCGCGTTGGGCTGGGCGCGGGCCAACCTGTTCGCCGGCTGGTTCAACTCGCTGCTCACCCTGGCCACGTTCTATCTCCTGCTGAAGACGGTGCCGCCCCTGATCCAGTGGGCGTTCATCGACAGCCTGTGGAACACCACCTCCGAGGCGTGCCGCGGCATCGACGGGGCGTGCTGGTCGTTCGTGCCCCGCAACCTGCGCTTCATCCTGTTCGGGTTCTACCCCCACGACGAGCAGTGGCGGCCCCTGGTGGCGATGGTGCTGCTGGTCGCCCTGTTGCTGGTGAGCCGCAACCGCAAGCTCTGGAAGAAGCCCCTGGCGTGGGCCTGGGGGGTGGGGCTGGTGGTGATGGGGGTGCTGATGCGCGGCGGCATCCTCGGCCTGGTCGGGGTGGAGACCGGCGAGTGGAGCGGCCTGCCCCTGACCCTGCTGCTGTCGGTGTTCGGCATGGTGGCCGCGTACCCCCTGGGGGTGCTGCTGGCCCTGGGGCGCCAGTCCCGCCTGCCGGTGATCAAGAGCCTGTGCGTGGTCTACATCGAGATGATCCGCGGCGTTCCCCTGATCAGCCTGCTGTTCATGTCGTCGGTGATGCTCCCCCTGTTCCTGCCCGAGGGCCTGACCATCGACAAGGTCCTGCGGGCCCTGGTGGCGATCATCCTGTTCACCGCGGCGTACATCGCCGAGGTGGTGCGCGGCGGCCTGCAGGCCATGGCCAAGGGCCAGTACGAGGCCGCCGAGTCCCTGGGGCTCACCTACGGCCAGACCATGCGCCTGATCATCCTGCCCCAGGCGCTGAAGATCGTGATCCCCCCCACCGTGGGCATCCTGATCTCGGCGTTCAAGGACACCTCCCTGGTGGTCATCATCGCCCTGTTCGACGTGCTGAACACCACCAAGTCCGCCCTGCAGAGCCCCAAGTGGCTGGGGTTCAGCACCGAAGCCTACATCTTCGTGGCGCTGATCTACTTCGTCTGCTGCTACGCCATGTCCAACTACAGCCGTCGGCTCGAGCGGGAACTCTCGCCCGAGGCCCGCAGGTAGGAAACCGCCGATGAACGAACCCACCCCCGCCGCCAAGACCTCCGCAGAGGCGGTCATCCAGATCCAACAGCTCCACAAGTGGTACGGCGAGCTGCACGTGTTGAACGACATCAACCTGGATGTGGCCCAGAGCGAACGGATCGTCATCTGCGGTCCGTCGGGGTCGGGCAAGTCGACCCTGATCCGCTGCATCAACCGCCTCGAGGAACACCAGCGGGGCAAGATCGTGGTGGACGGCACCCACCTCACCAACGACCTCAAGAACATCGAGAAGATCCGTGCCGAGGTGGGCATGGTGTTCCAGCACTTCAACCTGTTCCCCCACCTGACGATCCTCGAGAACCTCTCCCTGGGACCGATCTGGGTGCGCAAGACCCCCAAGAAGGAGGCCGAGGACACGGCCATGTACTACCTGGAGAAGGTGCACATCGCCGAGCAGGCCAAGAAGTACCCGGGCCAGCTGTCCGGCGGCCAGCAGCAGCGGGTGGCGATCGCCCGCAGCCTGTGCATGAAGCCCAAGATCATGCTGTTCGACGAGCCCACTTCGGCGCTCGACCCGGAGATGGTCAAGGAGGTGCTCGACGTGATGATCAGCCTGGCCGAGGAGGGCATGACCATGCTGGTGGTGACCCACGAGATGGGGTTCGCCAAGAGCGTGGCCCACCGGGTGATCTTCATGGACGCCGGCCAGATCGTCGAGCAGAACGACCCCCACACCTTCTTCGACAACCCCCAGCACGAGCGCACCCGGCTGTTCCTGAGCCAGATCCTCCACTGAGCCCCGCGCCGTGGGGAGCCTCCCGGCGCTGATCGCGGTACTGGCGCTGGTGGTGACGCTGGTGCTGGTGGTCGCCTACACCCTGGCCACCGGGGTCTCGCCCATGCCCACCGGCAGGGCGGCCCGGGCGTCCCTGCTCGGGGAACTCCCCGCAGACATCGGCGGCACGGTGTTCGAGCTGGGGGCCGGGTGGGGCGGGCTGGCGGCGGCCCTGGCGCGGCGCTATCCCACCCGATCGGTGGTCGGCTACGAACTCTCCCCGGTGCCCTGGCTGTTCGCGGCCCTGGGGCGCTGGTGCACCGGGCCCGCCAACCTGACCCTGCGGCGCGCGGACTTCCTCCGCGCCGACCTCTCCCCGGCGGCCCTCGTCGTGTGCTACCTCTGTCCGGCGGGGATGGCCCGCCTGCGCCCCAAACTGGAGGCCGAGCTGCGGCCGGGCAGCGTGGTGGTCAGCCACTTTTTCGCGCTGCCCGGGTGGCGCCCGGACGAGCCCGTGGTCCGCGCCGCCGACGCCGCGCGCAGCCCCATCTACCGGTACCGCTTCCCCCGCTGCCTGGCCCGCACGGTCGCACCCGGGGGAGAGCCGGGGAGGAACCCGTGAGCGAAACCATCCGCGAGACGTTCGAAAACGACCTGGCCGTGGTCCCGTGGCGCGACGTGCGCGCCCACGCGGCGAAGGGCTCGGTGATCCTGGTGGACCCCCGCCTCGACCTGGTGGACGTGGCGGTGGCGGTGGCCGGGGACGACACCGCGCGGGTGGGGCCGTGGATCGCCGAAGGGCGACTGACCAAACCCGACCAGGAGCAGCTCGACGACCTGGCGGCCCGGCCCGCCACCCCGTTCCGCCTGCTCATCGCCCGGCCGTTCCTGTTGGTGCAGGAGGTGGTGGCGGGCTGACGTCTAGAGGAGATGGCCCGCCCGGTGATCCGCCCCCACCTCCGCCACGGTACGGGTTCATGGTCCTGATCGCCTGAGCCTATCTCGCCGGTCGCGCAGCCGCGCGGCGATGGTCGGCAGCAGTTTGGACAGGCGGTAGAGGCAGGGTTCGATCCGCACCCGGTTCCAGAAGCTCGCACGCAACTCGATCTCGTAGTAGCCCACCATCCCCGAGTGCTCGGGGTTGTAGGTGTCGTGGCGGGGATAGAAGCGCGCCCCGAACTTGCCGTGCCAGCCGCGGGACTCGGGCATGGAGTAGCCCCAGACCTTGCGGTAGCCGAGTTCCCGGGCCCTGCCGAGGGTCGCGTTGCGGAGGCGCGTGCCCAGGCCGGCGCCGCCCTTCGCCGCCTGCAGGTCGAGGCGCACGTAGTGGCTCTTGCTGCGGGCGCTGCGCAGCACCCGGTCGATCCGGCGGTCGCTGATGGCCCCGATGCCGAGCAGCCTGCCGGTGTGCTCGTCTTCGGCGACCACGAGCCAGTAGCCGTCGAGCAGCCGTCGCAACAGGGCTGCGTCGGGCATGCTCTGGATCCGGTCGACGATGGCGTCGGCATGTTGTCCGCCACGGCTGTGGCGGAAGACCTCGTAGCCGTCGCGGTAGACGTCCAGGATGCCGGCGGCGTCTGCCGGCCGATAGGGGCGGATGCGGATCTGCATCTCTTGGGTCTCCGGCATGGGTTGGGTGGTTTCCTCGGGCTAACGCCGTACGTGCAGGGGGAGCACCTTCAACGCCGCGGTGAGGTAGGGCTCGCGCCGCTCGACACGGAGCACCCCGCCCTCCTGCCACCACCGGCTCATCATCCCGCGGCCCTGCCCGCCGGTGCGCAGGGACGCGAGGGCGGTCTCGATCAGTGCGGACTCGTCGAGCTCCCCGAGATGCGGACTGACCAGCAGGCGCACCCGCGCCAGCCCGCCGACCTCCTCCTCGACGAGCTGGTAGTCGGTCGGCCCACCGCCGAAGCGACTCGGCAGGGTCTGCTCCAGGAGCTCCAAGAGGTCGCTCCCCAGGAACTGCATTCCCTCGCTGGTCAGCTTCTCGTAGCTGCGGATGGTGTGCAGGTGGTCCACCAGGCCGACCTCACCCAGGGCGCAGCCGCAGCTGCGGCGGGAGGGCACGGCGTAATCGCCGATTTCCACGTTGAGCATGAGCTTGGGCGTGCTGGGGTGCAGGGTGGTCACGTGGATCGCGTCGACCGAGTGCCCGGCCCCTGCGATCTCTTTTCGACGGTGCAGCAGGGCCACCTTGTCCACCAGGACGTGCACGTCGTCCACCGCGTCGGGACGGCCGCAGGCCATGCCGAGGCGCCCGATCTCCGCGATGCCGTAGCTGCACGCGACCCGGCAGCCCACACCGGCGACGATCTCGGCCCGGGTCGGGGTGAGGGGTTCGCCACCGGTGCGGAACAGCGCGCCGGCGATGTCGGCCCCCGACTCCCGGGCCGCCAGGCAGACGCGCACGACCGTGGAGACGTTCGCGTCCAGCAGCGCGGCGACGCCGCTGGAGCGCTTGTCGGCCAGCCACGCCACGACCTGGTCGGCTTGCTGCAGGGGAAGGTGGCGCGGTCTGGGCAAGGGCCTTCCCCAGAGACGGCTGCCCAGCAGTGTGCAGCCCGTGAGCCCCGCGTACTTGAGGTCGTCCAGCCGGCAGCGGTAGCGAACCTGGGTGAACCAGACCTCTGGCAACCGCCCGAGCCGCGCCCGGTAGAGCACCTCCTTCATGCCGGTGACGCCGGGCGGAACGGGGCGCCAGACGGCGGCGGGCCGTTCGAGGGCGTCCAGGGAGAGGAGGCCGAGGAATACGTGGGCGGCTTCGTAGCGGAGCAGGTCGAGGTCGATGATCAGCCGCGTGCCCGCGCCTCGACTGCCACCGGTGCGCCCCTCGTAGTGACTGCGCAGGAAGGGGTTGTCGAACTCCTCCGCACGGACGGGAAGCTCCAGGCCCGAGCGCCGGATCGCCTGGCGCCCCTTGAACTCATCGAGGGTCACCCGCACGCCCGCGTCGAAGAGCACCCCGGGGGCACCTTCCACACCCTCTGTGCGCACCAGCGCGGCGATGTCGCCGTACTCGACACCGGCCGCCTGCATCAGCTTCCGGTAGGGGCTCGCCGGCCGCGTGAAGATGGCGCGTTCGATCAGGGTCAGGAAGGACTGCTGCCGCCCGTGGATGCGGGCCTCGACCTCCGCGACGGCTCGGGCGGGTTCCCAGGGCGCGCCGAGGAACCCGCGCAGAGCGCCGACGAAGCGCGCCGCCTTGCCCAGTTCGCGGATCACCTGCAGGGGCGCACCCGTTCCGGGCAGCCGCCCCGCACGAGGGTAACGAAGCGCCCGGGCAGGACGGGTGGGTGGCTTCCCATGGCAGCTTGCCGTGGCGGTGCTGGGTTCATGACCATGCTGGCGAGGTTCGCGGCAGGTCCCGGGGGATGCGGGACGATCGACGTCGCTGCGGCGGTGCCGGGTGATCGGTTCCATCCCGCAGGGAAGACACGCTACGTCATCTGCCGGGGACCCGTCAACGGGACCAGCGGGGTGCGCTGGGGTCGCCGAGTTCTCCGCGTTTGCGGCGCGCTCCGCGGACGGGCGCGGGGGGGTACGACCGACCCGACCCCCCGCTGCACCGCCCCCGGGTCCCCGTCAGGGCCCCGACAGGAACGATGGATTTCTCAGCCGGGTGCAGGCCCCTCGGCTCCCGCGCCGGGCGGGGAGGGGTGGACCGGGTCGCGCGGGCCCAGGGCCGCCGCCACGGCGTCTCCCAGCTGGTTCCTGGACATGGGTTTCTGCAGAACGGCGCGGATATGCAGGCGCTTGGCGAGGCCCGGGTCGACGCAGCGGCGATCCCCGGTGCACAGGACCACGGGGAGGTCCGGCCGCAGCTCGTGCATCTGCGCGATCATGTCGAGCCCGGTCATGCCGGGCATGGAGTAGTCGGTGAGGACAAGATCGAAGCCATCGGGGTCCGCCCGGAACTGTCGCAACCCCTCCTCCCCGTCCCCCGTCGCCACCGCGCGGTAGCCAAGCTGCTCCAGGATCCGGCGCTCCAACTCCGCCACCTGGTCCTCGTCGTCCACCACCAGCACCCGGCCCTGCCCCGCGGCCAGGGGCGCGGCGACGGAGCGGGGCCGCTCCCCCGCGCCGTTTCCTGCGGCGGGCAGATACACGTCGAAACGGGTGCCGGCACCGAGTTCACTCCACACCCGCACCTCGCCCCCCATGGCGTGCACGATGCCGTGGGCCACGGCCAGCCCCATCCCGGTTCCCTGCCCCACCGGCTTGGTGGTGAAGAACGGCTCGAAGATCCGGTCCAGGTTCTCCGGGGCGATGCCCGGGCCGGTGTCTGCCACACTGAGGCACACGGTGCTGTCCGCCGGTAACGGGGAGCCCGGGCCGACCGTTTCGGTGACGGTCACCTCGAGGGTTCCCCCCTGGGCGCCCATGGCCTGGCCCGCGTTGGTGCACAGGTTCAGCAGCACCTGGTAGACCCGGCTCGGGCTGCCGAGAACCCGGTTGGGCGCCCCGTCGGTGTGCCAACGCAGCGCCACGGTGGGCGGCAACGTCGCCCGCAAGAACTCAATGGTCTCCTCGATCAAGGGGGCCAACGCCACCGCAACGGCGGCCTCGGAGTCAGCCGCGCCGGTGTGGCTGAAGGTCAGGATCTGCGCCACCAGATCCCGGGCGCGCTCGGTGCCGTGGAGGATGCGGGTCAGGTTAGCGTGCAGGGGGCTGCCGGCGGGGACACCGTCGAGGGACAGTTCGGTGAACCCCATGATCCCTGCAAGGATATTGTTGAAATCGTGGGCGATGCCCCCCGCCAGGGTACCCAGGGATTCCAGCCGCTGACCCTGGGCCGCGCGGCGTTGCACCTCGCGCTCGGCGGTGACGTCGCGGTGGACCGAGACGTAGTGTCGGATCCGGCCCGCGGGGTCCCGCACGGGAGAGATCGTCGACTCCTCCTGGTAGAGGTCGCCGTTCTTGGTGCGGTTGACCAGCTCCCCTTTCCACACGTTCCCGGCTTGCAGGGTCTGCTCCAGGGCACGGAAGAATTCCCGATCCTGCACGCCGCTCGGGAGCAGCGATGGGTGACGACCCAGCACTTCTTCCTGGGCGTAGCCGGTGATGGTGGTGAAGGCGGGATTGATGTACTCGATGCAGCCCCGTACATCGGTGATGACGATGGCCTCGGCCGCCTGTTCGACGGCGGCGGCCAGCAGGCTTCGTGCCTCCTCGGTGCGTTTCAGGTCCGTCAGGTCCTGCAGGGTCTCCACCGCCGCCACCAGTTCCCCGCGGTGGTTGCGAATGGGGGCCGCGTCGAACACCAGGTAGCGGTCGCAGCCGCCCAGACCGTGGTACCAGCCCTCACCGTGCAATCCGTCGGCGGTCAGGGTGGACGCCCCGAACACCCTGTAGTAGCTGGCACCCCGCTCTGCGTTGCCGTCGATCACTAGGTCGGCGAGACACGGGCGCTGCTCCTGGTAGAAGGCTTGCCAGTGATCCCGGGTGCCCACCATGGCCGTGGCTGCCTTGCCGGTGAGTCGTTCGCAGGCCTGGTTCCAGAACAGTACCCGATGGTCCGGGTCGAGCACGAAGGTGGCCATGGCCGAGCTGTGCACCAGACTCTCGGAGAACTCGGTCTGGTCCCGCAGTGCCTGGGCGGCCCGCTCATCCTCGGTGACATCCCGATAGGTGAGCAGGTGGCCGCCGGAGGGCAGCGACGCCGCGTAGGCCTCGATGATGACCCCGTCCCGCCGCGGGGTCTCGATGCGGCGCTGCGGCCCGGCATGCACCAACTGCTCCAGGCGGCGCGCCACCAGCAGGTCTGCCTGGTCCTCGGCGTAGAGCCCGGCCGCGCAGACCCGGCGCAGCACGTCCTCGATGCTCGGGCGGGTGTCCAGTTCCTCCTCGGAGATGCCCCAGCTCTCGACGAACTCCCGGTTGTAGTAGGTCACCCGGTGTTCCTGGTCCAGCACCAGGATGCCGTCGCGGGCGTTGTCGATGATGGAACTCAACAGTTCCTGGTGGCGGCGCACCTCCGCCTCGGTCTGGCGGCGCAGGGTGACGTCGCGCAGGAACGCGATGGCGCTGCGCCGGCCCTGGAACTGGGTGAAGGTGCCGGTGGCCTCGACGGTGACCCGGCTGCCGTCGGGGCGGTCCAGGCGTTGGTCCGCGAAGGCGATCTGCGCCAGCCCGGCGGCGTCGGCCGCACGCACGGCCGCCAGTGCCCTGCGGGTCACCGGTGCGCCGATCAGGGTCTCCTGGGGGTGGCCCACCAGCGCCGACAGGGCGGGGTTGGCCAGGGCGATGCGGCCGGTCTCCACGTCGAAGATCGCGATGCCGTCCGGGGCACCGGTGACGATGTTGCGCAGGCGCTGTTCCGAGGCGACTGCCGCGGCACTGACGTGGCGCTTGCGCTCCGCGGTGGCGGCGAACATGGACACCAGCAGACACGCGGCGGCGGTGAGGCCGAAGATCTGCAGGATCTGGGCGCTCACCGCTTTCCGCACCCGCTGTTCCCGCACCGCCACCTCTGCCTCCACGTCGTCGACGTAGGTGCCGGTGCCGATGATCCAGCCCCAGGGCTCGAACAGGCGCACGTACGAGAGCTTGGGTTGGGGTACGGACTGGCCGGGCCGCGGCCAGCTGTAGGCGACGAAGCCCTCTCCCTGTTCTCGGCACACCCGCACGAACTCGGCGAACAGCCGGACGCCATCCGGGTCCTGAAAATCGCTGAGATCGCGACCCTCCAGTTCCGGCATGAAGGGGTGCATCAGCATCTGGACCTGCAGGTCGTTGATCCAGAAATAGTCGTCCTTGCCGTAACGCAGGTCGCGCAGGAGTTCGAGGACCTGGGCCTGGTGTCGCGCCACGCCCGGCGCACCTGGGCTCGCCTGGTCCGACGCCAGGTGATGGCTGGCCATCACCCCGTACGCCACGTCCACCAGATCGCGCAGTTCCGCCTGATGGTCCTCCACGGCGCTGGCCCGAAACTGCTCGACCTCCCGGCGTCCGCGATCCAACGTGTCGTGGATCAGGAGCGAACCGACCACCGCGGCGACACCGATAATGACGACCGCGGTCAGCAGGTTCCCCTTGCCAGACAGTCTAGCGAACATGGTCTCTCCGACGTTTGAGTCCGGCACCGCGGTGTTCTTGGCACGGTTGCTCGCCATGGGCTTGTCCGCCCCCGCCGTCATCGGTCCCGGAAGGATCGCCTCCGGAGGGGGTTCGTGGCCCCCGTGTCCACGCGGTGTGCGGGGTTGCGGACGGGACGGCCGCCGAACCGGCACGAAGCCCCAGCGACCTGGCGGGACCGTCCGGCCCGTGGGGCAACCTGTGCGTTCTCTGATCGGCAACGGCACGCGGCAGCTTCAGCACATAAAAAACCGCCGCAGCGGTTCTCCGCTCGACGGTGGCTCCGGCGCTCCGTGCCGGCACTCAGTCCATTGGTTGCCCGCAATTCAACGACTGAACTTCTACACGTCACGTCCTATTCATGCAAGCACATGCGTAAACCTGCAGCACCCCGGGGAAGAGCCGCGCCCGCCACCTGCGGCACGCGACACCTTGTGCGGCCGCCGGCGGTGCGCATGCCAGAGGCGTACGCTCCGTGTTCCGAAACCGATGTGTGGCAGGCCAACCCCGTGCCACGGGTGGCGGGAGGCCCCCCGGGGTTCCTTGCGGCCATGGCACGGTGACCCGTCTTGGCGCCTCCTGGGCCGGGACGGCCATGCCGCAGCCGGCGAAGCGGCCTGGCCGCCACTGCATCCTCCGCCAGGCCGTGGGGAGGGGCAGCCTTGTGCTTACGGCGGTCGTGCTTAGAATGGTTTTCGGAAATGAAACGGGGGGGGAGCACGCTTCGACATAGGGAGGGCGACCGTGTCCAGGTGCAGCCATTGCAGGAACTCCGGTATCTTTCTGCGAACGAACTCACACGGACTGTGCAGGAGGTGCCAGGAAAGGATCCGAGCCAAAGCCCAGACGCAGAGGGAAAAGGTCAAGGCCGATCTGATCTCTGCGCGGTTTCTGAAAGACCCCGACCAGAGGGTTCGGCATCTCCAACGGGCGTGGGAAGACAACAACCTGTTGTTGCGGTACGAGAAGTTCGGCTGCGCCGGGACGAACCCTAGCCCCAGGGCTCTCAAGTCGTTTTTGGAGGGCAAACTGTGGGAGGCGCGGGCCGCCCAGCGGGCGACGCTGACGGATGCACGGCCGTCCCGAGCAGCGGCCGGCGGGGAGCCAGAGGAACGGTCCGAGTGCGGTTCCCGGGCGCGCGTGGCGGAGGGTTGCGGAGACGCGGTGGGGCGGGGCCCCGAAGACGGGGATGCCCGGCAGCCGGGTACGCGGCGCGTTCGGCGCCATCCGGCCATGTTCGGAGTGTGGGTGGATCGCACCACCCCCGCACTCACCGAGGATATCTCGCCACGGGGCCTTTGCGTGCGCACGCCGCTGCTGCTGAAGCCCGGCACCCGGGTGGGAGTCACGGTGGAAGTTCCGGACGGAGACGTGGCCGGCTTCGGCATGGTGCGCTGGGCGCGGCGGACGGAAGACGCCGCGGACGGGACGAGCCAGGCCGTGTTGGGCCTTGAGTTCCTGACGCCGCCACCGGAACTGGAGCGATACCGTTGAGGTCTTCGCTCCGGAGCGGAGGGCCGTAGGACCCGCACGCCCCTTGCCCCGCCCGCCGGTTGCCCCCATCCTCGCAGCATGGCCAGTCACTACCGGGAGCCGGCGCGCGCGGTGCTCGGCCCCACCAACACCGGCAAGACCCACCTCGCCATCGAGCGCATGCTGGGGCACGGGTCGGGCATGATCGGGTTTCCCCTGCGCCTGCTGGCCCGGGAGAACTACGACCGGGTGGTGCGCAGGAAGGGGCCGCAGCAGGTGGCCCTGCTCACCGGCGAGGAGAAGATCGTCCCGCCCCACGCCCGCTACTTCCTGTGCACGGTGGAATCCATGCCCCTGCAACTGGAGGTGGCGTTCCTGGCGGTGGACGAGATTCAGCTGTGCGCCGACCCGGCGCGTGGACACGCGTTCACGGACCGCCTGTTCCACGCTCGGGGCACCCGGGAGACCCTGTTCCTGGGCGCCGACACCATCGCCCCGTTGCTGCGGCGGCTGCTGCCCGAGGTGGCGATCGACACCCGGCCGCGGCTCTCCGCCCTGCGCTACAGCGGCTACAAGAACATCGGCCGTCTGCCGGCGAAGAGTGCCGTGGTGGCGTTCTCGGCCGCCGACGTGTACACCATCGCCGAGCTGATGCGGCGCCAGAAGGGCGGCGCCGCGGTCGTGCTGGGTGCCCTCTCGCCGCGCACCCGCAACGCCCAGGTGGCCCTGTACCAGGCCGGCGAGGTGGATACCCTGGTGGCCACCGACGCCATCGGCATGGGCCTCAACCTGGATCTGCATCACGTGGCGTTTGCCGCCCTGGCCAAGTTCGACGGTCGCCGCCGCCGCGCGCTGACCCCGGCGGAGATCGGCCAGATCGCCGGCCGCGCCGGGCGCCACCGGAACGACGGTACCTTCGGCATCACCGCCGACGCCCCGCCCCTGGACCCGGACGTGGTGGAACAGCTCGAGAGCCACCAGTTCGCGCCGCTGACCCGCCTGTACTGGCGCAACACCCGGCTGCGGTTCACCTCCGTCGATGACCTGCTCGCCGACCTGCGCCGGCCGCCTCCCCGGGGTGGTCTGGTGCGCCCCCGGGACCCCGAGGACGAGCGCGCCCTGGAGGTTCTGGCCCGCGACCCGCAGGTGCTGGCCCTGGTGCGCACTCCCGCCCACGTGCGACTGCTCTGGGAGGTGTGCCGCATCCCCGACTTCCGCACCCTGCACACGGACGCCCACCCGCGCCTGTTGGGGCAGGTGTTCCGGCAGCTACGCACCCACGGCGGGCAACTGCCGGTGGACTGGGTGGAGGGGCAGGTGCGCCGCCTGGCGCGGCGCGACGGGGACATCGACGTCCTCACCCAGCGCATCGCCGGCATCCGCACCTGGACCTACATGGCGCACTGCGCGGACTGGTTGCCCGACCCGGTGCACTGGCAGGAGCGCACCCGGTCGGTGGAGGATCAGCTCTCGGACGCCCTCCACGAGCAACTCACCCGGCGCTTCGTGGACCGGCGCACCGCGGTGCTGGTACAGGGGCTCAAGGGGCGGCAGGATCTGACCGCCGCGGTGACGCGATCCGGGGACGTGCTGGTGGCGGGGCACTTCGTGGGTCGCCTGGAGGGGCTGCGCTTCGTGGCCGACTCCGCCGCCGGCCCCCGGAGCACCCGGGCCGTGACCGCCGCCGCGATGCAGGCCCTGGGGGGGGAGATGAACTCCCGGGTGGCAGCGCTGTGCGCCGCGCCGGACGCCGCCTTTGTCCTGGGGGACGACGGCGCCGTGCTGTGGTGTGGTTCCCCGGTGGCCCGGCTGTGCGCGGGCCCGGAGATCCTCGACCCGGAGCTGAGAATGTCGGCCCTGGACTGGCTCAGCGCCTCCCAACGGCAGCAGATCCACGGGCGCCTGGCGGCCTGGTTCGATGCCTACCGTCGGCGGCGGCTGGGGGCCCTGCTGCGGGCCCGGGACGCCGGGCTCCGCGGCGCCCCCCGGGGCCTCGTTTTCCAGCTGTGCCGGGGGCTCGGCTCGGTACCCCGGGGCGCCGCCCGGGAACAGATCGATGCCCTCGACCAGAACGAGCGGCGCGCCCTGCGCCGCCTGGGGGTGCGCATCGGCCGCCACAGCGTGCACCTTGCGGCCCTGTTGAAACCCGCGGCCGGTGCCCTGCGGGCGGTGCTGTGGCAGGTGGCAAACGGGTCCGACACGGCGCCGGCGCTGCCTCGCCCCGGGGCCCCCTCGCTGCTCGCGGACGCGGCTACCCCTGCGGCGTTCTACGCGGCGGTGGGTTACCAGGTGTGCGGGGGGCTGGCCGTGCGCCTGGATGTGCTGGAACGCCTGGCCGCAGCGGTGTGGGAGGGGTCGAAGAAAGGGCCCTTCCCGGTCGAGGGGCAGTTGCTCAACCTGCTCGGCTGCACCCGTGGGGAGATGGCCGGGGTGCTGGGGGGGTTGGGCTATGTGCCGGAGCTGGACGAGGCGGCGGGGACCCTGCGGGTGGCCCGGCGCAAGGCGCCGCGCGCCCGCCGTGGGCCGCCGAGTCCGGGACGGCCGGGCAGGCATCTCCGGCCGGATCCCGGGTCACCGTTTGCCGAGCTGGCGCGCTTGAAGCCCAAGGGCTGAGGGGGGGGCGAGGTCTTGGTTCTGCCGCGGTGCTTGACTCCCACCCGGCAGTCGTTGTCAGCTCACGGCTCGTCCCGCGCTGTGCCGACCCGGTACCCGCCCCGGAGAAGACCACCCATGGCAACCCCCGCGCCCCGGCGCCGCGTCACACGGGCCGCTCTCGAACGTGCCGGCCGGGAGCGGTCGCGAGGGGCGTGCGACGTTTCGAGCAGCGACCGCGAGGGCCCGCCGGCCGCGGGGCTGCTCGGCGCGGAAACGAGGTCGGCCAGATCTGCTCCACGGGCCTCGGTGCACCTGGACCCCTTCGTGGCCATCGACTTCGAGACCGCCGACTTCGGGCGAGACAGCGCCTGCGCCGTGGCCCTGGTGCGGGTGGAGGGGGGGCGGGTCCGGGAGCGGGTCCACCGGTTGATCCGGCCTCCGCGTCGAGAGTTTCGCTTCACCCACATCCACGGCATCACCTGGCCCATTGTGGCCGCCGAACCCGGGTTCGGCGGGGTGTGGGCCGAGATCGCGCCGCTTCTGGAGGGCGCCGCGTTCCTGGCTGCCCACAACGCTGCCTTCGACTCCTCGGTGCTCCGGGCCTGTTGTGCCGCGGCGGGGCTGCCGATGACGAGCTTGCCGTTCCTGTGCACGGTCCGGCTCGCCCGCGCGACCTGGCACCTCTACCCGACCAAGCTACCCGACGTGTGCCGCCACCTGGGTCTCGACCTGGACCACCACGACGCCGCTTCCGACGCCAACGCATGCGCCCAGATCGTCCTGTCCGCGGGGCCCCACCGGGTGACGGCCCAGTTGGGCGGCACGGCGGTGGCGCGGCGGCGCCCCTGAACCGAAGGAGAGTCCTTCCCCGTGACCACCTACCCCACCGCACTCACGGCCGGCCTGCACCTGCTCGGCAACGACGACTCCAACCTCCACTTCATCCGGGGCCAACGCGCCACGGCCCTGGTGGAGGTGGGGATCTCCGGGGTGGTCGATGCCGTGATCGAACAACTCCACGGGCTCGGAGCCGCTCCGGACTATCTCGTGGTCACCCATCCCCACGCCGACCACGTCACCGGGCTCGCCGGACTGCAACAGCGGTTCCCGGCCGCCACCGTGGTCGCGGCCCCGGCTGCCGCAGGCTTTCTCGCCCACCCGCGGGCGGTCGAAGCCCTGCTCGCCGATGACCGGTTCATGACGACCCGGCTCGCCGAGTGGGGCTGGCAGCCCGGGAGGCCGCCGGTCTCCCGCCCGCCCTCTCTCGCCGGGGTACGGACCGTGGTCGACGGGGAGACCATCGATCTGGGCGGCAGGACCCTGGTGTTCTTGGAGACCGGGGGGCACTCCCCCGGCAACCTGGCGGTGCACGTGCCCGAACTGGAGACGGTGCTGGCCTCGGACTCCCTGGGGTTCCGCTACCGCGACGGCTCGTGCACGCCGCTCTTCTTTACGGGACTCGAGCCGTTCCTGGCGACCCTGGACCGGCTGGAGTCCCTGGCCCCGGCGATCCTGGGCATCGGCCACCACGGCCCGTTCACCGGCGGCGCCGTACCCGGGGCGTTCGCCGCGGCTCGCCGGGCCACCCGGGAGCTGCAGGGCCGGGTCCTGGCGCACCGGGGCTCCGACGCGGAGCTGGCAGAGGCCCTGTTCCGGGAAACCTATCGGGAGGAGCTCACCCTGTACTCGCAGCGCAACATCCGCGGGTGCATGGGCCTGCTGATCCGGCGGGTGCGGGAGGCCTGCTAGGACCGGCGCGGTCACCGGGCAGCACCGGGGGACGGGGTGGGCTCCCGGGTAGCGTTCGCGCAGGAGCGCAGGCACCGCCCCGGCCGGTGGGAAGGTTCCCCTGTGAGGGAGCCAGAGACGATCAGGGGACCCGGCAGGTCCCCTGATCGCCTGATTCCATTCAGCCCCGGGAAGACGCCCCCCGATGCCTCACGATGTCAGCGTAGGCGTCACGGTGCGCAAGCCTCAGAACGACCCCAGCCGGGTCGTCGCATCGGTGCCGTAACCGATGAGCTGCGAGGTGTACAGCTCTTCGCCACCCTGCTCGCGGATGCGGTACTGCACCATGCCGCCGGGCACGTTGTCGCTGAGCCACCACTCCAGGGTGCTCCCCCCGACCTTGTAGACCAGGTGTTTGGCGCGGAAGGTGCCGGCCGGCGTGGTCAGCGTTTCCTCACCCTGCAGGGCCCCCTCCATGCTTTCGGGGGTGAAGCGTACCGGCTCGTGGTACCAGGCCCCGGTGTTCTCCTGCACCGGCATCTCGCCCGGGCCCTCGTCGCCCGGAAACTGCCCGCGCATGCGTAACAGCTTTCTCTCCGCGCTGGAACCCGCCCCGGAGAACAGGGCCTCCAGCACCACCTCTGCGTTCTTCCCGTCGTCCTTGCTCAGGGTGGCGATGCGCCACCACTCGCGCTCCCCGTCGCGTTTGAGGAACGCCTTCTCGTACTCTTCGCCCGCCGCCGCCCCGGTGACGCTCCAGCGGGTCCACCCGCCGGGGGCGTAGGTGTCGCCTCCCACCTCGTAGCCGCCCACGTAGAAGAACGAGTTGAACACCCCGGACACGTAGATATCGCGGGATTCCGGCGGCAGCCCCGCCACTGCCCTGCCGCCCACCCGCTCACCGAGCGCCTTTCCCACCATGTCGCCGGCCACCTGTGACGTCTTGTCGATGACGCTGTCGACGAAGGTGCAGGAGGTGCCGGAAACCAGCAGGAGCAATGCCATCCCGAGGTACAAACACCGCGCGATCCATCTCATCGTGTCTCCTCCCATGCGGCCAGCTGGCCCGGTATGCATTGGGCCGTCAGCAGGCAACCCAAGGCTTTGCGGCCAGATTGTGCCCGCGCGGTGGACCGCGTCAAGGGGGTATAGACGACGGGGCCAGCCCCCCAGTCGGGTGCTCAGAGGAGCTTGGCGCGCTGCGCCGCAAACCGTTCCGGCAGCCGGCTCAGGCTGGCGGCGTCCGGGTACTGGGCAGCCACGGCGCGAAGCCTGGTGAGCCGTTCCCCCACGGGCGGATGGGTGGAGAACCAGGAGCCCTTCTTGTCGGTGGCGGAGGCCTCCTTGGCCTGCAGCGCCTCCAGCACCCGGACCATCCCCCGGGGGTCGTAGCCGGTGCGGTACGCGGTCTCCATGGCGGCCAGGTCGGCCTCGAACTCCAGTTTCTGGTCCAGGCCCTTGTCGAACAGCACGTTCTGCAGGTCGCCGATCATGCCCTGGAACTGCTGGCCCTGGTTCCCCTTCATGCTGGCGGCGGTGAGCTTGCCCACCCCGGAGAGGAACTGGGCGCGCCGAATCGAGCCGAGAGCGTGTTTGTGGGCCACGTGGCCGACCTCGTGGGCGAGCACGGCGGCGAGCTCCGACTCGTCGTGCATGGAGCGCACCAGCTCGGAACTGACGAAGATGATGCCGCCTGGGCAGGCGAAGGCGTTGTAGAGCGGGCTGTCGACCACCACGAAGTGGTAGGGGATGGTGGGGCGCAGGGAGTTGCGGGCCACGGCGTTGCCCACCAGGTTGACGTAGCGCTGCAGTTCCGGGTCGTCCACCGGCAGGCCGTAACGGGCGAACCCCTCCAACGCCAGGCTCTCGCCGATCACCCGCTCGGTGTCGTAGGGGACCTCGGCGGCCCCGGCCAACACGTCGGTGACGCCGGAGATGAGCAGCTCGGTCTTGCTCGGTTTCGGCTTCGCCTCTCCGGCGGGTTGTTCTTGCTTGACCCCGCCGAGGTCCTTGATCACGCTCTTGCTGATCGAGTCGAGCCAGCCGGCCTCGGCGGCCGGGGCGAGCAGGAGCGCTAGGGTCGCCATCAGGGTGGGGGTTCGCATATCGTTCCTTTCCTGGTGTGTCGTTGGCCGTCAGTCGCCAGCGGTCAGCTTGAACCCCGGAGGCGCGGGGATGGGGCTG
>JARGFW010000019.1:2196-19437 GCA_029211085.1 Deferrisomatales bacterium | reverse complement strand
ACTGCTGACTGCTGACTGCTGACTGCTGACTGCTGACTGCTGACTGCTGACTGCTGACTGCTTCTCTCACTCTGCGTACTCGCCGATGCGGCCGTCCTGGAGGAAGCGCTCCAGCTCCGGGGCGGTGACGTTGAGCGCCATCAACCGGTCGAGGGCGTCCCGGTTCTGCTGGGGGGACCCCGCGCTGTTGGCGTACTGCTCGGTCTCGGGGGACAGCCCGCGGATGCTGCGGGAGGTGTCGGCGGCGCCGGCCTCGATGCTGCTGCTGGTCACCGCCCCGAACAGTCCGCCGCTGCCGCTCTGCTCCTGGGCCGGCGGCGCGTCGCTGACCTTGCCCCGGTAGATCCAGCCCTGCTGGCCGTTCGGGGTGGTCACCCGGTACCACTTGGCGTCGGTCTCCAGCACGGTCAACGCCGTGCCGGCGGTGAGGGTCGCCACCGTGCCGGAGAGCGCCTTTTTCTCCGCCTTGAGGGTGGCCCCCTGGGAAGTGACCCACAGGGTGGTCTGGGCGGCGGCCGCGGTTGCCAGCAGCAGTACCAGCAACAGCGCAGAAGCAATGCGCAACGGGTGTCTCATGGTGATTCCCCTTTTCCGTGCACCGTGAATCGAAACGCATGCGGCGTGGGTCGTGATGCGGCGCCCTCCACAACCCACACCTAACTCGTGCCCGTCCGGAAAAAGACCTCTCGGCCGGACGCTGTCAGTTGTCAGCAATCGGCGTTCAGCTAGGAACGCAAGAACCTCACTGCCTTGAACTGACGGCTCAAAGCGGACCGCTGACGGCCCATCCGGAAGGCAGCGGTTTCCGGATGGACACATAACCCACGACCCCCAACCGCCTCCTCACAGGTAATCCCCCGAAAGTGTGAACGCCCCCCAGTACCCGGGGTGCGGGTAGCGGGTCTTCACGTGCAGCATCGCCGCGCGCAGGCTCTCCGCCTTGCCGCGGGAACCCCCGATCTGGCGGTAGAACTGCTTCATCAGCACCGCCGTCGATACGTCGCTGACCCGCCACAGGCTGGAGACGATGGCGTGGGTTCCGGCGTAGAAGAATGCCCGGTTCAAGCCGATCACGTCGTCGCCCCCGGTGACCTTGCCCACCCCGGTCTGGCAGGCGCTGAGCACCACCAGGTCCGCGTTGATCTCCAGGGCGAACACCTCGGCGGCCTGGAGGTCCCCGTCGGTCTCCTCTGCCCGGGCCAGCTTCAAGGCGGAGAACAGGGGGTTCACCGGGTCGAACTCGCCGTGGGACGCCAGGTGAATGATGCCATACTCGCTCAGGTGCCGCACCACCCAGGCCTCCGTGGCCTTCTCCCCGGTGAGCACGGTGACCTCCGGGAAGTTCCAGCGGATTGTGCCCACCTCCTGCTCGGCAAACGGCAGTTCCAGGGACACCGCGCCCAGGTCCGGGTTGCCGATCGCCAGCACTTTGCGGTTGGGTTCGTCCTGGCGCCGCCCCAAGGTGTAGCCCAGCACGCTGGCGCTGGGCAAGTAGAACAGGGGGAACCGCTCCACCAGAAAGCCGTCGGCGTCACCCAGGGTGGCGAAGGAGAGGTAGTGCAGGGGGCCGTGGGGGATGATTCCCAGGGTACGGGTCCCCGCCAACTCGGGCAGCAACGGCTGCACCAGTCGGGTGTACAGGTCGCGGGACGCGGCGGCCAGCGGTTCCAGGTTCTGGATGAGGCGCCGGTAGGTGAAGATGTCCTCCTGGAGACCCTCCTGGGACAGGGGGGTGCGCACCAGGGCCAAACGGTCGGCGCCCAGCACCCAGCACAGGAGTTCGTCGTCCAGCAGGTAGTAGGCCAACACCGTCACCCCCGGGTCGAGGAGCGCCCTGACCTGATCGGAGTCGACGGGTTGCACCGAGACCAGGGAGGCCAGCTCCGGGTTGGCCACCTGCATGTTCAGCATGAGGTCGGTCTGTTCGTCGGCCAGGCCGGCCAGGGCCTGCCGGTAGGCGGTGCGTTCCGCGTCGTTCTCCGCCTGGGCCAGCAGGGCTTCGTGCTCTTCCCGTCGGGCCTGCAGGGCCTGCTGGCGCTCGTACAGGTCTTGCTCCACGGCGCCGCGCAGGGTGAGCCTCTGGTTGCCCAGCAGATCGATGAAGTTGCGGGACCGGGAGCGCTCGGCCACGGTGAACGCCGCTGCGGAGTTCCCCTGGGCCACCAACACCTTCACCAGCAGCCGGTAGGCGTCGAGCTTGTCGGTGAGAAAGCCGTCGCGCAGCTGCTCCAGCTTGATCGCCGCACGCAGGTTCTCCACCACGGCGACGGCCGCGAACAGGAGTTCCTGGGCGCCGGCCGGGTCCTCCGCCGCGAGGCGGATACGGGCCAGCCCGTGCAGGGCACGCCACTCGGTCTCCCTCAGCACCATCTCACGAGACAGGTCCAGGGCCTGCCGGTAGAGCACCGCGGCGGGTTCGCCTTCGCCCAGCGCCCACCGAGCCTCGGCCAGGGCGAGGCGGGCCTTGGCCTCGTTCACCCGGTCGCCGATCGCCTCGGCTTCGGCGGCCGCCGCCTGCAGGGGGGGAAGGGCGGCACCCGCCTCACCACGGCGCAGCAAGGTCAGCCCGATGTTGCGCAGGTCGTAGGCAATCGCCCAGCGGGACTTGAGGCGCCGGTCGATCTCCAGGGCGCGGTTCAGGGTTGTCAGGGCCTCGTCGAAACGCCCCTGTTCCCGCTGCACCAGGCCGATGTTGTTCAGGGTGGTGGCCACCTCGTCGGCGCGTCCTTCCAGCGCCGTGGCCTGCTCCAGGGCCCGCTGCAGTTCGCGCAGGGCGCGCTCGGTGTCTCCCAGGGTCCACCAGGTGAGGCCGGCGGTGTTGCGCGCCAGCACCTGTCCCAGTGCCCAGCCCTCGGCCCGTGCCGTGGCCAATACCTGTTGCTGCAGTTCGAACGCCTCCTGGTAGCGTCCCTGGAACCAGGCGTTGTTGGCCTGCTCCATCACAACCTTGGCCCCCAGGATGGGGTCCGGCTCATCCGCCAGCAGCTCCCGCGCCAGTTGGTAGCGCTGCGCCGCGGCGGGGAAGTTCCCCAACAGCCGTTCGCAGCGTCCGGTGTCGAGCAGTGCCTGTATCACTCCCCGCAGGTCACCGGCGGCGTCGTGCAGCTCCAAGGCGCTGAGATAATGCTGCTTGGCCCGGGCCCAGCGGCTGAGGCGCAGGTCGTAGAGGCGGCCGATGTTGACCTGCTGGGCGGCGACCAGATCGTCCCGGGCCAGTGCCGCGTCCAGTTCGGCCGCGGAGCCGAAACTCGCCAGGGCGCGGTCGTACTCGGTGGCGTTCTCCAGCACCACGCCCATGCTGGCCAGGGCGGCCGCGGCCTTTTCCGTCAGCTCCAGGTTGGCCAGCATCTCCGCCGCCGCTTCCAGGGAGGGCAGTGCCCGGTCGAAGCGTTCCTGCCGCGCCAGCACCAGGCCTAGCCGCAGCAGGGCGTCGGCGTGCTCCTCGGAGTCGGGCCGGGTGTTCTCCCAATGGGCCACGAGAGCTGCGGCGTGGTGGGCCGCCCGGCCCAGGTCTCCGGCGGCGAAGGTCGCCTCCCGGGCGAAGCGGTGCAGTTCCGGCAGGTGCTGCCGCAGTTCGGGGGTTTCTTCGGCCACCAGCAGGGCGTCTTCCAGGGTGGCCGCCGCCTCCGGGTAGCGGCCCGCGCCGAACGCGGCCTCGGCCGCCCGGGCGGTGGCGGCGAACTTCTCGACCGCGTACGCCGCGGCTTGCTCCGGGGTCATGCCCCCGTAGCCGAGGAGCAGCCAGCCCTCCGCGGCGGCGCTGGCCGTCGCGGAGCGGGTGCGATACTGCTGGAGGAGGCGCCCCAGGTCGACGGCTCCCCCGGGGCGGGGCACTGCCGTGGTGCCGACTCCGGCCAGGGCCAGCAGGTGCCCGACCTCGAATACCAGGTTTGGGGGCAGCCGGGGCAGCGCCGCCAGGGCGGTGCGCGGCAGGCCACCCAGCAGGGAGGCCAGGGGGAGGGGCACTCCCCTCTCCAGGGTGAGGGCCAACGTGGGGGAACCGCTCTCCCCCGCGCGGGTCGGCACGGCACCGCCCAGCACTGCCGGCCCGGCCACGGCCACGGTGTGGGCCAGGGGCAGAAGGTGGAGGGCGGCCGTGCGCGGGTCGGTCGTGGCGGTGGTGTCGCTGGCGGCCGGCGCCAGCAGCCGGTACTGGCTCTCCAGGGGGGCCCGCTCCGGTCCCTCCCCGGCCGGCCCGGGGAGGACCAGCAAGGCGTTGCGGAACGGCTGCCGCAGGCCGAAGCTGCGCAGCCAGTGGGTGCCGCTGAGGGCCAGGGTGGTTCCCGCCGGCGCCTGCAGGAACGGTGCGGGGTCTGCGTGGGCCAGGGTGAGCCGGGCGCCGCCCTGGGCGTCGCTCCACCGAGTTGCCTGCTCCAGCAGTTCTCCGGCGCTGGCGGCGCGGACCACCTCGAAGGCGTCGGCGGTGAGCAGCACGGCCAGCCAGGGGGCGGGCCCCGAGGCCCCCCCAGCAGCCGTTGGGAACCGCCAGATCCGCGCCAGCACCTCGCCCTCGGGCAGCGCCCCGACCAGGTCGGAGACCGCCGAGGGGCGAGGTGCCAGGGCGCCCAGCAGCCCCAGGGGCTGGCCCGGACCCAGCGCCCCCAGGGCCTGCCCCAACAGGGTCGCGAACTGCTCGTGGAGCCCGCGGATCTCCACGTCGAGCGCGGTGCGGCGGGGGGGATCCGCAGCTTCGGCGCTTGCGTCGGCCAGGTCTTCCGCCCGCAGGGCCAGCCCCAGCAACAGCATCAGGGTGTCTTGTTCTGCGGTGGACCGGGCGCCGCCGAGCAGTTCGGGCACGCGCTGCCGCTCGGCCCCCAGGGCTTCCGCCAGCAGGCGCTGTTCCCGTTGCCGTTCCTCCCCCAGGCGGGTGCGGTCCTCGCCGTCCCCCTCCCGGGACTGGGCGTCCAGGCTGCGCAGGCGCAGCAAGCGGGGGAGGATCCCCCGGAGCAGGCGCTGATCCGCCGGGGTCAGGGAGCCCAGGAGCAGGGGGGCCAGCCGGTGCACCCGCTCCAGTTCGGCCAGCTCCTCCATCCGTCCCAGGGCTTCCTCCACCTGGTCCGCTGCCAGGCGACTCTCCACCAGCGGTCCGAACACCCGGGGAATCTCGCCGGGGCGGGAGTGGGCGCGCAGCACCGGGGTGTTCCGGAGGACCTCCAGGGCCGCTTCCAGCTGGCCCTGGCCGGCGAGGGCGCGCCACTCCAGATCCGGCAGGCAGCCACCGCGGGCGAGTTGCAGCGCGGCGTCGAGGTGCTCCGTCACGGTCGCGGGGGAGTCCCCCAACGCCTCGGCCGCCCGGGCCGCCCCCAGGTGCAGGCGGGCCGCCCGGGCCATCTCGACCCGCGCGGTCCTCTCCGGGGGCAGTGCCTCCAGGCCGGCGGTGAAGTGCCCGAGGGCCCGCTGCAGGGCCCGGACCCGGAACACCGCTGCTTCTACCCCGGGGGCGGGCCGGTCGCCCAGGTCCAGCCAGTGCACCCCCAGTGCGTTGTGGAAGAACACGGCCACCGGTTGCCCGGCCACGCTGGGGTCGGTGCGCAGCAGGGCCGACGCCGTGCGGTCGGCGCGTTCCAGGGCGGTGACCCGGGACGGGGTCGCCGCCTCTGCCCCCGTCGCCCGGTCCGCCAGGGCGCTGCCCATGTCCGCCACGTTGAGGGCGGTGCTGGCTGCGTTGCCCAGGGCCGCGCTGAGCCGGGCGCTGGCTTCAAACCGGTCGAAGGCCGCGCCGGTCTCGCCCCGGGCGAACGCCAGCAGCCCGGCCCGGTGGTGGAGCAGGGAGACTCCGTAGCGGTCCCCTTCCGGGATGGCGCTGGGATCCGGGTAGAGGGCCAGTTGGGTGCGCAGGGCCGCGTCGGCCTCCGCCAGTTCTCCCAGTTCCAGGGCGATGCGGGTCAGAAAGGTCTCGGCCAGGCGCTGCTCCTGGGCGGCGCTGAAGCCAAACGCCGCCTGGGTCGCGTTGCCGGTGACCAGGGGTACCGGCACGGCGACGCCGAGGAGCGCCCCGGAGCCGGGTTCCGCCTCGTGGCTGCTCACCCCGTGGGCCCCGATCAGGTCGAGCACCTCCCGGAAACCGGCCGCCGCCTGCCGCAGCCGGCGGGTCCGCTCCGGACCGCTGGCGGAGGAGGCACCCCGGTAGCGGTTGTAGGCCGCCGAGCGGCGGTTCCGCGCCAGATTGCCGTCGTTGCCCAGGCGTTGATTGTGCAGGAACACCGCGTCGAAGGTGGCTGCGGCGTCGTCCCAGCGCTCGGCCTCCTGGTAGGCCAGCCCCAGCCGGTCGAGGATCTCCGCCTCCAGCTGCGAGAACCGCAACGGTGCCTCCAGTGCCTGGCGGATGCGGGTCAGGTGCAGGGACAGCTCCTGGCGGGCCCGCTCCCGCTCCCCCGGAGGGCGGCCGCGAGCCTCCAGATGGGCCAGCAGCCGCTGGTGAAGGGCCTGCTGCCGCGGCAGCAGGTTCAGGAGTCCGCTGCGGTAGGTCTCCCACTGGGGGGATGGCACCTGCAGGGTGTCGCCGGCGGAGAGCGCGAACAGCTCGGCGCGCAGGGCGGACTGGCTCGCGGCCAGGCCCGGATCGGGGGTTGCCCCGTCCGCGGTTGACGCCAGGAACTGCTCCTGCATTTTCTGGATGAGGGTGTCGTAGAGCCGCGAGGCACCCCGAGGTTCGGCGTGGGCCCGCAGCAGTTCCAAGGCCTTCTCGAAGGCCGCCACGGTGACCTCGGGGGCGTCGGCCTGGAACGCGGCGCTGCCGAGCCGCCGGTGGAACAGGATCTCCGTCTCCGGGTTGGCGAAGGTTGCGCCGTTCGCCAGCCGTTGCCGGTAGTAGCGGAAGGCGAGGGTGTGCTGCCCGAGCAGAAACGCGGTGTTGCCGAGGTTCAGCTGGAGGTTGGCGGCGTTCTCTGGGTTGGTGGCCGGGTCGTTGAGGAACGCGGCGCGCCGGTAGGACTCGGCCGCCTGTTCCAGCATGCCCTTCTCGCCGTGGACGGTTTCCAGCACCTCCTCCACGTAGCCCAGTGTCTGGTGGAAGTACTCCACCTGGCCCTGGCGGGCGATGGCCCGCTGGATCTGTGCGCGGGCCTCGTCCAGGGCCGCGCGGTCGTCGCGATAGGTGAGGGCGAGCCCCACGGCGTAGGCGTTGAGGGGATCGTCCGGAGCGTCGGCCAGCTTCTGCCGGTACTCGGCCAGAACCGCTGCGCTCTCGCCCAGGGCCGCCGCACACTTGATGATGCCCCGGTGGGCTTCCACCACACGGTCGTCGTAGCGGGCCAGATCCCGGAACAGGGCCTGGGCCGAGAGCACTTCTCCGGTGGTGAAAAGGGACTCCGCAGCGGCCACCGAGCGGCGGATGTAGCCCGCGCGGGCCAGCCGGTAGATGCGGTCTTCCACCGTGCGCCCCGCCAGCTCGCTCTCGTAGAGATCCAGGGCCTGCCGGAAGCGCTCTTCCCGGTAGAGGATCTCGGCCAGGGCCAGGCGGGCCGCGGCCCGCTGGCTGGTTTGCCGGGGAAACTCGTCCAGCACCTGGCGGTAGGCACCCTTGGCCCGGACCCACTCCGTGGCGGTGTACAGCAGGTCGCCGCTGCGGTTGAGCGCTCCGGCCGCCAACGGCGGCAGCGCACTGCGGTTTTCCTCGGCCAGTTGGCGCAGGAACCGGACCTGCTCCTCGGTGCCGTGGGCCGCTTCCAGGGCCAGGTCGAGCAGTTTACGGGTCGCCGGGAGGGCGGCGGCATCTTCCTCGGGGTAGCTCTCCAGCACCCGCCGGTAGGCCGGCACCACGGCGGCGGCGTCCCCGGCCCTGGCCAGGGCATCGGCCCGCAGCAGCAGGGCCTCGGCGGCGAGGTCGGGCAGGTGGGCATCCCCATCGATCACCCGGTCGAGGCGGCGGGTGGTCTCCAAGACCGCCCCGACGCCGTCTCCGCGCTCCAGGAGCCAACGGGCCTGTTCCACCTGGGCGCGGGCCTGCACCCGTTCGCTGCGGGGATACCCGTCGGCCACCGCCTGCAGGGCTTCCAGGGTCTGGGCCAGCACGCTGTCCTGCTCGGCGCGGCGGGTTGCCCGGCGCCAGCGTTCCGTGCCGTCCAGCCGGACGAGGAAGATCCGCGCCAGGGCTTCCTCGGGCAACACGGGCGCCGGGGCACCGGCGCTGCGTTCCAGGGTGCCCCGGTACTCCCGGGCCGCCGCCGCGGTGTAGCCGGCGAGCCGGTAGACGTTGGCCATGGCGAAGTTGGCGCGGGTGGCCGGCGCCGGCTCGGCGGCAAAGCGCTCCCGGACCCGGGCGAAGGCCAGCGCGGTGCGCAGCGGGTCGGCCGGCAACAGCCCGGCGATCTCCCCGGCCAGGTCCAGTTGTTCCCGGGCGGTGGGGCGGGCCGGAATCTCACCCTCGGCCGGCAGGCGCCAGACGTTGGGGACGCCACCCCGGTCGGAGAGGAAATAGAGGGCCGGCCCTTCCCCGGACAGCGCGGCCCGCGGGTGCTCTGCCCGCGCCGAGGCGGCGGTAAGGGGGTGCGCGCCGCTTCCCGGGCTCCCGGGCGCCATCCGGTACACCGCCGCCCGGTCCCCCTCGGTGAGGACCCCATCTCCGTCGGTGTCCACGGCCCGGCGGGCGAAGAACACCGTCTGCCCGTCCACGGCCCAGGTCGGTGCGGCGTCCACCTCGGGCCCGCGGGTCAGGGGAGTCACCTCGCCGGTGCCCCGTTCCAACAGGAACAGATCCCCGCCCGGGTCTGCGCGGCGCGACACGAACACCACCCAGCGGCCGTCCGGGGAGGGCGCGGGGTCCCACGCCGGGCCCCCGGTTTCCAGGGTGCGCGCCGGACCGCTGGCGGCGCCCTCCGGACCCAAGCTCACCTCCGCCAGGGTCGCCTCCGCGCCGGCCGCGGCCCGGTGGTAGAGCAGCGAACGACCGTCGGTGGAAAAGCACGGGCCGCCGTCGGTGGTCTCCCGCCCCGTCAGCCGCACCGGGGTCGTCTTGGCTTTGAGGTCGAGCAGGTAGAGATCGCCCTTGGCGTCGTGGCCGGTGCCCACGTAGGCCAGCCAGCGCCCGTCGGGGGAGAACGCGGGAGAGTGCTCGTCTCCCGGGTCGAACGTCAGTTGGCGCGGCAGAACCACCACGTTGGGATCGGCGGAACGCAGCCAGAGGTCGCGGAAGCGCCCCCGCCCGGCGCCGTAGGCGAGCCAGAGCCCGTCGCGGGAGACGGCGACGCCGGCGACCGGGTCGGCCTCGGCGGTCACCGGTACCGGTTCGTTGAGCGGCGGCGCCAGAGGCCGGGTGCGGGGGGCCGCGGCGGCGGGAAGGGCGCCCGCCAGGAACACCGCGAGTGCCACTGCGGCTTGGAGCGGCCGTACCCCGGGCCAGCCTGTGCTCACGGCTTCACCACCCAGGAGCCGTCCGGGTGCTGGATCTTGACCCCCGACCGGGCGTTGTCCGCGTTGAGGCGGCCGAACACCCGGTGCACCTCCGGCAGGTCCGCTGCGGTCAGGTCCGGGTTCAATGCCACCACCCGGGCCATGACCTGCTCCCGGGCGTCGTTGACCCGGGCGAGCACCGACTGGAACTCTGCCGGGCCGTAGCGCTGCGCGAACTCCCGGAGGTCCTCCGGCCCGTCCTTGCGCAACTCGAACGGTGCCAGCAAGCCGTCTGCACCCTCGCCTACCCAGCCGAGCCGCGCGAACGCGTCCACGTCGTCCTGGTGGAACGCCAGGGTCTGCATGGCCAGCACCGAGTCCCGGTGTTCCTGGCTGCGCTGCGGGGGTTCGCGCAGTTCACCGCTGGAGTCCACCCCGCGCACCGACGCCACCAGCAACATCTCCCGGTCCAGGGCGTTGTAGGTGCCCAGTACCTGGTTCTCCAACGCCGTGCGCTCGCTGATCACGTCCACCTTCACCTCGGCCAGGGTGCAGCCGAAGGCGGTCCAGGCCAGGAGCGCGGCCGCTGCCAGGTTTGGGGTGTTGCGGATCATGGCACCTTCTCCTCGGGGTCCGCGATCAGGCGGACGGCTCCGTCAGGGTAGATCTCCACCCGGTCGGCCGCCAAGACGTCCAGCAGGTGGTTCAGGGCGGCGATCGGTTCCGCCGGGGGCTCGAGCCGCAGCATGCCCGGCAGGTCTGCCACCGGGACCCGCTCGACTGCAGGCAGGGACAGCACGCCTCCCAGCACCTCCACCGCTCCGGCCAGGGACAGATTGCCGTTGTGCACCTCGGCGGCGGCCCACAGGGGGCGCCCGAGTCGCACCAGGCGGCGCTGCTGCAGAATCGCTTCGTTGCTCTCCCCGGGGTCCAGAGCGTACAGGGCCCGGCCCAGGGTTTGCGGCCCCACCTGGGTGAGGCGAAACTGCAGGTCCAGGTCGGAGAGCAGCTGGCTGAAGTCTTCTGCCAGGGGTACCCGGAACCCCACCTGCCCACTCACCTCGGACTCCTCGGGAGCGGAGCCGACCGCCCCCGGAACCAAGCGTTCGGTGCTCAGGCCGGTGAAGGCGAGTCCCCCGTCCAGGGCGTAACCCCGATCCGCGGGGACGCACGCCAGGGAACCCAGCAGCGTTCCGCCGAGCAGTTCCACCTGCAGGCGTTCCACGGCCGGCAGCCCCCCGGGCAGACCCAGCTGCACCTGCACCCCATCCAGTAGGAGCGGAATCGGCTGTACTCCCAGCCGTACCTTGGCGATGCGCAGGCCTCCCCCCTGGGCTGCGGTGCCGGTGGGCCCGGCCGGGGGCCGTCGACGTCCGCCTGCCCCTGCGAGCACCTCCTCGCTGAGAAACCCCGGGGCCCGGTTGGTGTCAGACTCCCCCCGCAGGATGCCCAGTCGCACCCGTTTGTCCAGGCGCAGGGTGCCGTCGAGGCGTTCCAACACCAGTCGGTCGGCCAGGGCCACGGTCGCGTGGCTGGCTTCGAAGCCAAACCACGCCGACGCCTCTTCGCCGCGCTCCAGAGTGGCACCGACACTGGCCCGCAGAGGGCCCTGGACCCCCACATCGGTCCCGGCAACGAGGGCAGTGAGGTCGGGGTTGCCGCCGACCTGCAGGCTCGCCGCGGCGTCTCCCGACAGGTGGTTCAACCACAGGGCCGGAGGGCTCTCCAGCCCCTGGGCGAGAAGGCGGCGCACGCCGCGGAGCGTGAGCCGAGCCTCCTGCGCGATGTCCAGGGGCTGGACGGCCAGGGTCTGTTTCAGGTCGAGGGTGCCATCCGCTCCGAGTCCGCCCCGGGCGGAAAGGTGCAGTTGCAGGGGGTCGATCAGGGGAGGCAGGCCCGGCAGGGTTTCCAGCCAGCGGACCTCCAGGGGGACGGAAAACGCCACGGACTCGCCCCCCGGCCCCACCTGGAGGTGCAGTTCCGGCGTGGTGAAGATGCCGCCGACCGTGAGCCGGTCCCCGCTGCCCAGGGGCAGGTCCGCGCCCACGCCGGCGAGGCGCAGCCGCAGCTCCAGGGCGTCCAGGAACGGCAGAGGCAGGGGCGCGGCCCACACCCCCGGGGCGGGCGCCTCCAGCGCCGTGCGTTCGGCGGGGGAGGGCAGTCGGCCGGCCAGGGACCAGTCGAGCGCCGCGGTGCCCGTGAAGGCTCCGCCAGACCGGTAGGCCGGGGGCAGGGACCGGCTCAACCCCCCAGCGTCCACCCGCACGGCGCCCCCGGCCCGCAGCGAGCGGGCGCCCAGGCCACCGGCATCGGTGTCCATGGTGAGGGACAGCAGGGGCCCGGCATCGAGGTGCAGGGCCAGGCCCTGGAGGTCGATGGTTTCGGGGGCGGTGCCGCGGAGCACCAGGGAGTCCAGCCGCGCCCCCAGGGCCAGGGGCAGGGTGATCGGCCCCTCGGGGGTTTCCACCCGGGCCTCCGCGAGGGTCACCGCGAGGATGGGTATCTGGAAGCGGGCTTCCGCGCCGGTGTCGAGGGCGCCCTCCAGGGTGAGCTCCTGGCGCAGTTCGTCCACTGCCGCCAGCCCCGGAACGTGGAGGTCACGGGCCCGGAGGGCCTGGTCCAGGTGAAACGTTCCCGCCACGCCGAAGAGAGACTCCGCTGCGGGCGTCAGCCCGCGGGCGGTGACGGCCAGGTGGGGCAGTTCCAGCCGGGCCACCTGCACGGGGTTGGGCCCCTCCAGCCGCAGTCCTTCGATGGCGGCGCTCAGGCCCAGGGCGAGGTTGTGGGGGAACCCGCCGTCCAGTTCCGCCTCCAACTCCGCGGCGTGCAGGGTTGCGGTTTCCATGGTGACCCGGTTTGCACCCGCCCCGGCTTCCAGAGACCCGAGGTGCAGGGAGACCTCCCCCAGGCGCAGGGCGTCTGGTTCCAGGGAGCCGGGGGCGGAGAGGCGCAGGGCGGCCAGTGTCAGGTCGAGGGCCGGGGATTTCTCCTCCCCGGTGCCGGGACGGAGATGCACCACCGGGGATTCCGCGCCGCCGGTGGTGTGATGCAGTTCGTCCGCCTGGACCCCGAACGCCTCGACACTGAGCTGCAGTTGCCCCTGCTCGGATACGACGGCGCGGGTCGCGAGGCGCTGGCGCAGCGCGGTGATCGCCGTCTCCGAGCCGCGGCTGACCCCGCCGGCGGCCAGGTGCTGGGAGAGTTCGAAGTGTCCGGCGAGGGGCAGTTTCCCCGCGGTCGCGGGGCGCAGCTCCCGGGCCACCAGCTCCAGGGGGGACAGGGACAGGTTGCGCAGTGTCAGGGGTTCCGCTCCCGCCAGGTCCAGGGCCGCCAGGTCCAGGGAAGCCTTTAGGGCGAGGTCGGCGGGAAACCCGCTCCGGAGCCGGGTCGACAGGGCGTCGAGCTGCAGACGGGCCCCCCGGAGCTCCACGGAGGTGGCCCCGTCCGCCAGGTCGGCTCCCGGCATCTCCAGCACCAGCCCGCGGAGTTCCAGTTGCTGGTCGGTGGCAGGGTCGGCAACCAGGGGCCCGGTCGCGGCGAGCCGCTCCAGGCGGAGCCGGGGCGGGTCGGAGCCCCGCCAGGCCAGGGTCAGGTCGCTCGGCAGGAACGGCTGGGCCAGGCGGTGGAGTTCGGCCAGGTCCAGGGTGACGGGGCCCACCTCCACATTCGCCTGGGGCGCCGGGCTGCCCACTTCCGCCACCTGTCCGCGCCAGGCCAGGTGGGTGCCCCGTTGGAGGTCGATGCGGCCGGCGTCGATCTCCAACACACCGCGGGAGGCCCGGTAGCTTCCCCGGTGTTGCACGCTCATGTCCACGGGTCCGACCCGGCGGCCGTCGAGGATGGCACCGCCGGCCCGCAGGCCGTCCCCGGTCAGCCCCACGTTGAACGCCACCGCATCCGCCGGGTCACCGCTGCCCTGGAGGTCCAGTTTGAGTCTTCCCTCGATCTCGGAGCCGGCGAGGTCCGGGGGCAGAAACGGCCGGGCGGCGGCCCACAGCTTCCCGAGGTCCAGGGCTACCGTGGCGGTCATCCCGGCCGCCGGTTCTCCCCCGGCTTCTGGCTCCACCCCCAGTTTCCCCCGGGCGGACAGGCTGCCCCCGGGCACCTCGGCCGCGGCAGTGAGCAGGGCCTTCCCGGGGTCCAGCGCGCCCCCCGGTGCGAGCAGGTGCTCCGCGGCCGCGGTAAGGTGCAACGGACCCAGTTCGTCGCCGTCCGCCCACAGGCCGCCCCGCACCTCGGCGGCGATCGCATACTCCGGGGGGTGCACGTCCAGGTGCAGGGAAAGATCGCGGAGCGCGGCGGTTCGGCCCTGGCTGTGGTCGGTTACGCGCAGATTGACCTGCTCCACCCGCACGGTCAGGTCCACCTCGCGGAACGGCAAGGTCAACTCGGGGGTCGATTCCCGGGGTGCCGCCGCGTGTTCTGCGGGCTTCCCGGGACCGGGCGGGGGTGGCGCGCCCAACGGCTCCAACAGGGCTTCGAGGTTGGTACGTCCTCCAGGGTCCCGGACCAGGTTCAAGTCCAGGCCGGTGAGTCCCAGCGACAGCTTCACCCGCTGCCGCAGCAGGCCGGCCGGGTCGATCTGGATGGCCAGCTGGTGCAGGCTCAGCAGGGGGTCGGTGGCGAACGCGGGGTCGTCCGCGACCCGGACGCCGCCGAGGAGGAACCGACCGGTCCACGCCAGTTCCAGGGTGTCTACCTGCACCGGGCGACCCAGGGCTCGGGTCGCTTCCCGCTCGAGGCGCTGCCGAGCCGTGTCGCTGGAGAGGAGGGAGGGGAGGGCGGCGAGAAGCAGACCGAGCAACAGCACCCCGCCGAGGAGGGCGAGCAGGGCCCAGCGCAACAGCCGGACCCGGCGGGTCCGGCGCGACAGTCCCGGGGACAGATCCGGTTCAGCCATCGGTATCCGATTTCCAGTCAACCAGGGTTGGGTGGGGCAAGGGAGCGCGCGGCCCGGGGCGATTCCCCCGGCTCCTGTGCCCCGCCTCCGCTTCGCGGTGCACGCGGACAGAATATCAGGGATTCGGCGGAGGGGAATGCTGCCGGCAGGCGACCCGAGGACCGGGACCGGGTATCCCCGGCGGATCCACCGAGCGTCTCTAGGTCCTCATCCTCCCGCCAACTGCAGACCCCAGCGCACCAGGCCGGCGAGCAGAATCGCCGAGCCGTTGATCGCCACCACCAGCACGGCGGTGCTGCCGACCCCCAGTTCCTTGCCCATCGCCACCACGTTGTTGAAACACGGTACGAAGCGCAGCGCCACCACCACGGCCACGATGGTCTGGGCCGGGTCGAGGCGGCCCTGTTCCACCAGCATCAGCAGCATCCCGGCGGCTGCCTCCTGGCGGGCGAGGCACAGGATCAGCACGTCCACCATCTGCGGCGGCAGGCCCAAAAACCCTTCGATCACCGGCGCCAGGGCGCCGTGCAGGGCGCCCAGCAGCCCCACCGCGTCCGCTACGAACAGGACCGCGGCGGCGATCACGAACACCGGGAGGGCTTCCCGGCAGAACCACAGCACCCGGTAGTAGGTCTTGATCAACACCGCCCGCAGGGACGGCATGCGCATCGGCGGCAGGGCCTGGATGAACTCCGTCGGCCGATCATCCTTGAGAATGCGGTTGAGCAGCACACCCGACACCACGAAGCCGGTCAGCATCACGGCTGCCACCAGACCCGTGGCGCCCAGCCCGGTGCGGCCGAGGATCGCCAGGTGCAGCCCGGTCTGGGCGGCGCAGGGGACGCTGGAGGCGATCAGGAACACCGCGATCAGCCGCTCCTTGCGGGAGGACAGCCCGCGGGTGGTCATGGTGGCCATGGTCTTGCAGCCGCAGGCCAGCACCAGGGGCATGATCGAGGCACCGCTCAGGCCCAGCTTGCGCAGGGCGCGGTGGGTCATCACCCCCATGTTGGGGATGTAGCCGGTGTCCTCGATCAGGCTGTAGGCGAAGAAGAACACCGACAGGATGGGCAGCACGGTGAGCAAGGCGTTGGCCACCCCGAAGGAGAGCAGACCGAACTCCCCCAACAGCAGGTCGTGCCACAGCCCCGGGGGCAGGACGCCGTCGAGGTGCGCCGCCACCGGGGTCCACACCCAGGCGTTGAGCAGGTCGGCGAGGCGGTTGGCTACCTGCACCACCAGCAGGAAGCACACGCCCGTGACGCCCAACAACACCGGGGCGCCGAGCACCGGGTGGCGGCTGATCTCTGCCACCCGCCGGGACCAGTCGCTGCGGGGCGCGGGGCGGGTACGGATGACCTCGGCGGCGATGGCGTCGATCCAGCGGTTGCGCACCGCGGCCGCGGCCGTGATGGGGTTGGCCTTCAGCGAGGTGCGCACCGCGGCCAGTTCCCGTTCCAGGGGGCCCAGATCGGCGCCCGGGTTCCAGCGGCCCAGTTGCTGGAGCAGGAACGGGTCTCCCACCGCCAGGGTCAGGGCGGTCTTGCGGGGGTATGGGGTGTCCGCCGGCAGGAACCGGGTGAGGCGCTCCAGGCCTTTCTCCAGCGGCCCGCCGTAGCGCTTGCGGTGGGTGCCGGAGGTCGCCGCGGTGATGGCCCGCTTGAGCTGGCCGGTTCCCAGGCCCTTGGCGGCCACCAACTCCACCACCTGCACGCCCAGGTGCTGGCCCAGCTGTCGGGCGTCGATCTCCACCCCCCTGCGGGTGGTTTCGTCGATAGCGTTCAGCGCCACCACCAGGGGGATCTCCAGCTCCAGAAGGTCGGCGGTCAGGGACAGGGACGCCTGGAGGCGGTTGGCGTCCACGCACTGCACGATGACGTCGGGACGCTCCCGGTAGAGCAGTTCCCGCACCTCCAGTTCTTCCTGGGCGTGGATGGTGAGGCCGTGCAGACCGGGGGTGTCCACCACCTCGTACCAGTGCAAGCCGATCAGAGCGGGCTTGCGTTCGGCCGTGACCGTGGTCATGGGGTAGTTGGCCACCACTGCGTACTGGCCGGTGAGGCGGTTGAAGATCTGGCTCTTGCCGCTGTTGGGCAGACCCAACAGGGCGATCTTGCGCGCCGGTGAGCGCCGGGCGCCGGGGTCGGTGAGCGCCGCGGTTGGCGGGGAAGGTCTGTCGAAGGTTTCGGTCATTGCATTCAGGGGCGGCGCAGCAGGCGGGAAATCCAGTCCCTGGTCACCGGCGGGGGTGGGGTTTCCTCCGCGGCCGAGGCGGGGTGCGCATGCCATACCCGGATCGCCGCGGCCACTTCCTCGCTGAGGGCGATGCTGGCGCCCTGGCACTCGATCACGAAGGTGGGGTAGCGCTGGTGGAGGCTCACGGTGACCCCGGGGCGGATCTGCAGCCCCTCGATCTTGTGCAGCAGGCTGTCGTCCGCACAGCGGACGTACACCACCCGTCCGGACTGGCCCACTTCCAGTTCGGTGAGCGGGACCGCCGGGCTCTGCACCACCCGCTCCGCCCGGCGGCAGCACGCCCCCTCGGGAATGGGCGAGCCGTGGGGGCACTCCCGGGGGTGGCCCAGCAGGGTGCAGATGGCGTCCACCAGTTCGGCGGTGACGATGTGCTCGAACTCGCAAGCCCCGGTCTCGAAGTCGCCGCCGAACGCGTCGTGGATGAGGCGCTCCCCGAGGCGGTGGGCGCGGATCAGTTGTTGGGCCCGTGGCAGGCCCCGGGCGGTGAGCTCCACCCGCTGGTCGTCCTCCCAGAGGTAGATCCACCTGCCGTCTGCCAGGTGGAGCAGCAGCGCGGGGTCGAACTCCGCGCCCAGGTGCTCGGCCAAGGTCGCCACCTTCGTTTCTCCGTCCTCGCGCAGATGCCACAGGCGCTCTAGAACTTCGTCTTCCTGGATTCGCGTGCGTTTCATGCCAGTCCTTTTCCTCCCGCGCCGTGCCGAGGCCGGCGATCATACCAGATGGGGTCGCACGGCGTCTGCGGTTCCCCAACAGGC
>JARGFW010000019.1:0-2096 GCA_029211085.1 Deferrisomatales bacterium | reverse complement strand
GCTCAACCCCGCGATGATTGACCAACTGCGCCTGATCGGCGTTCCCGGCACCAACAAGGTGATGGCCGGCGAGCTGTCGCGGCTGTCCCAGCGGGCCTTCGCCGACCTGCGCCTGCCGGAGCCGAAGAAGGAAGGTCTGGGGGCGTTGGCCTACCCGTTCGACCCGCGCCTGGCGGGCTTGGCGGTGCGCTACCACCGCACCTCTACTCGCGTATTGTGGGGGCTCTACCGCAGCGCGGCACAGCGTCTGGAACCCCTGTACCAGGAGCTGGCCGACGCGGTGGCCGTGGAGCAACGGCCGTGGCTTCAGGAAGGAACCCGGTTCAGCATCGCACCGTTCAACCTGGAGCCGTTCGCGGCCGGAGCCCGCCAGGTGGTGGGGGCCGCCAAGAACGCCCTGATCGAAGGCGCCGCGCGCCGGGGGGTGGGGCTGGTCCTGGATCCCGACGATCCCCAGCTGCGCTTCGACCTGCGCCTGCACGGCGACGCGGTGGTCCTCTCCCTGGACCTGGCGGGCCGGCCGCTGAACCAGCGCGGCTACCGCAGCGAGACCGGGGTGGCCCCCCTGCGGGAGAACCTGGCGGCGGTGCTGGTCATGCTGGCGCGCCACGACGCCCGCCGCCAGGTGCTGCTCGATCCCATGGCCGGCTCGGGCACCATCGCCATCGAGGCGGCGTGCATGGCCCGCGGCCGTCCGGTGTGGGTCGAACCGCGGCGGCCCGCCGCGGAGGAGATCGAGCCCGTGGCCGGGTACTGCCAGCAGCCCACGGGTGCCCTGTTCGCCGACACCCGCCCCCTGGTGCTGGCCAACGAACTGGACCCCCAGCTTGGCCCAGTGGCACGACGCAACATGGCCAACGCCGGGGTGGAGCGCTACATCCGTTTCAGCCAGGGGGATTTTCGCGCCCTGGTGCCGGACCGGGTGCGGGCGATCGCCGCCGAGGCGGGCTTCGACCCCGGGCAGGGGCTCATCCTCAGCAACCCCCCCTACGGGGAGCGCCTGTCGCCGGGGCTGTCGGTGGGGTTCTACCGCGACCTGGGCGCCTGGTGTGCCGGTTTCCCGGGCTGGCGCGCCGCGTTCCTGGTGGCCAACCCGGAGTTCGAGGCGGCGTTCGGCTCCCGGCCGCGGATCAAGAAACCGCTCAACAACGGGCCCCTGCGCGGCTATTTCTACCTCTACGACCTGTGAACGAACCCCTTCCCGTCGTTCCCGACCCGACCGACCTCCTCAAGGTGGCACGCACCCGCATGCCGTTCGGCCGCTACGCGGGGCGGCTCCTGGTGGACTTGCCCGAGCCCTACGTGGTGTGGTTCTCCCAGCAAGGGTTCCCGCGCGGGGAGTTGGGCCGGCTGCTGCAGTTGGTGTACGAGATCAAGGTGAACGGCCTCGAGCACCTGGTCGAGCCCCTAAAGAACTGAGACCCCCATGGTCGAAAAGGTGCCGGGCGCCCGGCACCATGGTATTTTTACGGCGCCAGGGGGGGCGCGGAACGAATTCAGCGGGGAAGGAGGGTTGGCATGAGGAGATGGCTGTGTGGTGTTGCCCTGGGGGTGTTATTCGCAGGCTGTGCTTCCACCGGCGCAGTCCAGGGTGCGCGGGAGGAGTTCCTGGCCGCCAAGGGTGCCGGGGCCAAGGACGCGGCGCCGTTCGAGTACTACGCCTCCAAGGCCTACCTGGAACTGGCCCGGCACGCCTCTGCAGCGGAAGACCATGCCCAGGCCCGCGCGTGGAGCAAGCAGTCCCGCGAGTACGCCGCCGAGGCGATCCGGCTGACCGGCGCCAAGGAGGGGGTGAAATGAGGGCGTTGACGACTTTGATCGTGGCGGGGTTGGTGGCGGTGGCTGCCGGGTGTGCGGGCCCGCGGCCCCTGGGGGAAGAGGACGCGGCCCGGATCGATGCGCTGCAGGCCAAATACGACCGGGCCGTGGCGTTGGAGGCTCGAGAGTGCGCGCCCAAGGACCTGGCCGTCGCCAGTGCCCTGCTGGCCTACGAGCGCTACGCCGCCGCTCTCCCCGCGGACGCCCCTCGGGCCGCGTTCCCTCCGGCCGAACCGGCCCTGGACGCCCTGTTGGCAACGACCGAGCCGTGCTGGCTC
>JARGFW010000281.1 GCA_029211085.1 Deferrisomatales bacterium | reverse complement strand
CCACAGCCTGCTCGTGGACCCCGACTCGGAAGCGGGTGCAGCGGATTCGGCCCTGCTGGGGGCCTTCCATGACCTGCTGCTCGACCGTCGGGCGGAAGACGGCTTCTGGACGGAAGCGGGAGAGGGGTGGGCGGCAGCAGCCCGGGCGCGCCTTGCGGAGCACCCGGCGCTGCTGCGTCGGCCAGGAAGCCCCCCCCGCTGGCTCCGCGAGCATCGCGCGGGGAACGCGGGGTGGGCGGGCTCGTTGTACGAAGCCTTGCAGCGCAAGTTCGACAGCCCGATGACCCGGGTCTACATCGGTCTCCACGCCCTCCATGCCCTGCCCATCTGTGCACCGTTTGGGGCGGGAAGAGTCGCACCGTCTTCCGGTCGGTTGACCAAGTTCGAGCGGCTGGCAATGGCGCACGCCGTCGGTCATCTGAACGCCTGGGAATCGTGGTGCCACCGGGCTGAGGAGCAGCAGGAGGAACGCCGGGCGCGTGTCAGGGAGTGGGATCGGCAGCACGCTGCGTCCCATGGGAATGCGCTCCACTGCATCCGGGCGTTCGAGCGGGAACAGACCGCAAGGCTCAGGGAACTCTCACCCGGGTTGGGGAAAGAAGCGACCTACACTCTCCTCCCCCGGACGTTGAGAAACTGGGACCGGCTAAGAAAGTGGTTACAGGCCCACCCGGGCGCTTCCGCGACAGAGCGTTCACAGCGGCTGTTGGACCTCCGGACGGCACGTAGCCGTGGGTCCGGCGGCGAGGAAGTCCTCAGCTGGCTCGCCAACCCGGAGCGACAATGGCTGGCCGAGCACCCGGCAGGTGACGTTGTGTCCGCCGTGGCGTTACGCAATGCGTGGTCGGCAGCGGTGGCGCGAACCCGCCTCCACCCGACGTTCACCGCGGCGGACGAGCGCCTGCATCCCCGGTACGTGGAGTTCGACCCTCCGAAGAACTCCAACCAGCCCTCCTATGAGTTACTGGAACGGGAGGAAGGGGCGCTGGCGGTGAAACTGCGGCTCTTGTCGTATCCGCCTGATGGCGGTGGCCCCCTGCAGGAGGAGGCTTTTGTGTTCAAGTTGGCCGCCTCCGGACAAGCGAGAAACGCCCGCGTCCGGCGGGTCGATCTGAAGAGCGGAAAGACAGATCTCGTTCTGGCCCGACGTTCCCAGGATGGCCTAGATCAAATGGATAGTCCGGTGGGGGGTAGCGCTTTGCTCCTCTCCCGGGTGCACCTGGAGAAATCCGCAGACGACTCCCTGGGCAGTGGTGAGATCGGACCCGTCTACCTCAAGGTCGCAGTTGACGTCGGTAGTGAACTCCAGGACGCACTCCGGAAAAGGGAGAAGGCGCGGAACTGGTTCAACTGCAGCCTACCCGAACGGTACAACGCCCAGCGTGGCTCGGAGCCACCGACCGGCACGGTTCGAGTCCTCGCGGTGGACCTTGGTCTCCGGACGGCGGCCAGCGTCTCCATCGGTTCGGCAGAGTTGGCCGACGCCGGAAGGCTCGTCGCGTATCGCCATGAACGGAGTGCCTCGCTGACGCTGCCAGGGGACAGAGCCTCCAGAGAGCAGCTGGTGAAGAGGCGGGCAGCCTGGGAACGGCTGGGGGAGGTCCGGCGCGGGATTCGCTACCTCGCCCAGATTCGGCACCTCTGCTGTGCGGAGACGAAAGACGCGAGACAGGAGGTCTTGGACGAGGTGGTACGGGCGAGTGCGGAGGAGGCACTCCGTGCCGGACTTTCCGAAGAGCAGATCGACACACTCCAGGCGGGGTGCATTGCATCCTCTCCGACGTGGCGCGCGTCGAGTTCTGGCATCTACCGCGATGTGGAGCGCCGCCTGGGGCTGGAGATTCAACAGTGGCGAACGGAAGCAAAGGACACACGGGCGCGGAGGAATGTATGGGGGAAGAGCGCAGAGGGTGTCGAGTACCTCGCGCAGACCCATCGCGCACTCCTGGCCTGGCATCGGCATCAGCCCCCATGGCGGGAAGCCGTCCAGAGCTCGGGTCGCTCCACTCGCGGTGCGGTCGGCAAGAACCTCCGAGAGCACCTGAACAACCTCAAGAGCGACCGGGCAAGATCCACTGCCGATCTCGTGGTCCAGGCCGCAAGAGGGCTCGTCTACCGGGAAGGCAAGTGGGAGAAGCGCTTCGCTCCGGTGGACATCATCGTCATGGAGGACCTGAATCGATACCTGCTCAGGACCGACCGCCCCAGGGCTGAGAACCGCCAGCTGATGCAGTGGCTGCACCGCGAGATTCGTGCCCAGGTGGAGATGCAAGCAGAAGTGTACGGCATCGCCTCTGCGGATACTGCCGCTGGCTTCTCCAGTCGGTTCGACGCGAACTCAATGGCGCCCGGAGTTCGCTGCCAAGCGGCGACCAAGGAGGATGTAGAGACGCTGAACAAGGGCGCTGCCACCTGGCTTAGTCGCACCTTGGGGCGGGCTGGGGTTGCGGCGGCCCGGATTCAACCGGGTGACCTCCTACCGATTGGCAGTGGCGACCTTCTCGTCTTCCCCACCGCAGCCGGCCTGGGGATCAAGAATGCGGAGATCAACGCCGCGCAAAACATCGGCCGGTGGTACGCCGGTTCCCACGGAACCGCGTTTCGGCTGACGGCGAGTCCGGTGCAGACCGCCTCCGGTGCGACGGTATACGCGAATGCCCAACTCGGAAAGCGGTTGCAGGGGGCACTGGGAGGAACGCTGTTCGTCCTCTCTCCTGAGAGTCCCGACGGGCGGTTGTTCGGGTTACGGACCTTTGCCCGCGCAGGGGATGCGGCACGAGCGTTGGGCGTGGTTGCCGCAATCGTCCAGGCGGCCACCGGGGAGGCAGAAGGGGGTTCGGTTGACGAGGCGGATGCTCACGATCTCGCGTTGGAGGCATTCCAGGAAGAGTTGCTGCAGCCGGCAGGAAAACGGGTGATGTTCTTCCACGATCCATCGGGACAGATCCTGACCGGTTCGTGGGCGCCCCAGGAAGTCTTTTGGGGGGCGGTTCACCAGACCGTTACGAGCCGGCTGAGACACACAGGTAGGTTGCACGGTTGATCGCTGGCTGGATTCTTCCCCCGGGGCCCGTTCCGGGGGAAGTCCAGACGCGATGAGCCATCCTTTGGCCGTCTATAGGACGGATAGATCCGGCGGGAAGTCCCTCGGTCGCACCGCAGACGCGAACCCAACCCGCCGGACTGTTCTTCATTCCCTTGCTGTGGCTCTCGTTGCCAGAGCGCCGGGAGCCGTTGGGGGCAGCATCGCGAACCGTAAACATGCATCGGAACCCCGATCGGTTCGCGCAGTGTCCAATCGCTCAAGGTGGTTGTCGAACGGTGCCGGGGCCCCCTTGCCGGCCTCCCGTCACCTGCCGCGCGTCGCAGGGTCGGCGCAAGCGGCACCAAGACCCCTGCCGCAGATGCTTGTCGCCAGGGGGGGACAACCGGGGTGAGGAATGAAGAGTGGTTGGGACGTAGACCTCACCATATCGCCCGAGCAACGGTGCCGGCTCTGCCATCTGGGTAACGCTCGATGGCGACGGCAAGCGCCGCTGAGAATCCGCGAACTGCCGCCCCGCTCGATCCAACACTACGCGATGCTCCCGTGCATCAAGGAGTGCCCAGCAAAACGTTCGAGGCTTTGACGATTGCAAACACCTCACTGCCGACCTTCAAACCAAGGGCCTCGGCAGAAGATTTGGTGATGATCGAAACAATCTCCGTGCCACCGGGAAGTTCTACGGTCACTTCGTCATTCACCGAGCCTTCCACAATACGCTTCACCTTCCCAGCCAAGATATTCCTCGCACTCAGTTTCATGTGTGCCTCCTTTGAGGGTGAAAATTCAATTGTACACGTACCGTAACGCTTCTGATGGGAAATGCAAATCGGCGCAGGAAAATAGGATAGCAGGGCGCGGACCACGGTAAACAGGAGGGACTGTCCTGCCGCCGTCAGTTGGCTTGCCGGCAGTGTGTTGTCTGTGCAGGACCAGGAATCACCGGCTCAAGCGTGGATGGCAGCTCGCTGATTTCGAAAAGGTTGGATTCCGCAACGACAGTCGGTTTGCTCGGCCTCCGCGGGACCCCGATCCCAAAAACCGATCACTAAATTCGACTGATTGGGCATGCCTTTTTGAAAGATCATCGATACCCTTCCTGCGAGCCAATAGTCCGCTCGAAGATAGCGCCTAGGCCAGACGCGGCAGCTCACATCACGGCTGCTGCTGTGTCACCCGCGGCCGTTCAACCGCTCTTTGAGAACCTGGCTGGGTTTGAAGGCAAGAACCCGGCGCTGGGTGATGATGAGCTCCTCACCGGTCTGAGGATTTCGACCTTTGCGCGGTTTTTTGTCGTGAATCTCGAAGTTCCCGAACCCGCTGATCATGACCTTCTCCCCCCTCTCCAGGCACTCCTTCATCAGGTCTAGGATCAGCTCGGTCAGATCACCGGACTTCTTCTTGGTGAACCCCACCCGTTCGCAGATAGCATCTGCGACCTCTGTCTTGGTCATCGGTTCTTTCCTTCCCCACAGTACCCGCCGGGGCGTTGAGTAGGCGCTGGATCTGCTCTTCATTTGCTGCGGTGTCGTTTGCCATCGAGTCCCGAACAAGCTGGCGCGGCAGAATAGCATCCCCGGCAACCGCTCGTCATGGCCGTCCCCATGGTTACCAGCGGGTACCCCCCGCAAACCTAAGCCGGCGTAGCCGGAGTCTGAAAGTTTTTTGGGGAAATCCCCGCATTTCGTTCTCTGCCGTGTTCCACCCTGGAGGATTCATTGGGGTGAAAGACACTCTTCTCCAGCACTGCAGGAGGAGACGGTCACGTCTCGACCCCGGGGCTCACGCGGGGCGTGGGAGTTCACGGTGCACAAACGGCTCTTCTCAAAACCAATGGTCCGAAAACGCACACCATCCCGCCACACCATCGTTGGGGCGGTGCTGCTGGGGCTGATCGGACTCCCCGTCGTGCTGTGGCTCCCGCCGCACCTGTGTGTCACCACGACCGACTCCCTGCGTTCGCGAGTCTTCCTGCTTCGGGACTGCAAGCCGAGCGAAGAGATCGCACGCGGCGACTACGTCCGTTTCGAGCGGGTTCACCCGTGGACGGAGGACCGGTCACCGGTGAGTCTGCTCAAACAGGTGGGCTGCGGCCCCGGGGATTCGCTCCGCATCTACGCGTTCGGCGACGTCACCTGTAACGGCGACTTCCTGGGATGGGCCTTGGCCGAGGACTCCGAGGGCAATCACCTGCCCCGCTTTGCCTACAACGGCGTGATCCCCGAGGGGAAGCTCTTCGTGGTCGGCCATCACCCGCGCAGCTGGGACTCACGCTACTTCGGCTTCGTGGACGTAGAGGAGGTGCACAACCGTGCGTACCCGTTGTTCTGACCGTGTTCGGATGGCCTTCGGGATGGTCCTGCTGAGTTGCCTCTGCTCTCTGGAAGCTCGGCACGGCCACTGTCAGGGGCCGGATGTAGCACCCTCCTATTTCGAGACCCGGCAGCAGGGGTGGTTCTGGTACCAGGACTCACCGGAGCCGCGAGACGACCCTGCCGCCACACCGGAAGATACGGGTGTTCCACCCACCCTCGACGCTTACGCGCCTGAGGAACTTTGGACCCTCCACCCGGACGAGTTCCGAGTCCTCATGGACACTGTCTTCAAAAACGCCCTCCAGCAGCCTACCGAGGAAAACGTCCTGGACTACAAACGCCTGGAAACCATCGCGCGGCTTCGGGCCGTCCGGTTTGCAGGTGTGGCCACACTGGTGAACCTCAAGCACCCCGAACTCTCCACCCTGCGGGACGCCCCGAGTGTGAACCCCGGGCTGCGGGCCCGCCGGCAGGTGGAGGCGGAGGAGATCGACACCACCCTCTCTGCGGCCCGATCGGAGTTTGCGCTGCTCTACTTCACCTCGGCCGGCTGCCCCTTCTGTATCGAGCAGGACGGAATCCTCCGCTACTTCACCTCGAAGCACGGCTGGGAGATCAAACGGATCGACGTCACTCGCGAGCCCCGGGCGGCCGTGTTCTTTCGCGTCTCCACCACACCGACCCTGGTCCTCGTCCAGCGGGGCTCGGACGC
>JARGFW010000280.1 GCA_029211085.1 Deferrisomatales bacterium | reverse complement strand
CCCCCACGTCGCCGGTGGTGAGGTCCTTGACCACGATCAGCGCGGTCTTGGCGGCGAACCCCGCGGTGTAGGTGGCCGCCACCTCCCCGCTGAAGTCGGTGGTGCCGCCCCATTTGACTTCCAGGTCGTCGGCGTCGTCCTTGCTGGCACGCTGGCCTTCCACGTCGCCGCCGCCCACCACCCCGGTGTACTCCTCGGTGGTGGAAAGCATCAGGCTCAGCTCATGGCCGCTGACCTTGCCGCCGTTGGCGTCTTCGGCCTTGACCACCAGCCGGGTCTGGCTCTCCCGGTCGGCGGGCAACAGCGTGTCGCGGGCGGTGACGCTCAGCCGCACCCGGGTGTCGAACACCAGGGGCCTGCCCACCGCGGTAGTGGCGGCGTTGCCGCCCTCATCGGCCAGGGTGGCGGTGAGCGCCGCGGCTTCCCCGGCGTCGTCCCAGCCCACGGTGTAGGTGCCGGTGTAGGTGCCGCTGCCTGCGGGAGTCTCGGCCATCTCCACCCCGTCGGTGACGCCGTCGATGGCGAAGCTGGCGTAGCCGAACGGCTCGCCGGTCAGGCTGACGCTGAGCAGGTCACCGGCCACCAGCTTGCCGCTGAAGCCCGCCACCTGGAAGGCGTCGTGGCTGGCCCCGGCGATCACCGGGGCGGTGTGGTCGTTGAGGGCATCCAGGCCCACGATCACCAGCTCCGGGCCAGCCTGGTCGGTGGCGCCGAAGGCGTCGCTCAGGTGCGCCACCAGGCGGTGGCTGGTCTTGGTGGCTGCCACGGCGGTTTCCGGCACCGTGTAGGTGGCGGTGTAGACCCCCGTGCGGCCCGCTTCGGTGAGCGCGATGCCGCTGGCCAGTTCGCCCAGGTCCAGGGTGGCGGCGCCGCCGCTCTGACCGGTCAGGGTCACGGTGAGCACCGCGCCGGGGCGGGCCGGGCGCCCGAAGGGTTCCAGGGTGATGGCACTGACGGTGGGACCGTCCCCGGCCACGGCGGTGGCGGTGACGATGTCGCTGCGCGTCCCGGCGTTGCCGGCCGCGTCCACCGGCACCACGGCGTAGCGGTATTCGATGCCGGGAACCAGGGTGGTGTCGGTGAAGCTCAACTCAGCCGTCGTCTCGTAGGCATCGCCCGTGGTCACCGGGTCGGCGTCCTCGCCCCGGTAGACGCGGTACTCGGCCACGTCGGCGGCGGGGCTCGCGGTCCAGGCGAGTTCGATCTCGCCGGCCCAGGGGACCGTGGCCAGGATGCGGGGGACGGCGCCGGGGCCGACCGAGTCGATCACCAGGGTGCCGCCGGCGGTGGTGACCACCGCCCCGCTGGCCGGGTCGGTCAGGGTGCCGGTGAGGGCGGCGGCGGGCAGGTTCAGGCCCGCGGGGACTACGGTCCTGCCCACGTAGACCCCGTCGTCGATCTCCTGCATGGCCACAGGTCTCGTGGTGACGCCGGCGACGGTGAAGGCGGCAGTGGCGTCCTTCGCCCCCCGCAGGGTGACCACGATCTCCTGGCCGGCGCCGTAGAGGGGCTTTTCGGCCGCGACGGTGAAGGCGCCCGTGTCGACCGTGATCTCCGGCGGGTACTTGCTCTCGATGTCCTGTGCGTTGGGCGCTGCGTAGACTGCCGTGACGCTGTACAGGTAGGTCTTGCCAGGTTCCGCGGTCGAATCGGTGTAGGTGAGGTCGTACACCCGCTCAGCAGTGAGCCGCTCGAAGCGCCCGTCGCCCGCCGCCCGCTGGTAGACCAGGTAGCCCTGGTTCACGCCTCGCACTTCCGGGGGCTGCCAAGTCAGCCGGACTCCCTCCGGAGCAAGCACCCCGGCCAGTTGACGAACATCATAGCGGGGCTCATGGGCCCGCGTGACCGGGACCACCGGCTCGTCCACCACGATCACGAAGTTGTCCAGCACCGCGTTGGACAGGGGCGATGACCCCTGGCCCGGCATGCCGGGGACGGTGTGGACCCCCAGCTGCACCGCCGCCACCTGCCCGGCCAGCTCGGAGAAGGGCCGGGAGCGGAACATGGGAGGCTCCCCGCGTGCCGTCGCCAGCTGGTTGGACCTCTCCCGGACGTCCCCGGGTTCGAATGCACCCGCCCCCGGATCGAAATAGCGCGCCTCCGTATTGAGCGGCTTCCCGTCCAGGTACAACCCGTAAGTCCTGGCGTGGTCGTCCCAAGTTAGGTCTAGGTGGACCCACTGGCCGACCGCGATCGGTTCGTCCCCGTAGACGTCAGGGTTCCACAAGCCCATACCGTTGGTCTGGAACCACCCGCCCCGCAACCAAAACTGTGGCACTCCGGGAACAACCTCCGACTCCCACTGCACTTGGAACCGAAACAGGTTTTCTCCCGTCGCGTCTTTAAGTTCGAACACGGTGCGGCGATCCGCTGGTGCAGCCTCCCCTTTGCGCTGAAGGTCGATGGAGACAACACCGCGCTCGGCGGTGCCCAGTTGGGCAGGCAACGTCACGGCCGTCGGTTCCTGGACCGTCCAGGTAACGGCGGTCTGGGTCCACCCCGTGCCTTCCTGGGTCGCGGGCCGGTTCGCCGCGGTGCCCTCCCGCAGTTGCTCGAAGTTCTCGCGGACCGCCTCCGTGGCCAATGCGGCAAAGGGCCCTGCGGCCATGAAGAGAAGCACGAGCAGCGTGGCGACTCGTGTAGGCCAGTTGATCATGGTGACTCTCATCTTCCGTTCCCTCTTGCGATCCATGGTTGGCTACTCCCCTGGCGCCAAACGGTTCCAGCCGTCCGACGTCGCCGTCTTGCGGTGGCAGTTGTTGGCTGCGTTCACCGTGGGGTTCGCCTGACCGCTCGTGCCCGCACTCCAGGTGGCGAGGGCTGTGTCCGTGCAATTGGTGGTCAGCAGGGCTGGCAGCCCTGTGGCGTGGGGACTGTGGCATTTGGAGCAGGAGAACTTGTGCGCGTTGGGGACCGTTCCCGCACCGTACCAGGTATTGTAGTTGGCGGCCCGGGTCGCCCCACCCGCCGTACCCCCGTACCAGCCGCTGTTGCGGGGCGGGCAGTTCGACGCGGGCTGACAGTAGTTTCCTCCGCCGCTAAACCCGCTCGAAAGGAACGGCCAGTTACTCGACCGATTGGAGCCCCAGTCCTGGGTGTTCACTCCATCCTGCGCGGCCATATTGAGGTTGTTTGTTCCGGTCCAGCGGTTGGCGTTGAACAGGTCGAACCCAGTTCCGCCGCCGCCCTGGACCGAGTTGTTATGCCCGTTGATGGTGCCGGAGTCTTGCCACAGCTCCAGGGTGCCGTTGTCGTAGTAGTCCATGGCACCAGGACTCATGTCGTGGCAGAGCAGGCAGATCCCCGCTCCGTCGGCCTGGGTGGTGTCGTTGTAGGGCGCGCTGCCGGGCGGATTGTCGCTGTTCTGGTCGATCCAGAAGCCGCCCTTGAGGCTGGCAGTGCCGATGTTCTGGCCGGCGTAGGACCACGCGAAAAGCCGCGGGGTCGGGGCGTTCATGGTGCCCCCGCCGCCGGTGTACCGGTTCCCCACCGCGGACCGGTTCGCCGTGGGACCCGCCGTGGTCGGATACGTGTAAGAACTCAGCGGCGGTATGTCGGGCGGGTAGGGGTTGCCGCCCCAGCGACCGCGCAGGTAGGGGCTGCCCGTCTGGGGCTTGTTGTCCCCGGACGCGCGCTCCGCGACCGATTTGTTGAGATTGTGCACGTCGTGGCAGTAGGAGCAGCGGATGTTGGCCTTCTCCTCCAGGTTGGTGGCCGTCCCTGCGGTCACCGTGCCGGCAACGGGCACCAGCGCCACCGAGGAGATGCGGGCCCGCCCGGTGGGGGACGCCTCCACGTTGGCGGAATGCACCGAGAAGATTTGCCGGCTGAGAACAGTGACGGTGCTGTAGGCGTCCTTGCGGTACGCGCCGCCGCCGTCGTTGTTGGTCCAGTCCCCGGTCAACGTCGTCATGCCGCTGTTCGAGTAGATCCACCCGTAGTTGTGGGACGCCGTCGACGTGCTGTTGATGTCCGGGATGACGTAGGTGGGGAACCCCGGCGAGGTGTCCGTGTTGAACCCCCACTCGTTGACCGTGTCGTCGGTGCTGTGGCAGTCCCAGCAGATGTCCGCCTCGGTGGTCGCCCCCGCCAGGGTGGACTCGCCGCCGAGGTGGATGCCGCCGAAGGCGTAGCTGATCCCCAGGCGGTCCTGCATGTCCAGGTTCGTCCCGCTGCCGTCGTCCATGGTGTTGAAGCTGGTGGACGGGTTGGGGATCTCGATGGTGTCCGTGTTGCCCACGGCGGTGTGCTTGTTGGGATTGGTGGCGCCGCCGGGGTGGCACGCCTCGCAGGCCTGGTCCGCGCCGCCGGAGGTGAGCTTCAGGTGGCTGGTGATGCCGCTGTGGCAGTCGGTGCAGTTCAGCGTCACCGTGGAGTCCCACTGGGCCGTGCCGGCGTGGCACTGTCCGGTGTTGAGGTTGCTACAGGTAGACGGGTTGCCGGCGGTCAGGGTGCCGCGCCCGGTGCCGCCGGGGCCCGTGCCGTCGGCCAGCAGGAGATCGACGGTGCCGTCGCCGTGCCCGGCATTGCCGGTCCCTCCGCCTTCGTGACACATGGCGCAGTAGTCGCCCGTCAGGCCGAAGGAGATGGTGGCGTGGGCGGCGTGATGACCCACGATCTGGTTGCCGGCGGGGGACGGCGGGTAGCCGTCGCGGTCGTCGCCGAAGCGGGCCACGGTGCCGTGGCAGTCGCCGCAGATCACCGTCCCCACACCCCACGCCGGGGTCACGGTGTTGCCGTGGCAGTCCACGTTGGAGCAGGTGGAGCCGTTCCAGGTGCCGTTGTCGGAGCCGTCGCTGCGGCCGATGGTGCCGGAGCGGAGTTGCACCGTGCCGTCGGTGTGGGCGTTGGTGTAGGCCCCCAACGCAGCCGGGGTGCCGTGGCACTTGTCGCAGGTGCCCGCGGTGTTCGCCGCCGTGGGGCTGGCCGGGGAGCCGGTGTCACCCATGGCGTGCTTGATGTGGTCACCCACGCTTGAGTAGGTGTACTCCGTCGCGTTCGACGGGGTGTAACCGAAGGCCGCGTTGATTGCCCCTGCGTCCGGGTGGTTGTTAACGTCAAGGATGTCATCGTTGGGCGCGAACTCGTGGCAGGTGTCGCACGCCGTGGCCACGCCGCCGCCGGTGCCGCCGGGGGGAGCGGCGCCACCGGTGTTCCAAATACGAACGTCGTCAATTTGCATATCACTCGTAAAGTTTGTGCCTCTTATACCGACAATACGAATCGTGTAGTTATTTATGGCGCTTGCCGTGTAGGAACTGAGATCAAGAGCCGGCGTTTGTGTATAGGGAGCTCCGCTGGTGTGCTGTTGTCCAGATACGCTCCATTCGGAAACAGGAGTAAAAGCACCACCATCGTTACTCACTCTAATCTCTAGCGACCCCATTGCAGCCCCATACATATTGTAATAGAGGCTCATCTGCATAGATCTACCGTAGGTAGTCGCGTCTATGGTCCTGTCAAGCCAAAACTCGTCGCCAGTTGCACTGCCCGTTGCCTCTGTAAAAAGGTAGATCCCAGAATTGGTGCCGAGCGTGTTATCGAACGTTTGTCCAGTACTGTTGGAAGGGGTGCCAGCACTATCAAGAGTCCAATCGCCCTGATCTCCCGTCACCTGAGTCCAATTGCCTAACGTGGGCCCCTCAAACGTGGTCAGCTCATCCAAATCCGTCTGCGTATTGTCGATGGTCACCGTCACCTGCCCGGCGTTCTTGACCGATCCGCCGCAGTCCGGGTCGGTACCGCTGACGTCGATGGTCACACCCGACACGACCGAACTGGTGCCGCACGCCGAGGTGTTCCAGCTGTACTCGTAGTTGCTGCCGTTGAGGGTCATGACGCCGTTGGTGACGTTGCAGGCCCCGGCGTTGGCAATGTTGACCAGCATGTTGGTCATGTTGCCGGCGGGCTCCACGCCCACCGCAGTGACCACCGTCACGGTTCCGCTCACCGTGCCGCTGGGGCTTGTGGTGGTGAGGGTGGCGATGTCGGTGTCGATGCAAGAGATGACGTCGAAGGTGTTCACCGAAGACAACACCGGGGTGCCGCACACGGTGTCGGTGCCCCGGGCCCGGACGGTGAC
>JARGFW010000279.1 GCA_029211085.1 Deferrisomatales bacterium | reverse complement strand
AACCCCGCAGCCGCCGCGCGATCGGCGACTCCGGAGCCCGCGAAGAACTCGACGCGGAAGACCGCCTCGCCGGTGGTCGCGGCTGTGGCTCCGCCCCGGGTCTCGGCGCTCACCGCGGACCCGGCCCCGGCTGCCGCCCCGGAAGCGCCTGCGGTGGTGTTCGCGGATGCCACCCTGGAGGCCTGTGTGCGTGCGGCCCTGGGACGGCCGGCGGGGAGCTTGCACGCCGGGGAAGTGGCCGGCCTGACCGAGTTGCACTGCTCCACCCCCGACGCGAGTCACCCGAAGGTGACCCGCCTGGAGGGCATCCAGTCCCTGGTGGGGCTGGTGACCCTGGACCTCTCCTCCAACCAGATCACCGACATTCGCCCCCTGGCCCGTTTGAACAACCTCAAGGCGTTGAACCTGCGTTCCAACCAGATCGCGGATATCGGGCCGGTGGCGACTCTGCCCGGCGCGTGCGAAATCGATCTCTGGCAGAACCCCATCGCCGACATCACCCCCCTGCTGCTGCGCGGCAAACGTTGACCCCGAAGAATTCCAGGCCGCCTCGGCCAGGCCAGACTAGGCCTTGTGTTTCGCGGGATGAACCTGTACAGTGCTTCATCCCCGCCTCTTGGGCCTACCGCAGCCGTACTCCCTTCACCGCCGTTCCTCCTCGTGAGTTGAGTCAGAACCCCGCGGCAGTACCGGAAGATGCATTCCCCGACCGCACGCAGCGGGGCGGCACCGTATTTCTCTCACGGGCCGGGCGTGCGACACAGCAGACGTGGTCTGCACTCTTCAACCTCTGGGGTTCCCAGAAAAGGACACGATTTGAGTTTTGAAATGTTTCAGCTTCACCCCCATCTCGCGGCGGCGATTCGCGATGTGGGCTACCTGACCCCGACCCCCATCCAGACCGGTGCCATCCCGCCGGTGATGGAGGGCAACGACGTGCTGGGCCTGGCACAGACCGGCACCGGCAAGACCGCCGCGTTCGCCCTGCCGATGCTCCACCGCCTGCTCGACGGGCCGCGGCGCAAGACCCGGGCACTGGTCTTGGCTCCCACCCGGGAACTGGCCCAGCAGATCCACGAGGCGTTCGTAGAACTGGGCAAACGTACCCCCCTGCGCAGCGTGGCGATCTACGGCGGGGTGGGGATCAACCCGCAGATCCAGGTGCTGCGCACGGGTATCGAGGTGGTCGTGGCCTGTCCCGGCCGCCTCATCGACCACGTGAACCGGGGCACCATCGATCTTTCCGGAGTGGAGACGGTGGTGCTGGACGAGGCGGACCGCATGTTCGACATGGGGTTCCTGCCGGAGATCCGCCGTATCTTCAAACACCTGCCCAAGCAGCGGCAGACGTTGCTGTTCTCGGCCACCATGCCCGACGACATCCGTCGCTTGACCCGGGAAGTGCTCACCGACCCGGTCACGGTGCAGGTGGATCGGGCGGCCGCCGCCACGACCGTGGCCCACGCGTTGTACCCGGTGGCCCAGCACCTGAAGACGGGGCTGCTGTTGGAGTTGCTGCGGCACACCGACACCGAGTCGGTGCTGGTGTTCACCCGCACCAAGCATCGCGCCAAGCGGGTGGCGCAACAACTGGAAGGGGCAGGCTGCCGGGCCACCTCCCTGCAGGGGAACCTCTCCCAGAACCGCCGTCAGGCGGCACTGGATGGCTTCCGGGATGGCACGTTCCAGATTCTGGTGGCCACCGACATCGCGGCCCGCGGCATCGACGTCTCCCGGATCTCCCACGTGATCAATTACGACATGCCGGACACGGTGGACGCCTATACCCACCGCATTGGCCGCACCGGGCGGGCCGCCAAGACTGGCGACGCGTTCACCCTGGTCGCTGGCGACGACGAGGGCCTGGCACGAGCCATCGAGCGGGCCCTGGGCACGAAGCTCGAGCGGCGTACCATGGCGGGGTTCGATTACACGGTGGCAGCCCCGAAGCGGGACGCGGAGTTCGCCCGGCCGCCCCGGCAGCCGCGTGGCCCGGGCAAACGTGCCCGCCCGGCTGGTGCGGCCGGGGGAGGCCGTTCCGGGAGCGGGCAGGGTGCCGCCTCGTCTGCCCCATCCTCCGCCGCGCCGCCGGTCAAGCGCGGTACCCAGCGCTTCCGACCCCGGCGTCGAGCCGCCTGAGGCGGAGCCGATGGCCCTGCCCTGGCGGACCCTCGACCAGGTGGACACCCCGGAAGGCGTGCTGGAACTGCGCCGACGCGGTACGCGGGACTTCTTGATCACGGTGGGAAACCGGGTGCTGATGAACAGCGCCAACCACCGTTCCGAGGCGGCACTGGGGGCGCTGGCGTGCCGGCACCTGGCGGGCCGACCCGCGCCCCGGGTGTTGGTGGGGGGGCTGGGCATGGGGTTCACCCTGCGGGCGGTACTCGACGCCCTGCCGGCGGCGGCTCGGGTGACGGTGGCCGAACTCAACCCGGCGGTGGTGGGTTGGTGCCGGGGCCCCCTGGGGGAGGCGACCGCGCACGCGGTGGCAGATCCTAGGGTGACCGTGGCGCTGTCCGACGTTGCCACCGTGATCGGCGGTGCCGTCTCTGGTTCCCGCTTTGACGCGATCCTGCTGGACCTCTACCAGGGCCCCTGCGACTCCGACCACCCTTTCACCCACCCCCTCTACGGGCGCCGCGCGGTGGACGCCGCTGGCGTCGCACTGCGTTCCGGAGGCGTGCTGGCGGTGTGGGGCGAAGACCACTGCCCGGGTTTCGCCAAGCGCCTAAAAGCGGCTGGGTTCGTGGTGCAGTGCGCGCGGCCGGGGCGGGGTGGCTACCGGCACTGGGTGTATCTCGGGGTAGTGGGAGGGGCGAAGCGGGGGGGGAACGGCTGAGGCAGTCCCCGGCTGGCCGTCAGGCCGCCCGGTCCTCCATTCCGTCCAACCACAGCTCCGGTTCGCGGGCCAGCAGCAGGGTTGTGCCGTTTTCGAGGCGTACCACGGGACGCAAGGGGGGGTGGGGGCCGGCTTCCACCACCCAGGCGGCGCGGCCGTCGCCCAGGCGCACCCGGTCGCCAGGGGTGAGCAGGCCCAGCAGGCGGGTGAAGGCTCCGAGATACAGGGGGTCGATGCGCCCCTCGTGGGCGCGGCGCAGCATGACGCTGAACGCCGACTCGGTGCTGCGGGGGTCCTGGTACGGCCGCACGGTGCACAGGGCGTCGAACACGTCGGCCACCGCCACCAGCAGGCTGGCGGGGTGGGGCCCCGGGTGGGTGGGGCGGGACGGGTAACCGGAACCGTCGGCGTGGCGATGGTGCTGGAACGCCACGATCGGCAACAGGGGATGCACCTTTTCGGGCAGGCGCAGCAGCACCGCGGCCCCCTCGGCCGGGTGCCGGTTCATGATCTCGGTTTCACCGGCGTCCAGGGGGCCCTGCTTGTTGAGAATCGCGGTGGGAACCTTCTCCTTGCCGATGTCGTGGCAAAGGGCGGCTAGGGACACGGTATCCACCAGCGCTTCGGCCATGCCCAGCACCCGGCACATGCCGGTGGTAAGCACGCACACGTTCAGGGCGTGGGTGAAGGTGTAGTCGTCGTGGGCTTTGAGGTCGCGGATGGGGTCGAACAGCTTCTCCCCGGTAGCCACCTGGCCGGCGATCACCCGCACGATCTCCCGGGCACGGCTCAACCCCTCCTGGCGCTCGTCGGCCAGCTCCGACAGGGTCTCCCGCACCCCCGGCAGCAGGCTCAAGTAGCCGGCCGCGGTTTCCGCCTCGCTGGCCGGTGTCTCCGCTTCGTCTTCCAGTTCAAAGGAGCCCGCCCGGATCAGGCCCCCTGCGCCGGGGACCTCCCCCCTCAGCGCCGCCGCCAGCCAACCGGCCAACTCGCTACCCCTGACGGCCGCGTCGATCTGCAGGGCCTCGCGGCCGCGGGCGGCCAGCCGGTCCAGCAGGGCCACCAGCGCCGTCGCCGGCTCTTCCAGGGTGCGATCCTCCACCACCACCGCCTGGCCTACCCGGGCGATGCGCACCGGCCGGCCGAACCCCGCCAGGGTGGCGGCGGCCTTGTCGGCAGCGCGCACCACCTGCTCGTTGCCGGCGGGGTAGATGCGCAACACCGTGATCAGGCTGGCCAGGTCGCGGAGGAACTGGTCCAAGACGTCGCGTTTCAATGGCGCTCCGGGGAGTGGGTAGCCGCTTCCATGGCGCGGGCGGCCAGGCTGCGTTCCTCGGCGGAACTGCGCTTGCTCTGGGCTACGGCGGCCAGGGAATGGGAGGCCTCGGAGGTGCCGAAGCGTCCCAGGGCGAGGATCGCCTCCCGGCGCACCTTGGCGTGATCGTGTTGCAGCAGGGACTGGAGCACCGGCAGGGTGGTGGGCTCCCGCCGACGGCCCATGGCGATGGTTAGGTTGCGGGTGACGTACCACGGGCTGCTGCGCAGACGGCTCACCACCGAGGGCGTGGTTGCTGGGGAGAACGCTGCCACCACGTCCACCAGGAAGCGGCGCACGGCGATCTGTTCCTCCAACAACAGGGCCCGGAACAGGGAGTCCAGCAAGGCTTCTTCGTGGCGCTGGGCGAAGCGAACCAGGGCGCGGCGCTGCTCGTCCTCCAGGGCCCGCACCTGTCGGCTGCAGTGGTGGAACAGGCGCTCGCACAGGTCGGGCCGGGTTCCCAGCAGGGCCGGCTCGCCCCGATCCAGTTCTTCGGCCAGGTCGAGCAAGGCCCCGGGGTCGGCGTGGTCGATGCGCTGGGCCAGGCGCTCCTGGGAGCGGGTGCCCCAGCCGTCGGCGTCGTGGAGGGCCAGACCCACTACCACGGCGTCCAGGTGGGGCTCCAGGTCGGCGGTGAGGTCCACCCCCCGCACCTGGCCCTGTAGCTGCGCCGCGGCCACGTGCTCCAGGGTGGCGGAGTATTCGCTGCCCATGAACGGAGATTCCTGGAGGCTCAGCAGGAACGACTCTACCGCTCCCCACACTTCGGCGGTGAACTCCCCGGTACTGCCGGTGCCCATCTTCTCCCGCACCGTGGCCAGGAACTCCTCGGTCTTGCCCACGCTGGCGAAGCGGGCGTACACCTCGGACAGACGGCGGGTATCGCGGCCTTCCTCCACCACCAGGCCCGCCAGCAGATCGAGCAGTTTGTCCCCTCCGAAGGCCTGCTCCAGGGCGTCGCCGATCGGCCCCTCCAACACCCCCTGGGTGTCGGCCTCGCGCAACAGGGATGCCAGCTCCCGGGGGGACAGACGCATGCCCACTTCGGCCAGCCGTTGCCTGACGTCGTTTCGCCGCTCCCGGGGCAGGCTGGCCAGGGCCTCTCCCAGGCGGCCCCCTACCCGGAACAGCAGCGCCGTCAGCTGCCCCGCATCGGCGCCGTTCCCCAGCTCGGTTAGGCCGTCCCAGGTGGCCTCCGCCGTGAGCAGTTCCGCGACACGGTCCGGGGTGATCTCCCCATCCAACAGCCAGTGCCACGCTTCCTGGCTGCGTTCCGGTGCATCCGCCTCCCGGTCCGCTGCCTCTTCCCGAAACGCTTCGTGGATCTTCTCCAGCTGCAGGGGGTCCAGGGCCAGGGTGGTGATCCCGGCCTGGGCGAGATCCTCCGTCAGGTCCCCGCCGCTGCGCCGTGGATCGGCAAGCAGGCGGGCCGTGGCGATCAGGTGCGCGCAGGTCGCCGCCTTGCGGACCACCAACCGGGCGACCTTGCGCTTGTGGAGGAACCCCGCCAACTCCGCCGCCCGGCGCTGCGGGCCACCGACGAAGATCCCATCCAGGGCCAACTCCGTGGGGGTGATGCCCAGGGACAGGGGGTCGGCGAAGCGGTCGGCGATCTGCCGCACCAGGCGGTCGGCCCGCTCCGTGAGGAAGGCGTGCCCTTCCGGGTACACCCGCACGGCGCGGACCAGGGCGAGTAGATCCCGCGCAAAAGTCTCGAGTTCCCGTGGGTGCCCGGCGTCGGGTCCGGGGGCAGTGTCGGCGTCTGTGGTCATCCATCCCGCTCGGCATCTGGACGCCCCGCCGGCCGGAAGGTAGCCGGCGAGGGAGTGTCGCCGCTACAGAGTGCCAGAGTCAGGGGCGGGTGTGAAGGATTACCGCAGAGATGTGTCGGGAGCAAATAGACTGTCCGGGGTTGTAGCACATGATCTGTCCGGTTCAT
>JARGFW010000018.1 GCA_029211085.1 Deferrisomatales bacterium | reverse complement strand
GGTGTTCACGGTGCCCGACGCCGAACTCGATACGGTGTTCAACTTCGTGGCGTAGACGGCGGACTCCGCTGACAGGCTCGGGGGGCCCTGGGGGGCCCCCCGCAGTTTCCCGGAGCGGTTGCCGTTCGTTTCGCAGTGCGATCTCCGATCCCCTTACACCCGGGGCCCCATGCGAATCCGGATCAATGAACGCGAACAGGAGTACGGTGGAGAGGCCACCGTAGGGGCGGTGCAGGCTCTGTTCAAGGCTGACGCCGACGTGGCGATCCGCAACGGCCACCCGGCCACGCCGACCGACCCGGTGGCCGAGGGGGATGCGTTGGTGCTGATCCGCCGGGGCGAGGCACCCGCCGCTGGAGAACTGGAGGCCCTGCTGGTGGCTCGGCACACGCCGGGGGTGCACCGAGTCGTCAAGGCTGCCCGGGTGGGTATTGCCGGGCTGGGGGGGCTGGGCAGTCCGGTGGCGATTGCCCTGGCGCGCATCGGGGTGGGCACCCTGGTGCTGGCCGACTTCGACGTGGTGGAGCCGAGCAATCTCAACCGCCAGCAGTACTTCGTGGACCAGTTGGGCATGACCAAGGTGGACGCCCTCTCCACAACCCTGCGGCGTGCCCACCCCTATGCCACCCTCGAGACCCACGCGGTGCGGCTCACCCCCGACAACGTGCCTACGGTGTTTGCGGGGTGCCGGGTGCTGGTGGAGGCGTTCGACCGCGCCGACCAGAAGGCGATGTTGGTGGAGACGGCGTTGCGCTATTTGCCGGACACCTGGGTGGTGTCCGCCTCGGGGCTCGCCGGTTACGGCCCAGCGGCCACCATCGGTTGCCATCGGGTCGGGGAGCGACTGGTGGTGGTAGGTGACCTGGAGGCCGAGGCCCGCCCGGGTCAGGGCTTGATGGCGCCCCGGGTCGGCGTCGCCGCCCACATCCAAGCCAACGCGGTGTTGCGTATTCTTCTCGGCGAAGAGCCGGGGTAGGGGCCGAAATGCTCGTCAGGGTCAAGTTCTTCGCCGGATTGCGGGAGTTCCTGCCGGCTGGAGAGACTCCGCATAGCGCGGAGTTCGAGGACGGTACCACGGTGGCCGACGTGTTCCGCACCTTCGGAGTGCCCCTGGGGAAGCCTCGCATCATCCTGGTTAACGGCCGCCACGCCGGCCCCGATCAGGTGCTCTCCGACAACGACCTGCTCGCCGTGTTCCCCCCGGTCGCGGGAGGCTGACCCGCCGCGCCCGCCGGCGCTGGCTGGTGGTCCACATGAGAGAACTTTTTTCTCTGCACCTTGTTTTGTGTCTAATTTATTTCCCATGGGTGGAACCAAAGTGCTCCTTGCGGGTGTTTCTTCCCAGTTTTTTGGGGGTGGTCCTGGACTTGCATAAGGCTATCTCCACCCGGGGCGATGCTCGCATATCGCGGGTGGGCTGCAGTGGGGATAAGGGAATCGGGACCATGAAACAATGTGCCGATTGTCGACGCCGGGGCCTGTTGCTGCGTCTTGACTCCCTCGGGCGCTGCGAGGACTGCGCCCGCAGGCTGGAGCAGCGCATTGACAGCCGGGTGAGCAAGATCCGCGGTGCGCTGGCCGCTGTGGAGGCCTCGCGCGACGTGGACTGGATTGTCGAAGAACTGGGCCGGGTGGAGATCCAGTGCCGAGTACTGGCCCGACAGGAGCGTTCCGTCCAGGGGCGGACTTCGCCCCGCACCGAGGTCCTGCTGCGAACGGTTGCCGAACGGCGCGACCGGGTGCTGAACCGCTGGGCGGAGACCGTGGAGGGGGCGGCTTTGCGCCAGGTGGGGCGCCTCGCTTTCCGAGATCAGAAAGAGGTCTTGCTGCGCGAAGCCCTGGAGCGTCTGCGGCAATACGAGGACAAGCTCACGGATGGCCAAGGCTACCGAGCCAGCCAGCGGGAACTGTCTTCCCTGCTGGTGTGCGTACAGGCGGAAGCGTCGGGTGAAACCGGGCGTTGCGAAGCGCCTGCTCCCGGTAGGCCGGCACTGCAGTTGGTGGGCGTTGCGGTCGCCGGCAAGGCCGGTGCCCCGGGCGGGTCTCCGGTCGTTGCGGAGCCCCACCCTGCGGACCGCAGGCGCTTCTCGCGGCGCCGGAGCCAGTTCCAGGTCACCCTGTCACCCGGCGGCGACCGCTGTCTGGCGGAGGACTTCTCCAGCAGGGGCATCCTGTTGCGCAGTCCCGAGGAGCAGCGGGTGGGGGACTTCCTGGATCTCCAGCTGCACACCGCCAAGGGGTGCTATCGCACCACCGGCATCGTGGTGTGGACCGGCATCGCCGGGGGTGCTCCCCCCTTGCCCAACACCCTGGGCGTGGCGTTCACGGGCGGGGTGCCGGTGGCTGCCGCCTGAGCCGCCTGCCGCCGCCGGTCGTACCCGTTTCCTCACCCCTCCCGTCCATGCTGGGTCTCGGGCGACTGCGGTCACACCGCTGCACCGCGTCCTGTGGATGGGGCCGCGTCGCGTATGCCGTTCCCGAAGCCGTGAATCCGCAGCAGGGCTGAGACAGTCGCCGCACGCCTCCAGGGGAAGGGTGCGGTACGGGAACCTCCGGGGCGGGAGTTGACCGGGACGGGTACCGATGCAATATGGTGAAGCTCGGCTTGGAGCTCCGGGCAAGGAGGGGAAGATGTTCTCACGACATACGGACGACGGCTATCGGGAGGCCGTCCCGGGCATTTCGTTTCGGACCCTCAACCACGGCCGGAACACCTTGATGGCGGAGTTCCGCCTCGCCGCTGCCAGCCGCCTGCCGCCCCACTCCCACCCCCACGAACAGGCGGGTTACCTTGTTTCAGGGCGGATGCAACTGGTGATCGGCGACGCGGTGTTCGAGGCTACCCCGGGAGACAGTTGGTGCGTCCCGGGTGGTGTGGAGCACCGGGTCGTGGTCCTGGAGGATGCGGTGGCAGTAGAGGTGTTCTCTCCGGTGCGCGAGGAGTATCTGGACTGACTCGTCACTCGCCCCATCCCTGGGGCTCGCCCTTCGGGACCATGGGGGTGTTCGGCGTTCCCCGTAGCCCGGGAGTAACGCCCCGACGTTCCCGATCACCGGTCACGGTTCACTGTCCCACCTCAGTGGGTGGTCGGATATCGCCCCGGTCTACGCGACCGGACTCCGGCCGACGGGGCCGGTACTTCGACGTCCTTCATTTCAAAGGTGCCAAATACAGCGGCATCGCTCGGCGGGGTGAAGAAGAAGCTCGAGCTGGCCCCTACGCGGGTGAGCACATCGAACAGCAGTTCGTCCATCGGTTCCCCGTCCTCCAACACGAAGTGGAAATCCCGCCCCAACACCGCGGCCAGCAGCTGTTCTTCCCTGTCGGTGATCTCCCGGTAGATCGGAAACTGCTCGCTGCCAATCAGAAACTCGACCAATTGCATCGCCGTCCTCCTCTGGTTTCGAGGCAAGGATAGCCCGGTGGAATGAAATCCACATGAGAACCAAGTGAAAATTGGGTGAGTCTATCCGCCCCCTCGGTTTGGCAGCGGGCTGCAGTCTGCTACCCTGTTGGGTACGGGGGTGGGACCCGAACCGGAGGAGAACCGTGATCATCGAGGAGGCCATTCGCTCGGCGCTGGAGTATGAACACCGGGTGCGCGACACCTACGCAGAGGCGGCCAAGGCGGTGGGGCCGCCGGATGCCCGGCGCTTTTTCGAGGTGATGGCGCGCGAGGAGCAGGGGCACATCGAGTACCTGTTGGACCGGCAACGGGAGTGGCAGGAAAAGGGGGTGCTCACCGCTGCCGCGCTGGGGTCGGCGCTGGCTGACGAGGGTTGGACCCGCAGCGCGACCGAGGGGCTGCAGGGCGCCGCTGACGGGGATGCCCGGACCAGTGTGGTCGAACACTTGTACGTGGCCCTGCGGCTGGAAGAGACGGTGAGTGCCCATTACCGTATCCTGGTGGACGCGGTGGAGCATGCGGACGCGGAAAGATTGTTCCGGCGCTTCCTGGAGATCGAAGACGGCCACGTTGCCGTGGTCCAGGCGGAGATCGATTTCCAGAGCGGAACCGGAGTCTTCTACGGGATGCAGGAGTTCACCCTGGACGGGTGACCAGGACCCGGTTCGGCTCCAGTGCCGGAGCCTCAGCGCGTGTTGGGGGGCATCCCTGCGGCGAGTTGCAGCAGCTTGTCTGCGCCCGCATGGTCCGGGTCCAGTTCCAGCACCCGCCCGCAGTTGGCCAGCGCTTCGTCCCGGTCCCCTCGCGCATGGGCCGCCAGAGCTTCCCTGTACAGCGCGTTCGCCAGACTCTGTCCGATCTCGAGGGCGGTGTCCCGCAGGGACACCATCTCGGTGCTGTCCGGTCTGATCTCCAGGGCCTTGCGGCTGTTCCAGCACGCCGCGGCGACGTCCTGCTCGCGCAGGGCCCGCACGGCGTTCCGCCGGTACACCTCGGCGGCACCCTCGGCCACCCGTGACAGCCCGGCCCGGCTTGCCCCGTTATCGGGGTCGATCTCCACTCCGCGGGCAAAGTACGCATAGGCCAGGGTCGGATCGCCCATCCGCTCTGTGGTCTCGCCGCAGGTTGCCAGTTCCCCGGCCGCCCGAGCCCTGTCGCCCGGCGGCTCCGAAGGCACCCGCAGGCACTGCCCCACGGTGATCTCTCCCGGCCGGGACAAACGGTTGTAGCGGGCCAGGACGTAGAAGCGGTAGGGGTCCCCCAACAGGCGCTTGGCGATTGCCGGCAGGGAGTCTCCAGACTGGACCCGGTAGGCGACGAACTTCTTTCCCAGTTCTGTTTCGGGGGCTACATCCAGTTGCCGCAGCAGGTCGCGCGCCGTGGGGTCGTCGGGTTCCTGGCACAGGGCGAGCAGCAGTTCCCGCCGCCCCTGCTCTTCGTTACCCAGCATCAGCGGTTGCAGCGCCCTGTGGAGGCGTTCCTCGGCGCTGAACGGGTCGAACATCGGGCAGGCGGGCATGCCTTCGGCCCCCTTTCCCGTAAGGTCAGTGCCCATATCCGTCAATGGCTGGGGGCGGTGCAGCGGTGCTTCCGCGGCAGCCGCCTGCGGCGGCGGCGCAGCGACCCCGGGGGAGTAGCGGGCCGGTTCACCCCTTGGCCGCTGCGCGGTGCTGGCGCAGCCGATCGACCCGATGGCGACCAGCAACGCGGCCCCTATGCAGAGCGGCATCGTGGCTGTTCTTGGGACGATGGTTCCCATGGTCCTCCCTCCCCGTTGGCTCGGTCGGAACTCTCCGGAACTCCTTCCCCATCCCATCCTGGGACAGTACTTTAGCTGTCGGCCGAGAGGCGGGCAAGACCCCCGACAGAGCCCCACAGCGTTTCCCCGGGCGCGGCCCGGTTCTCTGTCCCCCTGACCAGCTCGGAACCGCCGCGTCAGTGGGCGATCGACCCGGGTGTCCGGCCGTCCGGCTCGGCGTCTGCCCGCTCCCGTGGAGACCAGGCGCCCCCGAGGAAGACGCCCCGGGGGTGCTCCAGGGTACATGGGTGGGCCACCGGGTCCTGGGCCAGCCAGATGAACCCGGCGGGCTGCCCGGGCAGCAGCCCCCCCAGTGGACGGGGGGACTCTTCCTGGCACAGGATCCGTGCCGCGTGGGTCGCCGATGCCAGCGCCGCTTCCGGGGACAGCCCTGCCGCTGCCAGTCGCCCGAGTTCACGGAGCAGCCCCTCCCCGTGGGCCACCCCCTGGGTTCCGGCGTCACTGCCGGCGGCCAGCGGCACGCCCAGGGTGTGCCCGACTCGGACCTCCCGGCGATGGTTCCGGTCCGTCTCCCGGACCACCCGCCCCCGGGATTTGGTGAGGCCCGGGTCGTGCAAGAGTTCAGCCCACGCCCCCAGGGTGGGCACCCAAGGAATGCGGCGGTTCGCCATCTGCTGCAGGTCGGAGGGACGGCACCCGAAGCCGTGCTCCACTGTAGCGGGTGCCGAGGCCAGCACCTGCTCCAGGGGGCCGTTGGCGTGGACCATCACCGGCAGGTTCAGCCCCCGGGCGGCCGCCGTGATCGCCTGCAACTCGCTAGGGGCGAACTGAGCGGGACCCACCTGCCCAGGGACGTCGAGGCTGTTCAGCCCGGTGGCCAGAACCTTGGCGTGGGTCGCCCCGCGGCGGCGGTTCTGGTCCAGCAGGCGCGCCGCGTCCCGCGCCGTTTCTACCCCTTGCCCCAGGAACCCACCGTACATCCCGCGCCGGAACACGGGCTCGCCAGCGGCCAGCACCACGGCGTAGCGGTCCGGATGGCGGTTGGCGAGGGCTGCGGCCTCCAGGGCCAGGCCGTGGGGGTCGCCGCCGTCCCTCACCGCCGCTATGCCCAGGTTGCGGCACGCCTCCAGCACGGTGAGAATCCGCTCCAGAGCTGCTTCTCGGGGCAGGGCCGCGATGTCGGCGCGGAGCAACCGGTTCCGCGAGCCGTCCAGGAACAGGTGCACGTGGGCGTCGGCCAGGGGCTCGACCACCCATCCGCCGTGCCGTTGGATCGTGTTCTGCGGGAGCTCCGGGGGCGGACATCCGGCCAGGTGCTCCACGACCCCATGGCGCACCCACAGCCAGGCCGGTGACAGTGGGGCGAGCCCGGGTCCGGCACGAGCCCCGTCGAGGGCGAGGCACAGGTTTTTCGGCACGGCCGTCAACGGGGCCACTCGGGTCAGTGTTCGCGCTTGTGCCGGGGGAACTCCGTCAGCACGTCCCGGGGGTGCACGACGAGGCGCGCGGCCCCGGCTTGGTGCAGTTCCTCGGCGTCGCGCAACCCCCACAGAACCCCGACGGCGCGCATGCCGGCGGCGCTGGCGGTAGCCATGTCGGTATCGGTGTCCCCCAGGTACAGCCAATCGGCGGGGGGAATGGTCAGGGCTGTGGCGATGCCCAGGGCACCCGTCGGATCCGGTTTGCGGGGCAGGTCGGGGCGGGCGCCCACCACCGCCAGGAAGCACCAGCGGTCCAACAGGGCGGTGACCATGGCCTCCAGGGGCTCCTGGGGTTTGTTGGAGCAGATCGCCAGGGGAATCCCCCGGTCCGTCAGGGCGTCGAGGAGTTCGGGTATGCCGTCGTAGGGGCGCGTGTGGCGGGTGGCTCGGTCTGCGTACTCGGCACGCATGGCCGGCAGCACGGCCTCTAGGGTCGCCGTGGCGCGCCGATCCTCTGGCAGGGCGCGCCGTACCAGGGTCTCCAGACCTTCTCCCACAAAGAAGCGGTACGCCTCCAGGGGGTGGACCGGAAACCCGTGGGCCTTCAGGACAGCGTTCATGGCGTCGGCGATGTCGCCGACGCTGTTCACCAGGGTGCCGTCGAAGTCGAACAGCACGGCCCGGGGGGAACCGGTCCAGGGCACTTGTCTCGGCTCGCTCAGCGCAGCACCGACTTCGGTGTCGCCTGCAGCCGCACTACCTTGATCCGCTCTCGAATCATCATCTCCGGGATCCTTGGAGCGATCTCGTGCTTCCAGGTTTCGCTGTCGTACACTGCCTGGTACAGCCGCTCCCGTTCCTCCTCGCTATCAAACCGTCGAATCCACACGTACAGGTCGTCTTCCTCTTCGCCGATGAAACTCCCGGCCACCACCATCCCCTGGGAAATCTGGAACGGGAGGATCACCTCCTCCATGAAGCGGACCCAGGCTTCGCGTTTGCCGGGGCGGGTGCGGTACTCGCGAAACTCGAAGAACACGGTGTGACTCCTTCTGCGGACATGGACGGGCTGGGCGCATTGTGCCTGCAGTGGGGAAGGTGGAAAAGGACAGGGCTCCCGCCCCCATGGCACTCCTTGGGCTGCCGTCCGGTAGGACGGCTCAGAACGGGTCGATCTGCCAGGTGAGGATCCGGGGGGTCGCAAGCGGAACGACCTCCGGCGGCAGGCGCTGCAGTGCGGCGAGGTCCCACCGGCCGTCGGCGTCGAGCAACGTCAACGCCTCGCTCTTGGACCTCGCCAGGATCACCACCTGGGCGACCTGGTAGCTCTCCCGGCAGATGTTCGGTTCGTCCAGCATCGACCAGCTGGAATGGCGCTTGCTGTGGCGCCACACGTAGAGCTGCAGGGGCCGTGGGCCCGAGGAATTTCCCTATCCGAACCCGTGAGAACGGTTCTTTTCGCGCCACCACAGCGGGCCACCCAGCAACAGTACCGCCCCACCTGCCAGTACGGACAGGTTCAGCGCCATGCTCACGCCGTGCAGGCGGGCAAACTCCCGCCGCAGGGGGTTGTCGGGAGGCAGTTCCGCGCCCGCGTGAATCTTGGCTTTCACCGCGCGAGACTGAGGGTGGACCCATAACTGGTTGTATCCGTTGGCGGCCACGGCTCCCAGCAGCAGGACCAGTGCCAACCCGTGGGCGGCCCGCCAACGGTCGCGGCGGAGCAGGCCGTAGAGCAACAGTGCCGCGACGGACAGCGCGGTCAGGTAGGGGAAGTACAGGGGGAAAAGCACGCCGACGATGCGCCCGGCCTCCTCGCGCGGATAGTGGTGGAAGATCGCGGGGGTGAGGAGAAACGTGAAGATGGCGATGCCGCCGACCCATAGGCCGAGGGTCAGGCGCAGCGCAGCGGCGAGAATCGGTCTCATGAAAGCCTCCCGGGTTGTCGGGCCGGTGTTCGCTTGTCTTCCCCGGGGGTGGGGTACACACGCCGCCCAGGCTCCCCCTGCAGACCCCACCGCCTGATTTGACCATCTTACGGAACCAAGGAGCGCGGTGTCCAACGCCAGGGCCGTCGAGGGATCCCGGGGGGCTGGGGTGCGGGGATGCAGAAGCCGAGAGAGGCAACGGGAGACGGGGGCGTGGCGGCCCGGCATGTTGCCCGGAGAGGGCGTGTGGTACAACGGCTGCCGAAAGCGGCTTCGGGTAGCCCGAGGGCCCTCGACTGGTATGCGTGCCCCTGCGGGAGACGCCGATGATCTGGAGAGAAACGGGTGAAGTAGTCCCGGGGTTCCATGTTCTTGGCAGCTGGCAAACACCCGCCTACTTGTGGGCCGGGCCAAGACCTGTCTTGTTCGACGCCGGTCTCAGCTGCCTGGGCCGACGGTACGCGGAGCATGCGCGACGGGTCCTGGGAGAACGACCGCCGGAGATCCTCTTCCTCACCCACGCGCACTTCGATCACTGCGGCGCCGCCAGCGTGTTGCGGGACGCCTTCCCCGGTCTTCGCATCGCTGCTTCGGAACAAACGGCCGAGATCGTGCAGCGCCCAGGGGCACTGGCACTGATTCGGAAGCTCAACGAAGAGGCCCGGGTTCGGGCGCTTGCCACAGAGGTGGATCCGCCGACCTCCCCAGGTTTTCGCCCTTTCCCGGTCGACACCATCCTCGCCGGCGGGGACGAGATCTCCCTGGGAGACGGTCGGGTGGTCCGGGTCCTGGCCACCCCTGGCCACACCCGGGATTTCCTGAGCTACTACCTGCCCGGCCCCAAGGTGCTGGTGGCTTCCGAGGCGGTGGGTTGTGCGAACGTCTCCGGCGACATCGTGGTGGAGTTCGTGGCGAACTACGACGCCTACCTCGCTTCCATGCACCGCCTGTGTGATCTGGACATCGAGGTTCTCTGCCAGGGTCACCTCTACGTGTGCGTGGGCCAGGACGCCCGCGATCACCTCGGCCGATCCATCCGGGCGACCGAGCGGTACCGCGCGTGGGTGGAAGGCCTTCTCGACGAGGAGCATGGGGACGTGGAGCGGGTCGTGGCGCGGGTGAAGACCGCGCAGTGGGATCCGGCGATCGAGCCGAAACAGCCCGCTGCCGCCTACCTGTTGAACACCCAGGCACGGGTCCGGCACCTCGCCGCCCGCCCGCGGGCCTGAGTCCTTCCCGCGCCGGGTCGCCGCACCCCATCCCGGTCCGCCGCCTATCGCAACCCGCGGTTGCGTGCTGTGCTCCCGGTGGTTCCGCGCCTGCGCCTCTCGCGACGGACTGCCTGCACCTACCTTCTCCAACACACCCACCGCGTCGACGGCCAGCGCCGTGCCTGCCCGTGCGTGGATTCATGCCCGGGATGGACTTTCCCGGAACTCCGTATACGCTGCGAACGGGCGTTTCCTTCCTCCCCGCGGCAGTTCAACGGAAAGGGGCACGACATGGTCAACATCCAACCTCCGTACTACCCGATCATCTATGTCCGCGGCTACGCCATGACCCAGGGAGAGATCGACGCTACGGTCTCCACGCCCTACATGGGGTTCAACCTCGGTTCGACCAAGACCCGGCAGGATTGGGAGGGCAAGACGGTCCGCCATATCTTTGAATCCCCCCTGGTGCGCCTCATGAAGGAACACGGCTACCGGGACATCTACCTGGACGGACGGGAGCGGGTGGACGCGATCCCGGCACGCAGCATCGTCATCTACCGCTACTACGAGATGGCGGACAGCGACCTCGGGACGGGGAGGCCCCTCTCGGTCCTGGAAGCTGCGCAGGGCCTGGAAGATCTGATCCTGAAGATCAGGGACCAGGTGTGCGGGGAGGACGCGGTAGCGCGCAGGGCGTTCAAGGTATATCTGGTCGCCCACTCCATGGGGGGGCTGGTGTGCCGCTGCTACCTGCAGAACCCCGCCGTCGGCAGCGCCGGGAGCAAGGCCCTGGTCGACAAGGTGTTCACCTACGCCACCCCCCACAACGGCATCGAGATGGCCGGGATGAACGTGCCCGGGTTTCTCGGCCTCTGGGATCTGAACAACTTCAACCGGCAGCACATGGCGGCCTACCTCGGCCTTCCCGACGGGTCGGAGCGGGTCGACTCGTTGCAAGGGGCCTTTCCGACGCAACGGTTCTTCAGCCTGGTGGGCACCAACCACAAGGACTACAACGTCGCGGCGGGGCTGTCGGCCAAGCTCGCGGGGGAGATGAGCGACGGCCTGGTCAAGATCGAAAACGCCGCCGTCGCGGGTTCGCCCCGCGCCTTTGTCCACCGCAGTCACAGCGGCCCGTTCGGGATCGTGAACTCTGAGGAGGGCTACCAGAACCTGGTGCGCTTCCTGTTCGGCAACGTGCAGGTGGTGGGAACGCTCGAGGCGGAAGCCCTGCCCCTGCCACCCTCAGTGCGCAAGGCAAAGGACCAGGACAAACAGGTGCGCGCTTCCTACTACTTCGAGGCTACGGTGTCGCCACGGGGGGCGATGACCTACAGCCTTACCGAGCGGCGGAGGGAGACCCACTCGGCCGTGTTGCGGAAGTACGACGAACTGCTGCACCTGGACAAGGTAGAGGGGCGGGAGGCGCCGCGGTCACCGGTGCTCTTTTCGGTGTTCCTCGACAAAGCCAACGTCACCGTCGGCCGGTCGCTGGTCTTCAGTGTGGACCTGGGAGTGTCCACCACCGGGTACGAGATCGACGAGTTCCTGTTCTTCGACCGGCACGTCGCCGGGGAGTATCTGTACCGGAATACCCTGACGCTGCGGGCAACCGCAGACAACGAGGGGTGGAAGGTGCACTACACGCTCACCGACGATGCCTGGAGCGAGTCGCGGGGCCGCCCCGTGGAGAGCGACGCGCAGGGCCTTTTCGTACCGCTGAACTCGGCCAAGGGGTTTCGGGGCAAGCTCCGTCTCGCGGTGGGTCCGTGGGCCTGATCCCCCGGGACGGTGGCCCGGGGCTGTGTCCTCCATGTCGGCGATGTTCCGCCTACAGTCCGCGTCGAGGAATGCGCCGGGGCCGTCAGCCCGTCCTGTCACTGCACTGGGCAGCGGCGCGGCCTTCCACCTGCTCCGCCAGGGGGAGGAGGGCGCCGATGGTGTCCCAGCCCACCGGCTTGCGCTGGTAGGTCTCCAGGCAGCAGATCTCCTGGAAGCTTTCCAACGCGACCAGGTTGCGACACAGGCCGGGATCCCACTCCACCACCCGGCTGGTGGCTTCAAACAGGTCGGTGAAGCTGTGGTCGTCCGGCAGTCGGCCGTGAACGTCGAGGGCCACCATCAGGCACTTCTCCACCGACAGGCCGAGCACGTTGTAAAGGCTCTCGGGGGTGCGCTTGTCGCGCGACGGGTCGGCGCGCTGGGCGACCCGGAAGAACTGCCGACCCTCTTGCAGCCAGGTGGTGTGATCCAACACCTTCACGGTTCATCTCCTCCTGGAAGCGGAAGAGCCCCGCTGTCGCGAGGCTCTTCCTTTGGTTGCGTACGGATTGGGCGCCCAGTTCCGTCAGGTGGCGCTCTTGAACTCCGGCCACGCCTCCAGGCCGTGTTCGGCGACGTCCAGGCCGTTGACCTCTTCTTCCTCGTCCACCCGAAGGCCGATGGTGACCTTGAGCACCAGCCAGATGGCGATACTGGTGACCAGGGTGAAGGCGCCGACGGCGCCGACCCCGACCAACTGGGTCATGACCGTGTGCTCCGGGTCCACCGAGAACAGCCCCACCGCCAGGGTGCCCCAGATGCCGCACACCAGGTGCACCGAGATGGCCCCCACCGGGTCGTCGATCTTTAGTTTCTGGTCGATGAACACCACCGCGAACACTACCAGCACGCCGGCGATGCCGCCCACCAGCAGGGACGGCCACGGCATGATCACGTCGGAGCCTGCGGTGATGCCCACCAGGCCGGCCAGCATGCCGTTGAGGATCATGGTGATGTCGGGCTTCTTGAGCACGACCCAGGCGGTCACCATGGCCGCGGCGCCGCCGGCGCAACCGGCCAGGAAGGTGGTGACCCACACCCGGGAAACCGCTTCGGCGTCCATGGCCAGCACGCTGCCGCCGTTGAACCCGAACCAGCCCATGAACAGGATGAACACCCCCAGTGTGGCCAGGGGGATGCTGTGGCCGACGATGGGCTTGAGGCCGTCCTTGGTGTACTTGCCGCGGCGGGGTCCGAGGATGATGGCGCCGGTCAGCGCCGCCCAGCCGCCCACCGAGTGCACCAGGGTCGAACCGGCGAAGTCGTAGAAACCCATGGCGTCCAGGAAGCCGCCGCCCCACTTCCAGGAACCGGCGATGGGGTAGATGAAGGTCACGAACAGCAAAGCCGCAATCAGGAACGCGTGGAACTTGATGCGCTCCGCCACCGCGCCGGAGATGATCGTCGCCGCCGTGGCCGCGAACACCGCCTGGAAGATGAAGTCGGTGAACATGCTGTAGGCGCCGTCGGCGTAGCCTGCCTCGGTGGCCGTGGCCAGCCCGACCCCGGCGAAGCCGAGAAAGCCGTTGAACTCGCCCGGGTACATCAGGTTGAAGCCGATCACGTAGTAGCTCACCCCGGCCAGGGCCACCACGGCCACGTTCTTGGCCAGGATGTTGACCGTGTTCTTGGACTGGGTGAGGCCCGCCTCGAGGCACGCGAAGCCGGCGTGCATCCAGAACACCAGGGCTGCGGAGACCAGCAGGTAGAGGTTGTTCAAACCGTAGTAAACGCTCTCGGCGCTCATGCCCTCCTCTGCCAGGGCGGGTACGGCGAACAGGGTGAGGAGCAGCGTCGGCCAGGTGACGCGGTGGGGCGTGCGGTGGGTGCCTGCTGTGTCCATTGGTCTCTTGCCTCCGGAATGCAATGGGTTTCCCGAAAAACGGTCGTGGTTGCCGCCGGGGCGGCGCCTTCACAGGAAACCCAGTAACAAGATGCGTGCCAGGGGCGAGGAACCGCAGAACGGCGGGGGAAAGCGGCAACTGTCTGGCGGGAAGCCGGGCTCAATTGCTACATAAATGAATCATTGTTAGCCAAGAACAACAAAAATGTATATACGGCACGGGATGGTTGCAGAAGAGGAGGGCGGGGAGCGACCCGCCGGAAACCGCTCTCATCCAATCGCCGCCGGGTAGGGCCGTGGAAACCCGGAGCAAGAACGGCGGGTTCTTCGACTTCGGGTATGATCGAGCGAGCCGTGGGCGCCGGCGCCTAGGAGGAAGGCAACCCGTTCGATCCCCTTCGGTTCGCCCAGGGGAGGGGGAAGCGTCCGATCGGGTCACCACGTGGACCGCACGCGCGGGAACCGCGGCCGGATGGTGGCCAGGATGCGTGCCCAGCCGTGCCGCTCCTGCCAGCGGACGCCGTTCACGCAGTAGCAGTCCACCCGGTCGAAACTGGTGAGTACCCAGTGATGCACCAAGGGCACGCCGGAGTCGTAGACCGCGACGAGCACTTCACGGCGGAGTGCCGGGAGACCCGGTGGGTGGTCGGGGGGCCGCGCTCCAGCCTGGCACCCGTGCGGACTTCGGCTAGGGCTCGGCTGTGGCGGTGTGTTATACGGTACGCCATGACGTCCCTCGGTGGCCGGACCATGCCACGGAGGGGATACCGTGCAAGGTAGGGTAACCTTGCACGGTCCACCTAATATACTGTTATGCGAAAAAACTTGAAATGGAGATAAGAAGTTGAGCTCTGAATTCTTACTCACTTCATTGATTGTCGTTCTTGTGCCAGGGACAGGTGTGATCTACACCATCTCGACAGGACTCTTCCTTGGTTGGCGAGCCAGTATCGCAGCGGCCATTGGTTGTACTTCTGGAATCATTCCCCACCTGTTAGCCAGCACATTGGGATTGGCCGCCATCCTACATGTAAGCGCACTGGCATTCCAGACAATCAAATTTGTGGGCGGTGCTTATCTGCTGTACCTCGCATGGTCGATGTGGCGCGAAACGGGTGCGATCAAATTTGAGGATTCATCAAACGGGAAAAGTCATCGGCAAATCATTGCCAAGGGATTTCTGATCAATATCCTTAACCCAAAACTTTCGATCTTCTTTTTGGCCTTCCTGCCACAATTTGTTCCGGCAGATTCGACAACACCCATGTTGCAAATGTTTGTCCTGTCCACAATTTTCATGATCATGACACTTTTCATATTTGTCGGCTATGGTGGTTTCGCACATGCAGTGCGCTCTTACGTTGCGAACTCCCCTCGGTCAATTCTTCGGGTGCAACGAACTTTTGCCGTTATCTTCGCAGCTCTGGGTGCAAAATTAGCAATGGCAGAGAGTTGATTCTGTTAAACGCATAACAAATCTCTCAAGCGGACTGGGTGATACATGGGCGGTTCGCGTAAAGGTTTCTACACGCTTGAAAAGGACCAGCTCCAGCCCGCTTAGCTCGGTCCGTTGAAGCTGTAGGATAAGTCACTGCGCACCGCCGAAGGGCCGATGCTCCCAAAATCTGCTTCCAGATTCGCCCGTAGAGCGCTGATTAGGAGGCTCCGAGGGGTTTTAGTACCCCCTGGAATTGCCAGATTTCGGATCCCTGGAGTTTTCCTACAGCCTCGTTGAAGCCATAGAGAGCCCCCTTTCAGCGCAGTGCCGCGCCAGATCGGCGCCGAGGGTGCGAAGCTGCACGAGCCAGTCGGCCAAGGAGGACGTTCGTGGAATCGATGCAAGACATGTTGCGGCACTATCACGTCGGGCAGGAGGACGAGGCACGGTTGTCCCGGCTGGCAGCCGTACTGAAACCCGAGGCGGACCGCCTGGCGGAGGAGTTCTACGACTACCTGACCGAGGACCCCTACACCGCCGGGTTCTTTCCTTCCGACAACGCCGTGCGCCGCCGCAAGGAGACCATTAAGGGCTGGTTTGCGGGCCTGCTGTCGGGGCTGCCGGATGAGTCGGCCCTCAGGCGCCTGCGCAAGATCGGCAAGACCCACGTCCGCATCGGCCTGGAGGGGCACTACGTCAACGCCGCGATGCACTTCATCCGGGACTTCTGCCGCGGCGCGCTGGCGGCCGCGGTGCCGGACGGCGCCGAGCGCACGGCGCTGGAAACCACCCTGAACAAGCTCCTCGACCTCCACCTCGACGTGCTCACCAGTTCCTACCGCGAAGCCGAGCTCAGCAAGGTCTTCCTCTCCCGCAAGGTGGAGTCCTACCTGATCCGCTGGACCGAGCGGCTGATGCACGGGCTCAACCTGCTGCTGGTGATCGGCCTGCTGGCCATGGCCGGGGCGATCACGGCGCTGTTCGTGAGCGATGTGGTGCAGGCTTTCTCGGGCAGTCTGGAGCGGGGTGTGATCAAGGCACTGGGATCGGTCCTTATCCTGTGGATGATGATCGAGATGCTGCAGGCCGAGATCCGCTACCTGAAGGGGGGGCACTTCCAGGTCACGGTGTTCCTGGAACTGGCCCTGGTGGCGTTCATCCGGAAGCTGTTCGTGGCGTCCCTGGAGAAGACCGAGCCGGTGAACTTCGCGCTGCTGCTGGCGGGGCTGCTGGTTCTGGGGGTGCTGTTCTTCCTGCTCGGCCAGTGGCGGCGGCAGCGGGAGTAGGGGGCGGCGGGGACGATGCCGGGTGGGGACGACCTGCCCGGGGAACTCCCTAGTTCATCCGCCGCACCGAACGGACCCGATCCCGCCCGCCATTCCCCCTGGCCTGCCCTCAAGGTTTTCCCGACGGAAGACGATATACAGTCGGGTTCTACCGACCGCCGCCATCCCCGGCCGAGCGGCTCGGGGGGCCCGGGCGCGATTGTCGTGCGGAGTCAACAGCGGGGAATGGCCTACGGAAACGAACTTCGGTTGGCCGCAAGGAGGCATCGGATGAAGTGCATGCGCAGGGCAACCCTGGTGTTGGTCGTGGCGGGTGTGGTGTCGATGCTGTCCCTGGCGGGCTGCGGGGGCGGGGGTGGGGGTGGTGAAGGCGACCCGCCAGCGACCCGCGTTTCGATCACGCTTCCGAAAACCACCGCGTCGCCGCTCACTCCGCTCGAAATCGCGACTTCGGGAGTTTCTGCGGGGGCTTCCGTAAAGGTGGTGTTTTCGAATTCGTCCGGTTACTCGGTGACGACCAGCGCGCTGCGCGTCAACGCCGAAGGAAGTGTACTGACGGCCGTTCCCCTGTATGTGGACCCGCAGACGGGCGGCATCTCCACAGCCCAGGTGAATGTGTCGGTCACGCAGGCGCTGAGTGGATCGGAACTGCTCGAGAGCTCTCCCGTGCCATTCACCATAGAAGACCTGCCGTCCGTCTCCGGCATACCGATCGGTGAAATCACCCGGTCGTTCCTCACGGCCTCCGCCCTGGTGGTTCAACGGCGGCTCTCGCACCTCCAGTTCCTCGAAACCGCCCTGGGGGGAGCGGTGGATACTCAGGCGGAGAGAGAGACCAACGAATACCTCCTCGAGTCCATCATCGCGACCCGCCACAGTGTCGACGAGATCATGCACGACCCGACCACCGTCGTCGCCGTGGGAACGGCGGAGGACGGGAGCACCCTCGAGTTCACGAGCGGGTCGTTGTCCCTCATGGACCAGACCCTCCTGGTCTGGCTTACCGGTCTGCCTGGGGAGGAGGCGCCGGCCTCCCGGGCCCGGGCGCCCCGCGCGGCCGCGCTCAACGCCGCCGCAGCGAACAGTATCCTCCAGGACCTCAGCACCTGGGTCGGCTTGGCCTCCAACGTCCGGACCCTGCAGGCGGAGGACTCGAGCACGGTCGACCACTCGTTGGCCCTGCTCGAAGGCGTGTCCAGCTCCGCGAGTCTGCTCGGAGCGAACACCGATGCCGCGGGGGTGTTCCTCGGCTGGGCGGGGGTCATGAACGCGACCTACCGCTATCTCGGCGATTGGGGGAAGGTGGTAGAGGGCGTGGCGGCCTGCGTAGGAGCCGGACCCTGCACCACCACGGAGGCCGATACCGAGGCATTGCTGCGGGACGGCGCCGGACAACTTCTGTCCGCCTATGCCCAGGCCGCCATCGGCAACTTGAACTTCATCTATAAAGGCACCCTTACGGGCCCGGCATCGTTGGGTGTGGCCATGTTCAACTACGTCAGCGGAGACGGCGCCGCCGTCGCCAACCAACAGATGGGCGAGAATATTTCCTCGGTGCGCGGCGGGGGCATATTCATTGCCGGCGACGTGCTTGACACGGGTGCTGCATCCAGCATGGATATGGTTCGGCTGAGCACCGACCTTTGTGCAGGTGCTCCGGTCTCGCCGAGCAGCCTATCCGACGCCGCCGGCAGCTACGTCTTGGCGATCCCGTCCAATCCGTACTGCGACACCGGCGACACCCTGACGATCGTGGCCAGCGACCCGATTACGGCGACGAGCTGCGGCTCTGTCCTCGTTTCCATCGGCAGTGTCGGCAATACAGGGTCCGTCGACGCTCCCGTCATCAACTACAGCACCCCGAGTCCGACCCCGACCCCGACCCCGACTCCGGAGCCAGAGCCAGAGCCAGAGCCAGAGCCAGAGCCAGAGCCAGAGCCGGAGCCCGAACCGGAGCCCGAGCCTACGCCTGCCGACGGCTGCTGCGCGTGCTACTTCGACGTCTACTGTAACGTGTGGGGGGCCGGAGGCTGTTATCGCTGCCAGGAGTTCGCGGTCGCTGGGGGGGAATGCCAGCAGCCTTCTACTTGGCTTTGGAATAACGAAGGCGTCTGTGTGTGCGATCCGGAGCTGTATCAGGTCTGTCAGTGAGGTACAGCGTGCCTTGTCGGGAAGCCGCGGTGGAGTAGTTCTTCCCCAGCGAAGGCAACGAAGGGCGGCCCCATGGGCCGCCCTTCGTTTTTGGGAGGGCGTTGGGGGCGCGGGAAAGGTTCCAAAGGCGTCTGGGTCCGGGAACGCCTCCCGGACGGTTGGCTTCCCGCGCGCCTGGGCATGGCGGCGCCGGGCGCGCAGTCGGCGGAGCTGTGGAACCGGTAGGGGTGGTGCGTCCAACCCCCTCGCCCCTGCAAGTCGCAGAGCCCTTTACGAAGAACTTGGCATTGAGATGGATGGCAATGAGTTGAGGTCCCATGGAATTGCTCTCCGATGGTGAACCCAGCCCCAGGGTTGGGTCCGGTTGCCATCGATATGATCACCCGATACGTCTTGATGCATGAGAGCTACGATCAACCTACCGAACGAACTACTGCCGCGCGCCAAGCCGGGTGGGCCGTGGGCGGTGCCGTGTTCCTGGCCCAAATGGGGCTGCAAACTCCTCACCGCGGGGCTTTGCCTCTTCCGCCGTTCGCCTTGCACCACTGATAGATCCTCATGGGGGGTATGTTTAAGAGCTCGACCTCCATAGCGGCCGCTCCGAACACCTCCGTGCCCAAGGTGTGCACCCGGCTGCGGACCTGATAGGCGACGAAGCGTCCCCCGGGGGCCATGGCTGTCTCTGCAGCCCTTAGCACACGGCGGGCCACGGCCACGGGCATCGTCGAGAACGGGATGCCGGAGACGATGGCGGCAGGTTGCTGGAGTTTCCAGGCTGCCAGGGCATCGCCCAGGTGTTCCGCGCTCCCCGCAAAGACCCTCAGGCGGGGGTCCGGGATCCGCTGGATGAAGGTCGCGAAGGTCGCGTTGATCTCGATGCAGAGGAGGGTGCTTCCCGGCTCCATGGCCCGCAGCAGGGCGCGGGTGGTGCCGCCGGTGCCGGGGCCGAGTTCGACGACCACCGGGGCGTCTTCCACGCGGGCGCACTGGACGACCCGCCGCTCCAGGAAGCGGGAACTCGGGATTACCGAGCCCACCTGCTGGGGGTTGCGGAGGAAACCCCGGAAGAAGGCCAGCCGTTGGTCAGGAGGGGGAAGGATTTCGTTCGTCGCCATGGCGGGTCCCGTTCCTGGATGCCTGGACGACCCCATTGTTCCCCTGTTTCCGGATAAGGCAACCCCGGGGGGAGTGAACTGCGATGAGGGGCCCCGCGGCGCGGCCCTGAAACCGCACCCCGGGAGGAACCCCAGGCGTGGAAACCGCTCCTCTGGGGTGGGGCGGAGGCTTGCGCACGCGGCGCCCCGCCCGGACGGGGGCAAGACGGTCCATGGAGAGGGCGCCAAGCGTCCTTCGCAGCGGCGCGACTCCCGTCCGTCGCCGGCGGATACGCGAACCTCGTTACTCAGTTCCTGGGGCGCTCCGCTGTGTCCCGCAGTCGGTGCTGGTGAACGAACTCCTCCAAACCGAACTTCTTGATGCGGTAGCCGATCTGCCGCAGTGTGATCCCCAGTTCCCGGGCGGCCCGGGACTGGTTCCAGCGGTGGCGCCCCAGGGCAGCCAGCACTTCGCGTCTTTCCAGTTCCTTCAGGTGGGGGAGGGCGCCGTCTTCCTCGGGCGCGGCCGGCAGGACACGGCTCACCACGTGGGCGGGGAGGCTCTTCCAGGTGATTTCTCCTCCCTCGGCCAGGATCGCCAGGCGCTCTACCAGGTTCTCCATCTCCCGCACGTTGCCGGGCCACTGGTAGTCTTTCAGGGCTTGCTGGGCCCGATCGGTCAGGCGCAGGTTCCTGCGGTACTCCTTGGAGAACTTCGCTAGGAAGTGTTGCAGCAGTAGGGCCACGTCGGCCTGCCTCTCCCGAAGGGCCGGAACCTGGATCGGGAACACGTTGAGCCGGTAGTACAGATCTTCGCGAAACACTCCCTCCCGGACGGCTTCCCCCAGAACGCGGTTGGTGGCGGCGACGATACGCACGTCCGCGTTGCGGGCCTGGTTCCCTCCCAGTCGCTCGAACTCCCGCTCCTGCAGGAAGCGCAGCAACCTGGCTTGCAGTAGCAGGGGGAGCTCGCCGACCTCGTCCAGGAACAGGGTGCCGCCGTCGGCGTCCTCGATGCGTCCCGCCTTGGCCTGGGTGGCGCCGGTGAACGCCCCCTTTTCGTAGCCGAACAGCTCGCGCTCCAACCGGTTTTCGGGTAGGGCTTTACAGTTGAGCTTGATGAACGGCAGCTTCGCCCGGGGGCTCGATTCGTGGAGGATGCGGGCGATCAGCGTCTTGCCCGTGCCCGCCTCCCCCAGCAACAGGACCGAGGCGCGACTGGGGGCGACCTTCTGCAGCAGGTTCTGTACCGCCAGCATGCTGGGGCTCTGGCCCACCATGAAGAAATGGTTGTACCTCTCCGAGATCCCCGCCTTGAGGCTGCGGTTGGCCGGCACCAACCCCGCCTCCCGCACCTGCACCCGGCGGTTGATGCTCACCCGTTGGGCGATCAGGGCGGCGACGATGGCGAGGAACTCCACGTCCTCTTCGTAGGACACCTTCGGGCCGAACACCCGGTCGGCGGTGAGTACCCCCACCGCCTCCCCCTGCAGTCGGATTGGCACCCCGAGAAAGCCGATGGTGCACTTGGCGATGCCGTTGCGGGACCCGGTGCGGTGTAGAAAGCGTGGTTCCTTGCTCAGGTCGGGAACCACGAACGGCTCTGCGGTCTCGAAGATGCGGCCAGTGATGCCTTCCCCCTCCCGGTAGGTGCCGCGACGGTTCGCTTCTTCGGACAGGCCGTGGGATGCACGGATCACCAGTTGACCGGTGTCTTCATCGCGCAGGGTGACGGTGGGGCGGTTCATCGCCAGGGTGTCGGCCAGCACCCGGAGGATCTGCCCCAGGGCCTGGTCCAGGTTAAGTGCCTCGCCAGTGGCCCGGCTGATCTCGCACAAGGCTCGCCATTTTGGCTCACGCAGTCTGGATTCCATGGTCTCGTTCTTTCCGCCCGTCGGGTTTCCCCGCAGCGTGCCGGACCCACATCTGGACAACGTCCGCCCCGCTTATCGGGGTCTTGTGCGCTCCCGCCGCGGGTCGCAGACGGGGCAGGAGTCGGACGGGTGGGCGAACGCCAGTTCGCCGGCCCGCGGCTTGGCCGGGGGGATGGGGGGGCCCGAGGCCTCCGCTACCGGTTGGAAGAGTTGCCGCAGTTGCGCTAGACGAGGTTGATGTGGCGCTGCACGGCGCAGAGCGGGAGGCGATCAGCCAGGGGGGCAGATCACAGAAGTTCAGGGAAGGGCTGGGGTCCGTGCTGGGGGCGCCGGTCACCGGGGATCCTGTGTGCGTTCATGCGACCAGACCCGAGTGGTTGCGTTGCGCCCGGTCGTGAAAAAAGGGGCCCCCCGGCCCGGAGGAATGGAATGGTTCGGAGTGCTGCTTGGGCCGGGGGGCTTCGGGAAGTGGTTGGGTCAGAACGCTATCCCGTGTGGAGATACTCTCCCTGGGTGCCTACAGAGAGCGAGAGACGGTGAACACCACCCGGCCGTCGCTGATGCTGTCGCCGAAGAAGTCCCGGGCGTCGCTGTCGGTGGCATGGTAGCTGAGATCCAGGTCGAAACCCTTGACCGAGTAGCCGACGCCGATCCGGTAGTGGACGTAGTCGAAGCCGTCGTCGCCGTCCATGCCGTTGCCGTCGCCGGTGGACTCGTCGCCGGCGACGGTCTGGTAACCCACCTCGCCGCTCAGGGAGAGGTCCATGGGCAGGCCCACGGAGACGCTGCCGTTGATGTAGTGGGCTGCACCGTCCTCGCCGAAGAAGTCCGGGGAGTAGTTGTAGCCGAGCCCCAGGCTGATGGGGGCAGCCTCGATCGGCAGGGTGTAGCCGAGGCTGGCGTAGATCTCAACGAAGTTGAACTCCACCTCGTCCCTGGACTTGGGATAGGCATAGTAGTTGGCGCCCACGTCGTAGCTGAGGCCCATGTCCAGTTCGTTGGCGAAACCCCCGTAGAAGTCCAACTCGATACTGCCGCCGAACGCCACGTTGGAGGCCCAGGTGCCGACGTAGAGGCCAATCGGTGCCGCGTAGTCCATGCCGCCCTGGACGGCCCAGTTCGAATCGGTCTGTGAGACCCCGCGCCACACGTAGTCCGACGTGATCGCGACGTTGCCGCTGAAGGTGTCGTCCGCCAGCCAGGCGCTCGCGTCGGCGGACGCCACCGAGGCGGTGAGCAGGGCGGCGGCGCAGAGCGGTGCAGCTTTCTTGAAAGTGTGGAACATCGGTGTTTCTCCTCTTGGATGGTGGGCTCCTGTGGCCCGGAACGTGACCCCCGGCGCGGCTCCTCCGCCCCGGGGGGAGAGAATCATGCCGGCTCCTGTACCAGTTTTCCGGCCGGAACCTTCGCGGACGCCATGCCGAAGTCGCCCGGCTGAGAGCTGCTCACCGTGTTGGGGAAGATGAACTCCGGGTAGGCGCTGAGGCCGTGCTCGGAGAAGTCGCAGCCGGTCAGTTCGTCTTCTTCGCTCAGGCGGATGCCCACGACCATCTTGATGGTCTTGAACAGGAGGAAGCTGGAGCCGAACCCCCACACGAAGGCCGCGCCGATTCCCAGGGCCTGCACGCCGACCACGCTGGCGCTGAAGCCCTCGGCGTTGAACAGGCCGGCGGCCAGGGTGCCCCAGGCGCCGCACACGCCGTGCACCGAGACGGCGCCCACCGGATCGTCCACGCCGATCTTGTCGAAGAACACCACCGACTCGGTGACCAGCACGCCGGCGATCAGGCCGATGGCGATGGCCGACAGGGGGCTGACGTTGGCGCAGCCTGCGGTGATGCCCACCAGGCCGGCCAGGCAGCCGTTGAGGGTCATGCCCACGTCGGGTTTCCCGAAGCGCAGCCAGGTATAGTAGATCGTCGCCACACTGCCCGCGGCCCCGGCGAGCGCCGTGGTCACGGCGATCAGCGCGATGGAGGTGTCCCCGGTGGTGGTGGAGCCGGGGTTGAAGCCGAACCAGCCGAAGAACAGGATGAACACGCCGAGCACTGCCAGGGGGATCGAGTGGCCGGGCAGGGCGGTGGGCTTGCCGTTCTTGTACTTGCCGATGCGGGGCCCGACGACGATGGCGCCGGCCAGGGCGGCCCAGCCGCCGATGGAGTGAACGACGGTGGACCCGGCGAAGTCGATGAAGCCGAGGGCCTCGAGCCAGCCGCTGCCCTTGTAGAGGCTGCCCCACGCCCAACTGCCGAACACCGGGTACACCACGGCGGTGATCAACACACTGAAGATCAGGTAGGAGCTGAACTTCATGCGCTCGGCGACGCCGCCGGAAACGATGGTGGCGGCGGTGGCGGCGAACACCACCTGGAACATGAAGAAGGCGTACACCCAGGGATCGCCGGCGCTGGCGAAATCGCTGAGCATGAAGCTCGTGGTCCCGAACCAACCGGTGGCGGAGACGCCGAACATCACGCCGAAGCCAATGAAGAAGTAGGCGATGGCGCCCATGCCGAAGTCCATCATGTTCTTCATCAGGATGTTGCAGGCGTTCTTGGCGCGGGTGAATCCGGCTTCGACCATGGCAAACCCGGCCTGCATGAAGAACACCAGGAACGCGGCGACCAGGGTCCACACGTAGTTGAGGTTGGTCTGCACCGCGTCGGCCGTGATGGCCTCCTCGGCGAAAGCGTGGCCGCTCGCGAAAAGCACGAGTGCCAGAATGGGCGGGAGCAGCTTGAATCGCATGGGTTCCTCCTCGTCGGTCATTCTGTGCGCGGTTGCGATCTGTCGGTTGGGTGGATGGTTGGGTGACGGCGACGGCAGGGGGTATTACAAGGGGCGTGCCACGCCGGGGAAACATCCAAAAACGTGTTGTAAGTACTTGATATACAATAAGTTACGTGGGACTAACCGGCGTGCCTGGCAGCGGCATGACGGGATGTTTAGGACAAAAAAGTGAGGAATATTTTAAATAATCACAAAAACGTGGTTGTTCTGCACATAGAAACAAATATGTATTTATATCGCCGATGGAGTAACAAACCTGTAGGGTCCACCGGACGTTCGGAAAGCCCGTACAGGTCCCAGGGGCGGCAGATTTTCGCCCAACGGTGGGCTTTCCGGCAGATTCGTGCGGGAACCAGGGAGGTTGGCACGGAACCTGAAGGGAACGAGGGGCAACAGCCTGCCAGTGTGGTCCGGCCCGGCGAGCACCCTGGGTGACGACGAGCGGACGACGGCTCTCGGGTCGGACCTTCAGAGCAAGCGCAACACCAACCCCGTATCTTGAAAACCGTCGTGGACCGGACCGGTTCGGTCCGGGGGCGGAGGGAGAGGAACAGCCATGATCAAGATCGAAGCCATCATCAAACCGTTTCGGCTCGACGCGGTGAAGGAAGCATTACAGGACTTGGGTGTCCAGGGGATGACCGTGACCGAGGTGCGCGGCTTCGGACGTCAGAAGGGGCACTCCGAGCTGTATCGCGGTGCCGAGTACACGGTGGACTTCGTGCCGAAGGTGAAACTGGAGGTGGTGGTGGGTGAAGCCCTGGCCGCCAAAGTCGTGGATACCATCGGCGAGGCCGCCCGCACCGGGAAGATCGGTGACGGCAAGATCTTCGTGCACGCCCTGCAGGACGTGGTGCGGATTCGCACCGGGGAGAGGGGGGCCGAGGCCGTGTAGTCGACGACTACGCTACCATCCACCACCGCGACCGGCCCGGGCAGATTGCCCGGGCCGGTCGTCGTCATAGATCATGCTCCCTGCCGCCTGGCGCGGGGCGTGCTGACAGGCCGTGGGGAACGTGCCCGTGGCCCGGAATCCCCGCCAGCAGGTGATAGACGTTTTGCCGGTTCCCGGGTGCTCGGCTATGCTGTCGCACCTACCCACACGACGGGAGGAACGGCATGGTCATCGGTGTCCCCAAGGAGATCAAGAACAACGAGTACCGCGTGGGCATCGTGCCTTCCGGGGTGGAGGAACTGGTCCGGGACGGCCACCGGGTATTGGTGGAGTCCGGGGCCGGGGTGGGCAGCGGCATCACCGATGCCCAGTTCCAGGCGGCCGGGGCTGAGATCGCCGCCGCCGGGCGGGTTTGGCGGGGGGCAGATCTGGTGATGAAGGTCAAGGAGCCGCTCCCGGAGGAGTACCCGTTGCTGCAGGAGGGGCAGTTGCTGTTCACCTTCCTGCATCTGGCGCCGCTGCCCGATCTGGTGGCGGTGCTGCGTGCGCGCCAGGCCCGTGCGGTGGCCTACGAGACCATCCAGTTGGCCGACGGCAGTCTGCCCCTGTTGGCGCCGATGAGCCAGGTGGCGGGGAAGATGGCGGTACAGTTGGGGGCGGCGTTCCTGCAGCGGGAGAAAGGGGGCTCGGGCATCCTGCTGGGGGGGGTGCCGGGAACCAAGCACGGCCGCATCGTCATTCTCGGCGGGGGCGCGGTGGGCATCAACGCAGCCAAGGTCGCCTACGGGCTGGGTGCCCAGGTGGTGATCGTGGACATCGACCACTCCCGCCTGAGCTACATCGACGACGTGTTCGACGGCAAGGTGGTGACCCTGATGTCGAACCGCCGCAGCATCCGCGAGGCGGCGGCGGAGTGCGACATGTTGGTGGGGGCGGTGTTGGTGGCCGGTGCGAAGGCGCCGCGACTGGTGGACCGGGAGGTGCTGCAGGGTATGAAGGAGGGCAGCGTGTTCGTGGATGTGGCCATCGACCAGGGGGGCATCAGCGAGACCAGCCGGCCCACCAGTCACGCCGATCCGGTCTACGTCGAGGAGGGGGTGATCCACTACTGCGTGCCGAACATCCCTGGGGCCGTGCCCATGACCAGCACCTACGCGTTGACCAACGTCACCCTGCCGTACTGTCGCAAGCTGGCCGGCGAGGATCTGGCGGGGGTGTTGCGTGCCGACTCCGCGCTGGCCAAGGGGGTGAATACCTGGGCGGGCCAGATCACCTGCCCGCCGGTGGCGGCGGCGATGGGGGATGAGGCCGTGCCCCTGGAGTCGTTGCTGTAGGCCCTGTGCCGGAACCCTTCCCTCCGGCGAACGCCCAAGAGCGGTTCACCGGGAAGGGAGCGAACTCCGGGAAGGAGACCCCGGGAACCGGCCGACGGTGCGGGGTTGTTCCACTTCCTGTCCTGCACGGTGAAAAACGACCTCCGGCCCCCCGAGGTCGTGTCTTTCGCCGAAGCTGACTCGACATCGCTCAGGCAGCGAGCAGGCGGGCCACCTCCGCCAGCAGGTCCGCCAGACGGTAGGGCTTGCCCAGGGTACCGTCGACGTCCAGGTCCGCGTGCTCCTGCTCCATGGCGTAGCCGCTGGCCACCAGTACGGGAAGGCCGGGGTAGCGGACGCGGATCTCCTCCAGGCACCGTCGCCCTCCCATGCCCGGCATGCCCAGATCCAGCATCACCAGCGCCGGCCGCCAGGAATTCGCCAGCAGGTCGAGGGCTGCCTCTCCGCTGGCTGCGCCGCGCACCCGGTAGCCGGCGTCGGTCAGGCCCTCGCAGGCGATCTCCCGCACCGCGTCCTCATCGTCCACCACCAGGATCTGCTGGCCGCCGCCGCGCACCACGGCGGGTGCCGACGCCGCCGGCTCCTCCTGCCGGGCGGGGGCGTCGGCGGGGAGATGGATCTCGAACGTGGTGCCCCTGCCGGGGGTGCTGCTGCAGGTCACCTGGCCGCCGTGGCCGCGCACGATGCCATACACCACGGCCAACCCAAGACCCGTTCCCCTGCCCACCTCCTTGGTGGTGAAGAACGGGTCGAACACCTGCTCGACCACCTCCGGAGACATGCCCTCCCCGTTGTCACTCACGGTGAGCCTCACGTAGCGGCCGGGGGGCAGATCGGCCGTTACCAGGGGGTGCCCGGCCCCCAGTTCCACGTTGGCGGTGGCAATGGTCAAGAGGCCCTGGCCGCGGATCGCGTCCCGGGCGTTGCTCCCCAGGTTCAGCAGTATCTGCTCCACCTGCACCGGGTCTCCCTTCACCGGCCACAGCCCTTCGCCCAGGGTGGGCACGATGCGAATCATCTTGGGAATGGTGCGCTCCAGGATCGACAGCACCTGGGTCACCTCCCGGTTCAGATCCACCGTGGTGAGAGCCGGCTCGCTGCGGCGACTGAAGGTCAGCAGCCCGCGCACCAGTTCGGCGGCCCGGTCGCAGGCCTGCTCCGCACGTTCCAGGCGCCGCTGATCCTCCGGCGTCACGGCATTGCCGCGCAGTACCAGGTGCAGATACCCGGAGATGGCATGGATGAGGTTGTTGAAGTCGTGGGCCACGCCCCCGGCCAAGGTGCCCACCGCCTCCATCTTCTGGGCTTGCAGCAGTTGAGCCTCCAACGCCTTGGCGTGGCTGGAATCGACGACGATGCCGCGCATGCCGGTAGGCTTTTCGTCCCGGAAAATCGGCGCAGTGAACGCCAGGGCCGGAAAGCCGGAGCCGTCTTTGCGGCGGATGGTGTACTCCACGCCGCGGGTCTCTCCGCCGGAGAACACTGCGGCAGCGTTGCGGCGGGCCCGGGCCCGGTCCTCCGGTGCCAGCAGCTCACCTACCCGAAACTCATCCATCACATCCTCGGGGCTGTAACCGGTGAGCTCCAGACCGCGGCGGTTGACGAAGATGAGTCTCCCCCCCAGGTCGGTCTCAAACACGATCTCGGGGAGTAGCTCGGCCAGTTCGCGAAACCGCGCCTCGCTGTGGCGCAGGGACTGTTCGGTGTGCCGTCTCTGACGTCTTTCCCATCCGGCCAGGGCGGAGAACAGGAAGAACAGCAACGAGGGGGCGAAGAGGATCTCGAAGTAGTCCTCGAAGCGGTCCAGGAAATCGGTGATGCCGCCGTGTTGGAGGGTGTTGGAGAAGCCGTTGAAGGTGTAGATGCCGAGACAGACCGACAAAAACAGGCGCGACTGGCGGTCCAGGACCCGGTCCGGAATGCGCGGCACCAGCAGCAGCGCGCCGAGGAACGCGGCCGCGCCGGTCACGTCGAACAGCACCACCCAGTTCACGACGGGTGCTCCTCGGCTTGGGCGGCCCGGTAGGCCCAGGTCCAGCAGGCGGCCAGGAACAGCAGCCCGGCGAGGGCGTGGCAGAAGTGCTCCAGTTGGTTGCACAACACCGGGAAGACCACCCCTTCGGCCACGGTAAGCACCCAGGACGTCAGCATCACCCCGAGGCCGGTGTAGAACAACCCGAAGCCGGGGCGCCGCCGGGGGATGCGGGCCAGCCACAGCAGGGGCACCATCCCCAGCCCCAACAGGAGTTGCACGATCTCGCTTTCTTGAAACACCGCTTCTGTCTCCTTCTCCGGGCTCAGCGGGTGCCGCGCCCGCCCCCGCGGGGCGGGCGACCACGCGCCACGGGTTTGTCGCCGCGCACTCCGGACCGGGTACCGCGCCCGGTCGGCTTCCCGGGGCTGGCTTTCCCGCGCGGGCCATACAGCGTGCGCAGCAACCCCTCCTTGCCCAGTTCCTCGAAATGGCGCACCAGGAGCTTGCGGTTCTCGGGGCTGCGGTGCTGGGCGAGGGCTCGGTGGACGGTCTTCTCCTTGCCTTTGGGCACCAGCACCGGCTCCCCGGTGCTCGGGTCGCGCCCGGTGTGGTACATGCACGTGGAGCGGGTCATGGGGGTGGGGGTGAAGTCCTGCACCTGCTCGGCGAAGTGGCCCAGTTCGGAGGTGAACTTGGCCAGGTCCACCGCGTCGCGCAGGTCCGAGCCCGGGTGGCCGGTCATGAGATAGGGGATGAGGTGGATCGGTTGCTCCAGCTCGCCCTTGATCTGTTCGAACAGTTCGGTGAAGTCTCGGTACTTGCGCACCCCAGGCTTGCCCATCAGCTTCAGGGAGCGGTTGGCCACCGCCTCGGGAGCCACCTTCATCTGCCCGCCCACGTGGTGTTGCATCAGTTCCCGCAGCAGCCGCCGCTGGCCGGGGAGGGTGAGCAGATCGTAGCGCAGCCCGGAGGCCACGAAGGCGTGCTTCACTCCGGGCACCCGGCGCACCGCCCGCAGTAGCTTGAGGTAGCCGGCGCCGGAGGTGTCCAGGTGCATGCAAACGTCCGGGTGGATGCAGCTGGCCCGGTCGCAGGCGCTGCGGCCGGGTGCCGCTCGCCGGCAGCCGGTGGCGTACATGTTGGCGCTGGGGCCACCCACGTCCTGGATGGTGCCGCGAAACAGGGGGTCCCGGGTGACCCGGGCCACTTCGGCCAGCACGCTCTCGGGGCTGCGGCTGACGATGCCCTTGCCCTGGTGGGCAGCGATGGCGCAGAACGAGCAGCCGCCGTAACAGCCCCGGTGGGTCACCACCGAGAAGCGCACCGGTTCCAGGGCGGGGATGCCGCCGTCGGCGTCGTAGCGCTCGGGATAGCGGCGGGTGAACGGCAGCTCGTAGAGGCGGTCGAGTTCGGCGGGGCTCAGGGGGGCGGCGGGAGGATTGACCACCACGAACTGGCCGCCGTGGGGTTGCACCAGGGTGGGGGCGGCCGGAGTGCGCAGGGCCTGGTCCAACGCGCGATAGTACTCCAGAAAGCGGTCCGGGTCGTCGCGCACCGCTTCGTGGGCCGGCAAGGTGACCACCCCGTCCCCCGTCGGCGGTGTCGTGGTGCGGTAGGCCAGGCCGCCGATCTTCTCCAGTTCCAGGCTGGAGTCGCCCTCCCGCAGGCCCAGGGCCAACTCTGCCAGGGCCCGTTCGGCCATGCCGTAGACCAGGAAATCGGCTTTGGCGTCGGCCAGCACCGAGCCTTTCACCTTGTCCTTGATGTAGTCGTAGTGGGATAGCCGGCGCAGGCTGGCTTCGATCCCCCCCATCACAACCGGGACCTCGGGGAACGCCTCCTTGCAGCGCTGGGCGTATACCACCGCGGCGTAGTCCGGGCGTTTGCCCACGGAACCGCCGGGAGTGTAGGCATCCTTGGTGCGGCGGTGCCGACCCGGGGTGTAGTGGGCCACCACCGAGTCCAGGTTGCCGGCGCTGACCCCGAAGAACAGCCGCGGCTTGCCGAAACGGCGGAACGCCTCGGGCCCGGTCCAGTCCGGCTGGGCCAGGATGCCCACCCGGTAGCCCAAGGACTCCAGGTAGCGGCCAATCAGTGCGGCGCCGAAGGCCGGGTGATCGACATAGGCGTCCCCGCTGACCAGGACCACGTCGAACACGTCCCCGGGGCGTTCCGGGGCTTCGGGCAACAGCTTGCTGGGGGCGGACATGGGGGAAAACCTCGACGGGGCGGGCGAAAGGAGGGAGCCGTAGTGTACGGGCCGAGCTGCTCGGGTGTCAACGATGGGGCGCCGCAGCCGCACGTTGAGAACTCCGGTTTGACGGGGCCCGTCGGGTGAGAAGGGCAAAGGCTGCGGCTTGTCTTCCGGCTTCTCGGGCCTTCGAGCGGAATACCGGCCATGGACACAAGAACTTCACTTCAGGCGAAATCCGGTTCCAAAGGGGAAGGCTCTGTCCCTGGAAATGGCAACTCGTGGCAGGAACGCGAAGCGATGGTGCCATCCATGGGGGGATCGGAAGGTTCCCACACCGGGAGTCCGGTGTGTGGAGAGAAACCTTTGCAGGGTACCCGACTGCCCATCGGCCCCAGGTAGGCTACTTACCCCATGGCATCATCGGAACCGTGGACAGCGAGTTCTTAGGCGATCCATCAATCAACTTGTCGCTATACACCAAATAGACAAGGGTGTTTCTTTTTTTGTCCAAGAACCTGACCACGTGTACTTTCTTAAAAACCGCGCTGGCTCTCGCACTGAAAACCTCTTCACCATCTTCGAGCGTGCCTTGAATCTTGATTGGTCCGATTTGTCTGCAAGCAATCGACGCTTCAGAAGGATCTTCCCCGAGCCCAACAGTGCGTTTCCATCCTCCTTTCTTTGCTCTGCTTATATGACAAGCAACCCCTTCAATGTCTGGGTCGTCAAATGCTTCTACAACGATTGAATCGTCTGGGCTGAGGGCATTCCACTTCGTGTCTACGTGGCCCACGATCTCGGAAAAAGAAGACCTTGGTAAGCAGACTAAAACGAGGAGAGAGAAAATGATTACTGATAGGGTCCTTGCCATTGCAACGCCTCTTGATTGTCTGTCAGCAGCCTCCCAGGAAGAGACCCTGCTGTCCCCAAAGAATTTCATGTTCCAAGTCCTGTCCTGGCGACCTTGGTCAGCCCAGGCCCTGCCGCAGAGCGGCCAGGTCCTCGTGGCGGGTGAGCAGGATCAACACGTCGCCTCGCTCCACCATCAGGTCGCCGGCTGCCGGCACGGTGGCCTCATTGGCGCCGAAGCCGCGCTTTACGGCCACCACCGCGGTGTGGTGGCGGCGGCGCAGGGCGGCCTCGGCCAGGGTCTTGCCCACCAGGTAGCCGGGGGCTGGGGTCTCGATGAACGCGTAGCCCTCGATGTAGGGGATCTCCTCCAGCACTCCCGGGCGCATCAGGCGCTCGGCGACCCGCTTGGCCACGTCCTTTTCCGGCTGGATCACTTCGGTGGCCCCCAGTTGCCGGAGGATCACCGCGTGGTCTCCGGTGACTGCCTTGGCGATGATCGGCGCCACCCCCAGTTTCTTGAGCGCCATCGTCGCCAACAGGGAGACGTCGATGTGGCTGCCCAGCCCCACCACCCCTACGTCGGCGGCGGCCGCCCCCGCGGCCTCGAGGCCGCCCCGGTCGCAAGCGTCCACTACCTCTACTCGGCTGGCGAACGGGCGCACGGCATCTACGGCGCGGGGGTCGCTGTCCAGGGCCAGCACGTCGTGGCCCATCTCGTGGAGGGCCCGTACGGTGTTGCGGCCGAACCCCCCGAGGCCGACCACCACGAACTTTTTGCGCTCGACCCCGGTGGCGCCCCAGGTGCGCAGAACGGCGTCCCGGCCCGACACCAGCAGGATGTCGCTGTCCTTGAGCACGGTTGCGGGGCCGGGCACCAGCACCACCCGTTCCGGTATCAGCTCCTTGACCGCCAGCACCTGGATGCCGTGGCGGCGGCCCAGGTCGAGCTCTGCGAGGGACCGGCCCACGAACTCTGTGGGGGCGGCCACCTCGATGACGCTCAAGTTGGAGGCGAGATGGAACGCGTCCAGCACGTTGTTGGACCCCACACGCTGCGCCACCCGGACCGCCATCTCCTTCTCCGGGTAGAACACCTCGGTGGCACCCACCCCGGCGAGGATCTCGGCGTGGTCTTCGTTGATCGCCTTGGCGAAAATGACCGGAATCCCCAGCCGGCGTAGATACAGGGTGGCCAGGGTGGAGTTGTGGGCCTGGTCGCCGAGGCTGACGATCGCCGCCCGGGTCCGGCCCACCCCGATGGTGGCCAACTCCTCGGGGTCGGTGGCGGTGGCGACCACCGCGGTGTCCACGAATGCCTGGGCGTCCCGGGCCCGACCTGGGTCGGTGTCTATGGCCAGCACCCGGCAGCCGCGGCGGGCCAGTTCCGACGCGACGGTCATGCCGAAGTTGCCCAGGCCGATCACGGCGACGTGCTGTCTTTCGTTAGCCGACAATGATGTCCTCTTCCGCATAGCGGGTGTGGCGCCGGGGGGTGCGCCCCACGGCCATGGCCAGGGTGAGCGGCCCGAGACGCCCGGCGAACATGGCCCCCACCAGGATGGTCTTGCCCAATCCCGAAAGGTGCGCAGTCATTCCGGTGGACAGGCCCACGGTGCCGTAGGCCGACACGGTCTCGAACAACAGATCGAGAAACACCGCCTGCTCGCCGCGGTGGGCTTGGGGTACCACCTCGGCGACCAGCAGCAGGAACGCCAGGGCCGAGGCCAGCACGAACGACACCACGAAGATCGAGATCGCCCGGTTCACCACCTCTTCGGGAATGGTGCGGTGGAACAGGGTGACGTGGGGGTTGCCCCGCATGCGGTTGCGGAACAGGGCCACCACCACCGCCAGGGAGGTGGTCTTGATGCCCCCGCCGCAGCTGCCCGGGCTCGCCCCGATGAACATCAGGATGATGGTGAAGAACAGGGTCGCGTCGCGCAGGGTGCCGTAGTCCAGGGTGTTGAACCCTGCGGTGCGCGGGGTGATCGCCTGGAACAGGCTAACCAGCAGACGCTCCCCCCAGGGCAGAGCCGCCAGGCTGTTGTGGACCTCGAACAGGTAGAACGCGGCGCCACCCAGGATCACCAGAGCCCCGCTGTAAGAGAGCACCACCTTGGTGTGCAGTTGCACCCGGAACTTCTCCCCCTGCGCTGCCCGCCGCGTGGCGTCGGTGAGGTCGGCGGACACCACGAACCCCAGGCCGCCGAGGACGATCAGGGCCATCACCACACCGTTCACCCACGGGTCGGCGCGATACCCCATGAGATTGTCGGAGAACAGGGAAAAGCCGGCGTTGCAAAACGCCGAGATGCTGTGGAACACGCCCAGGGTCAGACTCTCCGCCATGGGGTGGGTGCGGGAGAACGCCGCCGTCAGCAGCAGCGCCCCGGTCAGTTCCACCCCCAGGGTGAACACGAACACCTGGCGCACCAACTGACGGGGCGAGACGGCGCCTTTTCGGCCCAGGGTATCCACGAGCAGGGATTCGCCCCGGAATGAGAGCTTCTGGCCCAACACCACCAGGATCAGGCTCGAGTAGGTCATGATTCCCAGCCCGCCCAACTGCACCAGCGCCAGCACCACCCCCTGACCGAATCCGGTCAGGTCCGTGGCGGTGTCCACCACCACCAGTCCCGTGACACAGGTCGCCGAGGTGGCGGTGAACAGGGCATCGACGAAGGACAGCGGGGCTCCGGTCGCGGCCCAGGGTGTCAGCAGCAGGGCGGTGCCCGCCAGGATGGCAGCGGCAAACGCCAGCACCAGCACCTGTGCGGGGCGCAACTGGCGGTCAGTGAGGGAGCGTAGCGACGGCATCGATCGGCGGGCGGGAGTGCGGGACTCAGCGGTTGAAGTCGGTCAGCGGGGCACGGCAACGGGGCCCCACCATCAGCAGATTGTGCGGCAGGGTCGAGGCGGTCTGGCCGGTGGCGGCCTGCTCCTGCCACTCCACACCCATCTCTCGACCGATCGCCCCGGCGCGGTCCCGCGCCGAAGACGGATCGAAACGGTAGGACTCGTCCAGAGCCACGTGGATCACCTCATCGCCCACGCCCAGTACGAACGCGTGCCCCTCGGGGAAGTGCACCCGCAGCCCCAGGCCCGTACGGCCGCTGAAGTACAGGGCCTGGCGGAACGTCTCGGCACTGCTAGGGGTATTGCGAAAGGCGTGCGGCAGTGAGTTCTTCATGGTCTGGTCTCGGGTGCGGGCCTCGCCGGTAATTCTCCGGAGCCGCTGACGGTGCTCACGGGGGACCCTGTCGTGTAGCGGAGGAGGTCTGCCCGGCTCGCAGCGGGGGAATCTTCCGGCCCCGGGGCGGGCCCTGTCAAATCGCGGGGGCTCCGGGGCGGAGGGGCGTCAGAACTTCCCCGAGCGCAGGATGGCGAATGCCAGGCCGAAGCCGAGCACCCCCGCCAGCATGAAGCCGAGGATGCCGAACACCGGGAAACCCCACAACAGCGGGCCGCGGCCGGCGAGGACGATCACGGCCGAGCCGATGATCAGTGCCGAGATGATGAGACTGAAGCTGATGCGGTTGGAGGAGCGATCCATCTCGTCGATCATCGGCTCGTAGCCCTGGTGCACGAAATCCACCGCGAACTTGCCTTCGATCATCTTCTGGAACAGGCGGGTCAACTGCCGCGGCACCGAGCGTGTGAACTCGCGCAGATCGCGCAGGGTGCGAAACGCCATCCGTGCCTGGCGGCGCGGGTCGAGGCGGCGGGCCAACAGGCGCCGGGCGTAGGGGCCGGCCATATCGAGCACCAGGAACCCCGGGTCGAGTTGGCGGGTGAGCCCCTCCACGCTGATCACCGAGCGCACCAGCAGGGTCAGCTCGGTGGGCACCTTGACATGGTGGTGGATCGCAATTTGGGTGGCCTCGCGCAGGATCTCCCCGAGCCGCAGGTCTTGTAGGGGCCGGCCGTGATACGGCTCGATCAGTTCCCTCAGATCGCGCTGGAACGAAGCCATGTCCACCGACTCGTCCAGGCTGCCCAGCAGTAGGAAGCCGTCGGCCAGCTCCGCGTAGTCGCGTCCGATGAGCGCCACGAACAGGTGACTCAGGGTCTCCTGGAGTTCCTCGGAGAGGTAGCCCACCGCGCCGAAGTCCAGCAACCCCAGCCGGTCGTCGGCCAGGGACAGCATATTGCCGGCGTGCAGGTCGCCGTGGAACAGCCCGTCATCGAACACCTGCTTCAGAAACGACCGGGCCACGGTCTGGGCCAGCTGTGCGGGGTCGGTGCGTTCGCCGGAGAGTACCCGGGGGTCGTCGGCCGGCACTCCCTCCAGGGCGTCCAACACCAGCAGCCGCCGGGTGGAGAGTTCCCAGTGCACCCGGGGAATCACCACCTCGCCGCCCTCGGCGACGTTCTGGCGGAAGCGCTCGGTGTTGGAGGCTTCGAGGAAAAAATCGAGCTCGCGCCGGATGGTGCGGGCGAACTCGTCGACGATGCCCCGGGGCTGGAACGGGCGCGCTTCGGGCACGTAGCGCTCCAGTATGTTGACCAGCATGTACAAGGTGGCCAGGTCCTTGGAGACGGTGCGCTCGATGCCGGGGCGCTGTACCTTGAGCACCACCGGGGTGCCGTCGGTCAGGGTGGCGCGGTGCACCTGGGCGATACTGGCGGCCGCCATCGGCATCGGGTCCACATGCTGGAACACCTCGCCCCGCGCAGCGCCGACCTCGGCCTCAATGATCTGCAGGGCCTGCTCGGTGGGGAACGGCGGTACCTGGTCCTGGAGTTTCTTGAACTCCTCCACGAACTCCAGGGGCACCAGATCGGGGCGGGTAGCGAGCATCTGGCCCAGCTTCATGAACGTGGGGCCGAGATCCTCCAGGGCCATGCGCAGTTGCACCGGGGCGGGGATCTCGCGCAGCCCGCTGCGGCCGCGGAAGCGTTTGGACAGGGGCAGAAACCGCGACAGCCCGGCGGCTTCCAGCACCTGGTGGAAGCCGTGCTGGGAGAGGATCAGCGCGATCTCCCGCAGGCGGTTGATGGAGCGGTAGGTCTGACTCAGGGAGTACAGGCTCACCGGCGACTCACTCCGTCTCGTCGCGTACCAGGGCGAAGTCGATCTGGCGGCGGTCCACGTTCACCCGATCCACCCGCACCTGCAGCCGGTCGCCGATGCGAAAGGTGCGGCGGGTGCGCTCGCCGATCAGTCGCCGCAACTCCTCGGAGTAGTGGTAGAAGTCGTCCCCCAGCCCGGAGACGTGCACCAGCCCCTCCACGAAGAACTCCTCCAACTCCACGAACGCGCCGAAGCTGGCCACTCCGGTGATGTAGCCCCAGTGCACGCTGCCCACCTTGTCCGCCATGAACTGGCACTTCTTCCAGCTCACCGCCTCGCGCTCAGCGGACTCGGCGGCGCGTTCCCGCAGCGACAGGTGGGGGCAGGCATCGGCCGCCAGGTACTGGCGCGCCTGATCCCGCCACTTGCGGGTGGGCCGGCGCGTGCGCACCGCGGCCTTCAGGTGACGGTGCAGGATTAGGTCGGGGTAGCGGCGGATCGGTGAGGTGAAGTGGGCGTAGGCCTCGGACGCCAAGCCGAAGTGGCCGACGTTGACCGGGGTGTACTCGGCCTTCTTCATGCTGCGCAGCATCATATGGTGGATCATGCGCTCCTCGGGTTTGCCCTCCACCTGGCGCAGTAGATCCTGGAAATCCTTGGGGTGCAGCTTGGTCTTGCCCTTGAGGGTGTACCCGAAGTTGTGCACGAAACGGCGGAACTCCTCCACCCGGTCAGGGTCCGGCTCGCCGTGTACCCGGTACGGCAGGGGGATGTCGGCTTTGGTGAGGAACTCGGCCACTGCCTCGTTGGCGGCGATCATGAACTCCTCGATCAGAAAGTGGGCCCAGTTGCGCTGGCTGCGCACGATGTCTTCGGGGCGGCCCTGGGTGTCGAGGATGATCTCCGCCTGGGGCAGGTCGAAGTCGATGGTGCCCCGTTCCTGGCGCCGGGTGCGGATGGCCCGGGCCAGTTCCCCCATCCGCCACAGGTCGTGGGCCACGTCGGCATACTGGCCGGCCGCCTGGCAGTCGGGGTCGCGCAGGACCTCGGCGACCACCGTGTAGGTGAGCCGGTGGCGGCTGCAGATCACCGCCGGGTAGAACTCGGCCTGCTGGCAGCGGCCGCCGCGGCTGAAGGTGAGTTCGGCCACCATCGCCAGCCGGTCCACCTTGGGATTGAGACTGCAGATGCCGTTGGAGAGCCTCTCCGGCAGCATCGGGAACACCCGGTCGGGGAAGTAGGTGGAAGTGCCCCGGGCGAACGCCTCCTGGTCCAGCACCGAGCCCTCGCGCACGTAGTGGCTGACGTCGGCGATCGCCACCCACAAACTGAAGTTGCCGCCCTCCAGGGCCGTGGAACACACCGCGTCATCGAAGTCCCGGGCGCTCTCCCCGTCGATGGTGACGAACGGCAGGTGCCGCAGGTCCCGGCGCCCTTCCAGGTCGGCCTCCCGGACCTGGTCCGGCACCTTGCTCGCCTGGGCGAGCACTTTGGGGGGGAACTCCACCGGGATGCCGTGCTGCAGGGCAATCGCCTTGGCCTCCACGTCCGGTTCCCCCGGGTTGCCCAGTATCTGGGTTACCTGCCCCTCGGCGGGGTGTTCGGCATCGGCGTAGGCGGTGATCTCCACCTGCACCACCTGACCGTCGGTGGCGCCGAGGATCTCGTCGCGATTCACGGCGATGGGTTGGGTGAGGCGCTCCTCCAGGGGGATCACCACCGTCGACTTCTTGCGGATGCGGATCCGCCCGATGAGGAGGCTGCGGGCTCTCGTCAGGATGCGGATGACCCGCCCTTCGGGGCGGCGCCCGCGGCGTTCCGGCCTGGTTACCACGCGATCGCCGTGCATCGCCCCCTTCAGCCCCAGCGGCTTCACGTACAGGTCGCGCTGGGTCGGGTCGTCGGGGATCACGAATCCGAAGCCGTCCTTGTGGGCCTGTATCCGCCCCACCACCAGGTCCACCCGGCTGGGGTGGGCGTACTGCCCCCCCTTGATCTCCACGGCGTCGCCGGCGTTGACCCTTTCTTGCAGGAAGGTCAAGAAGGCCGCCTCCGAGTCCGCCGGTACCTGCAGCCGGTCCAGCAACTGCCGGGCGGTGAGGGGGCGCCCTGCCTCTTCGAGGAGGAACTGGACAAACGGGTCGCGATCGAAGGTCATGCAGGGCTCCTTAGTAGTTTGGCCGTGGCGCGGGCCGCAAGGGTCTGGTCTTCCAGTAGGATCTCGGCCTCACCCAAAATCACCCGCCGGCCCACCTCGGTGAGCGCGCCACGGGCGGTGAGGGGGCGCTCCAGGGGTACCGGACGCAGGAAGCGCACGGTCAATTCTGCGGTCACCGCGGGCAGGCCCAGTTCCACCGCAAGCTTGCCCACACACTCGTCGAGCAGGGTGCTGATGATCCCCCCGTGGAGGATGCCCTCGTACCCCTGGTACGCGGCGGACGGCGTCCAGCGGGTCGCAATGGCGCGACGTTCGGTGTCCACATCGAAGTGCAGGCGCAGGCCGTCGGCGTTGCCGATGCCGCAGACGAAGCAGCGATCCCCCCAGATGAGTTCCATAGGTCAAGTCCCAGAAATCGGTGTGGCGGCCGGCTCCGGCAGTAGGCGGTCCCCTGCCATGCGTGGAGCGGCAGTATAGCGGCGCCCGGCCGGGGCGGCAAAGAGTCCTCGCGTTCCCGCTTGACCGGGGCGGGGCTCGGTGCTATAAAACCGCCTCCGTGTGCCGGAGTGGCGGAATTGGTAGACGCGCTAGGTTCAGGACCTAGTAGGTTCACGCCTGTGCTGGTTCGAGTCCAGTCTTCGGCACCATTATCAAAAATGCCGCCCCCTTGTGGGGCGGCTTTTTTGATTCTGTAGTCACGGAGATTGGCGAGAACCAGCACCTGAGCGAGCGTCAGCGAGCGATCCCAATCGTCTCGGACTTTGCGATGGGAGGCGGCGCGCAGCGACGCAGCCCAGCGAGTCCCGTCTTCGGCACCACCTACAAGAAAAGGGGTCTTCCTCACGGGAAGACCCCTATCTTCTTGGGATCCTCGGGGTTGGTGCGGCGCTCTCCCGCTCCCCCCTTGCTCAGGCAAACCACAGGGCGGCGGCTATGGCTAAGAACACGGCGGGCATGAGGTTGCCGGTGCGGATCTTGGCGATGTCGAGAAGGTTCAGACCGATCGCGACGATCAGCAGTCCTCCGGTGGCGGTGACCGCCTCCAGCACGGCGGGTTGCTGCAGGAACAGGAGTTGGGAGGCGAGCAGGGTGATGGCGCCCTGGGTCACGAGCACTGCGGCGGCGGATAACGCCACGCCGATGCCCAGGGTGGACGCCAGGGCCACAGAAGCCACGCCGTCGAGGAGGGCCTTCACGTACAAGGTGCTGGGGTCGCCGACGGTGCCGTCCTGGATCGACCCCACGATCATCATGGCACCGGTGCAGTAGAGCAGCGAGGCGGAGACAAACCCCTCCACGAACGTGCTGGAGCGGGAGCGAAGGCGGCTGCGCAGCCAGCTGCCCAGTTCGGTCAGCCCATGTTCCACCCGCAGGGCCTCGCCCACCAGGGCTCCCACCAGCAGGCTGCCGATGCTCAGCAGCGGGCGGCTCCCCGACAGGGCCATCTGCAGCCCCAACAACAGCACCGAGAGCCCCAGGGCCTGCATGAGGATGGTCTTGAAGCGCTCCGGGAGCCGCTTCCCGGCGGCGACTCCGAGCAGGCTTCCGGCCAGCACGGTGGCGGTATTGACCAGGGTCCCGGTCACGGAGTCCCCCCTGCCCAGGGCGACGGGAAGCCGGGCACGCTCAGAGCTCGGGGCCCTTGGATTGCTTGGGCGCGGAAAGATGCGCGGGCTTGTCCCTGCCGGTGGCGGCGTCGCGCACGTACTGCAGGGGCTTGTGACAGCCCACCACGCAGCCACCGCCGTCTGCCGTCTGTCGGTAGGAGATGGTGAACACGGTGACCTGGCCCCGGTCGCGCTCCGGGCGGATGAGCTTGGCCTGGTCCGAGGTATGGGGCAGGTGGCAGCCGCTGCAGGAGATGCGGGGTTTGCGGCGCTTCTTGATGCCGTAGCCCTTGTCGTCGGTCTCGTCGATCAGGTGGACGTAGTGGAGGTTGCGGGCCCCGAAGCGGAACGCGGTGGCGTTCTCGGTCACCGGGTCGTTGAACGCCTCCAGATCGTGGCACTCAAGGCACAGTTCGTAGGCGTCTGCGGAGAACGTGACCCGCAGCTTGCGTTCATAGCGGCCCGTGAGTAGCCCCTCGTGCTCGGACTGGTGGGGGTCGTGGCACTCGGTGCAGCTGCCCTCGCCCACCGGCTCGTGCACCGAGACTCCCTGACTGTAGTCGTCGTGGCACTCGTAGCACAGGGCAGGGACCGCGTCGCGCAGCAGGGCGGACCGGGTCGAGTGGTGGGGGTCATGGCAGCCCAGGCAGTCGCCTTCGCCAACCGGGTCGTGAACCTGGGCCTTCGCGAACTCGTCGTGGCAGCCGAAACACAGGGTGGGGACCTTGTCGGAGAGCATCAGGGTCTCTGCGTCGCCGTGATCCTCGTGGCACGCCTCGCAGTCGCCCTCCTCGACCGGCGAATGGGGAGAACCCTTGGAAAACTCCTCTTGCAGCTCGTCGTGGCACTCGTAGCAGGGCGCATCGGCGAGTTCGGCGGCCGGTGCTGCCCAGGGCAGCGCCGCAAGCAATAGGGGCGTCAGTACGATTGCAGAACGTCGGAACATCGCGGTCGGTCCTCCGCGGGCAAGGGGCGCCGGCATATGACTCCCCCTTTCGATCGAAACTATTGTCATCTGGCAGCCGGCATTTTGACAAGCAAGCCGGCTTCTCCGCGAGGGAAAGACAGAGGCCGACTCGTTGCCAAGCCGGCCTCCGCTGAATCGATGGTGCCCAGGGCCGGACTCGAACCGGCACGGGGATTCCCCACTACCCCCTCAAGATAGCGTGTCTACCAGTTCCACCACCTGGGCACGGAAG
>JARGFW010000278.1 GCA_029211085.1 Deferrisomatales bacterium | reverse complement strand
TGGGGTCCCAGCTCCAGTAGGTGCCCCAGGCGTAGTTGGCCCAGGCGGCGCCGGTGAGGATGCCCAGGGTGAGGAACGGAAACCCCACCGCGATCCCTTTGTAGGCGATCTCGTCAAGGACCTTGCCGGCGGGCAGGAACCCTTCCCCCTTGTTGCCCTTGACCAGATATCCGCCGCTGGCGGCGAACGCCACGGCGAACGCCGCGTAGCCGATGAAGCAGGTCACCACGTGGGAGGTGAGCCAGTTCGACTGCAGCGCCGGCACCAGGGGCTGCAGTTCGGTAGAGATCGCCGGGTTCAGGGACACCAAGGCGATGGACAGGGCCCCAAGGGGAGCGACCAGCGTGCCCAGGGCACGCACCCCGTACTTCCACTCGAACAGCAGATAGATGCCGACGATGCTCCAAGCGAAGAACACCATGGACTCGTACATGTTCGACAGGGGCATGTAGGCGAACCCGGCCTGGTGACTCTCCAGATAGCGGATGACGAACCCGGCCGAGTTGGCCAAGAAGCCCACCAGCAGCGCCGCCGTGGCGGCGAGGCCCACGAGGCGGTTGCGGCGGGCCGCCGCGAACACCGCGTACAGAACCGAGGCGAGCAGATAGGCGACTAGGCTGGCGTTGAATACGGTGACGTTCACAGTGTAGTTCCTCCTACGCGCACTCGGCCGCGGGGGCCGTGGCAGCGGTCTCGTTCTTCAATGCGGTAGTCAGTTCGTCCAGCGCCGGCCGGAACCGGTCGCCGCCCCGCGCGGCGTGCCCCGCCACGGTGAGTCGGCCGCCTTCGAGGCGTACCCAAACCCGGCTATGGTTGGCGAAAAACGCCATCAGGGTGCCCACGGTGAGCAGGATCGAGGCGGCCCAGACCAGAGGGACTCCTGGATCTTTTGCCACCTGGAGCCCCGTGTACTGTTGTCCCGGGTCGAAGCGCTCCAGGCGGAAGACATGCTCTCCGCCCCGGCGGCGGTCGAACTCGGGGAAGTTCTGCAGCACCACGAACGGCGCCCCGACGTGGACATGGCCGCCTGCGGAGGCATCCAGGAGCGCCAGCTGGGCCCCGGGGCCGAACCCCTGGAAATCCTCGGTGCTCGCCTTCATCTCCAGGCGCAGGTTGGTGCCCGGGATGGCCGCCGATGCCCACTCCGTCAACCGCACCGGGCCGAACAGCGGGGTGCCGTCCGGCGCTTGCGCCGACACCACCACTCCGCCGCCGCTGGTGCCGTAACTGGATTGGTAGAAGAAGATGCCGTCCTGGATCAGGGGGTGGTTCACCTCGATGGTTTTCTCTTGCAGCACCGCCCCGTCGCGGCGCGCCACCAGCCGGCTCAGGTAGTCCTTGGGACGGCCGTCTGGGTAGGTGACCAGCTCGAACTCCTGGCACTCCACCTCGAACGGCAGCTCCATCTGCTCTCCCGAACGAAGCTGGATCGCGTTCACCGACTGGCCCTCGACGATGTTTACATAGCCCTTGAAGCCGTAGCGGGCCCCGACGATGCCTCCGAGGAAGAACAGCACAAGGCTGGCGTGGGCCACGTAGGCGCCCAATCTGGCCCAGGGTTGTTTCTGAACGAACCAGGTGGTGCCGTCCCCGTCGGACTGGTGGCGGGCGCGGCCGAACTGTTCCTGCATGACCGTGGCGACTGCCTCCTCGGTGCCGAGAGGGGCCTCCCAGGTGACGGCGCTGCCGCGGCGGGCCAGTTGCTCCGCGGTCTCGAACTGGTCCCCGCGGATCGCCCGCAGGGCCGTCGGCAGTCGCCGCAGCGAGCACACCAGGGTATTTGCCAGCAACAAGCCGAGCAGCAGCTGAAACCACCAGGAGTAGTACATGTCCTGGAGGCCGAAGGTCGTGATCAGCTTCGCCAGCGTGGGCCCGTAGGACGCGATGTACTCCCGGGGGTCGGCCTGTTGTTGGATCACCGTGCCGAAGATGCTGGTCACGGCCAGGGAGAAGAAGAGGAACAAGCACAGCTTCAAGGAGGCCAGGGCGGCGAGCAGGCGCGCCCCGGGCGAACTCGGGTTCTTGGCCATCAGAACTCCTAACGGACCGTGGTCTAACGGTGGTGATGTGCGGGCACGCCCGAATCCGGGAGTCGGGACTCCCGAGAACGGTGTGGACCAGAACTGTGCTGCGAAGGTGTATTACGCGATGGGGACGGGGTGCTGGGGGGCGTTCCCGTGGGACGGGGGTGTCGCAAAGGGTGCGGGATTGAGCCAGGCGACCTGGGCTACGGGGGGAGACAGTCGCTCGGTGAGTGCCGCGGTGACCGGGTCGCAGGGGCAACTGCAGTTGGTTTCGCTGTGCTCGGGTTGCTGGGGGACCTCTTCCGGGCAGCACGGTGCTGCCAGACTCCCGTCAGCGGCGACAACGAAGCTGTCATCCGAACAAGACCAGGCGGTGGTCGTCCCGAAAAGGACGCCGACGAGAGCGAGCAAGCAGAGGCAGCGGACCCAGCGGTTCAACGAAACATCTCTCCATTCCGTACGACGTGGTGTTGGCCCAAAGGCTAGGGACTCACAACCCGGGGATCAAGTTAGAATCTTCTCATGGTCTGTGCGGGCGGGACCGACTTCCGACAATGAGTAGCCTTGATGACACGCTGTCCGGTTCGCAGCTATTTCGGGGCAAACGCCACGCATGGGTCCACGTGCCCGCCGAGATGTGTTGACAAATACCGTAGGGCATTATACATATACCCCCTATATGTATACAAGAGGAGCCTAGCATGCCACTTTGCGGACACGATCACACCCCCCTGGTTCACCGCATCAACCGGATCGAAGGGCAGGTCAAGGGCCTGCGAAAGATGGTGGAGGACGATCGCGACTGCTTTGACGTACTCAAGCAGATCGCCGCGACAAATGGTGCTGTTCGCGCTCTCGGCATGGCGATCCTAGAGGAGCATCTCAAGGGCTGCATTGCAGGGGCACCAAAGGAGGGGCATCCGGGTGACCAAGAGGAACTCATCCGCCAAGTGGTGGACCTATTCAACAAGTTCAGTTGACAGAAGGGAATCGGGAGCGTCGCCGACTCTCACGGGACCAATTCGTGGAGCGGTGTCCGGCTTCCAGCGCCTGGCATTCATTTAGTAACTGCCAATTCCAGAAGAGAAGACACGATGCACATCTACACACTCGACCAGTGGCAGCACGAACACCGGTTTCACACCCACAACCTTGCCGCCGAACGGAACACCCGCCGTGTTATCTGGCTGACACTCTTCATGATGGTTGCCGAGATCATCGCGGGCTGGCGCTACGGCTCCATGGCGCTCCTGGCCGACGGCTGGCACATGGGGACCCACTTCTTCGCGCTCAGCATCACGGCTGTGGCCTACTACTACTCGCGCAAACACGCGGAAGACCGGACCTACAGCTTCGGCACAGGCAAGGTGGACGTCCTCGGTGGGTTCACCAGCGCCGTCGTCTTGGTGACTGTGGCCTTCGTGCTGGCCGCCGAGTCGGTGCAGCGGTTTTTCGTCCCGGAGCAGATCCACTTCAACAACGCCCTGTTAGTCGCCACGATCGGCCTGGCTGTCAATCTTTTCTCCGCGTATCTGCTCCACGGCTCGGGCCACGACCACGGAAACGAGCACCACGGCGAGCATGGGCACCACCAGGACCACAACCTGAAGGCCGCCTACCTCCACGTCCTTGCCGACGCGCTCACGTCAGTACTGGCCATCGTGGCGTTGCTCGCCGGCAAACTCATGGGGTGGGTGTGGCTTGACCCGCTGATGGGGGTCATCGGCTCCCTGGTCATCGCCAAGTGGGCCCACGGGCTGATGCGGGACACGAGCTCGATTCTGCTGGATAGGGACCAGGATCAGGTCGTGGGGGAGGAGATCCGCTCTCTGATCGAGGCCGACGCCGATAACCGGGTAAGCGACCTGCACGTGTGGAGAATCAGTGCCAACCGTTTCGCCGCCATCGTCTCGGTGGTGACTCACCACCCGAAGGGACCTGACCACTACAAGACGTTCCTCGCGGGGGTCGATCATCTCGGGCACGTGAGCGTGGAAGTCCACCCGTGCGATGGGGAATCCTGCGTTCCGGTCGGGGATGGGCCGCAGATCGCGGCGGGATGAAGCGGGCGTTGAGCAGCGCTCCAGTTCTTTGCGTGGGACCGAGGGGTAAGGCGCCGCACTTGCCGATCACCACCGTGGGACAATGCAGACAGTAACAAGTCAGTGGTCTGGAATCTACGCACCTTTCTAATGCCCCGGGTCGGATTGTTAATGCCCGTCTCAACAGGACTTGGTCAAGCCGGGTGACTCGCTATGCGAATCGGCGTCGCCACAAACCGTTTCGTTCGGGCGGAGCGCCTACTGCGAACGGCCCCCGTAAGAGACGCTGGACAGAAACCTGTGGCCAAATAGTGACGTTTCGACCTCCCTTTCTGCCCGCCACGCGCTGCCGTCAGTGGAGAGCCTCCCAGAAGTGAATTCCCTGATCTGGGGATGGCTCTTTGACCGGGCGTATCAGCTCATCTCGCGGCCACTGCAGCTTATGCCAGTTCACACAGTGTAGGTTTCCCGCTGGCTCAGGGTCACCCGTGGCCGTTCAACCGCGCCTTGAGCACCTGGCTGGGCTTGAAGGTGAGAACCCGGCGCTCGGTGATGATGAGCTCCTCACCGGTCTGAGGGTTTCGACCCTTGCGCGGTTTCTTGACGTGAATCTCGAAGTTCCCGAACCCGCTGATCATGACCTTCTCCCCCCTCTCCAGGCGCTCTTTCATCAGGTCCAGGATCAGCTCGGTCAGCTCGCTGGACTTCTTCTTGGTGAACCCCACCCGTTCGCAGATAGCATCTGCAACCTCTGTCTTGGTCATCCGTTCCTTTCCTTCTCCCCAGTACCCACCCGGGCGTTGAGTAGACGCTGGACCGGTTCTCCATGGAGCTCTGTCGTGTGCCAACGAGCCCCGATCCAGTCGGCGCGGCAGCGTATCATCACCAGTAAGCGTCCGTCATCGCCCGCACCGCAGTCACCCGCGGAGAACCCCCGCAAACCTGGCGCTGCGATGACGGAGACCGTGCAGCAGCGGTAGATGCGTTCGCGCCGCTAGGCGACGAAGGGTGCGGCAGTCGGGAGCCTCTGCCCCGCAAGTCTTCACCGCTACCCGATGAGCCGCCCGATCCCTCCCAGGACGGACCCCTCCTCCCGGGCCGAGCCTCCGCCGGTGGGGGCGTGGGCGAGGATGCGGTCGGCCAGCCGGCTGAAGGGGAGGCTTTGGAGCCACACCCGACCGTGCCCGCGCAGGGTGGCGAGGAACAGCCCCTCCCCGGCGAAGAACATGCTCTTTAGATTCCCGGACCGCTCGATGCCGTAGTCCACGCTGGGGTCGAAGGCGACCAGACAGCCGGTGTCCACCCGCAGGGTCTCGCCCTGGAGTTGGCGCTCCACGATGGCGCCGCAGGCGTGGATGAAGACCTTCCCGTCACCGCGCAGGCGCTGGAGGATGAAGCCCTCCCCGCCGAAGAAGCCTGCCCCCAGGCGCTTCTGGAAGGCAATCGACACCTCGGTGCCGAAGGCCGCGCAGAGGAAGGCGTCCTTCTGGCAGAGGATCTCGCCGCCGAGGGCGCCCAGATCCAGGGGGATGATCCGGCCCGGGTACGGCGCGGCGAAGGTCACCTTGCGCTTGCCCGCGCCGCGGTTGGTGAAGTGGGTCATGAAGAGCGACTCCCGGGTGAGCGCCCGCTTCCCGGCATCGAAGATCTTCCCCAGGAGTCCCTGGTCCGCCTTGGACCCGTCCCCCAGCCGCGCCTCGAAGTCGATCCCGTCCTCCATCCAGTTCATGGCGCCCGCCTCGGCGATCACGGTCTCGCCCGGGTCGAGTTCGACCGCCACCATCTGGATGTCGTCGCCGACGATCTCGTAGTCCACCTCGTGACAGCGCATATCGTTGCCTCCTCTTGGTCTTTCGCTCACGTCTTCGATGGGACCGTGCCGGGCGGTCTGGGACCCGCACGGCAAACGGCTGCCAGCACCAGAGCGGCGCTCTCGGCAGCTGACCGTTCGTCACCCTACCGCTCCAGCCCTTCCGGTTCCAGCCCCCGCCCCTCGTCCCGGTCGGCCTCGCGTTCGGGCGAAGCGTCGTGGTGGATCTCCTCGTTGCGGGCCTGGCGCT
>JARGFW010000277.1 GCA_029211085.1 Deferrisomatales bacterium | reverse complement strand
CTGTCCAAGCGCCCCGAACGCAAACCCGAGTTCCTGACCACCTCGGGCATCGAGATGCAGCGGGCGTTCACACCCCTGGATGTGGACTCCGACGCCTACCTGGAGCAGGTGGGTCTGCCTGGGGAGTACCCGTTCACCCGGGGTGTGCAACCGACCATGTACCGGGGCCGCTTCTGGACCATGCGCCAGTACGCCGGCTTCGGCAGCGCCGAGCAGACCAACGAGCGTTACAAGTACCTGCTCAACCAGGGCCAGTCGGGCCTATCGGTGGCGTTCGACCTGCCCACCCAGATCGGCTACGACTCCGACAACGCCCTGGCCGAGGGGGAGGTGGGCAAGGTGGGGGTGGCGATCGACACCCTCAAGGACATGGAGATCCTGTTCGACGGCATCCCCCTGGACGGGGTCTCCACCTCCATGACCATCAACTCCCCGGCGGCGGTGCTGCTGGCCATGTACATCGCCGTGGCCGAAAAGCAGGGGGTGAGCCCGAGCAAACTGCAGGGCACGATCCAGAACGACCTGCTCAAGGAGTACGTGGCCCGTGGCACCTACATCCTGCCCCCGGTGCCGAGCCTGAAGATCATCACCGACATCCTGGCCTACTGCAAAACCCAGGTGCCGTCCTGGAACACCATCTCCATCTCCGGCTACCACATCCGGGAGGCCGGCAGCACCGCGGTGCAAGAGGTGGCGTTCACCCTGGCCAACGCCATCACCTACGTACAGGCGGCGATCGACACCGGCCTGGACGTGGACGAGTTTGCCGGGCGCCTGTCGTTCTTCTTCAACTGCCACAACAACCTGCTGGAGGAGGTGGCCAAGTTCCGCGCCGCCCGCCGCCTGTGGGCGGATATCATGAAGAACCGCTTCCACGCCAAGGACCCGCGCAGCATGATGCTGCGCTTCCACACCCAGACCGCGGGGTGCAGCCTCACCGCCCAGCAGCCCGACAACAACGTGGTGCGGGTGACCCTGCAGGCCCTCGCCGCCGTGCTCGGCGGCACCCAGAGCCTGCACACCAACTCCCGGGACGAGGCCCTGTGCCTGCCCACCCAGGATTCGGTACAGATTGCCCTGCGCACCCAACAGATCATCGCCCACGAGTCCGGGGTGGCCGACACGATCGACCCCCTGGCCGGCTCCTACGCAGTGGAAGCCCTCACCGACCAGATCGAGTCGAAGGCCAAGGAGTACATCGCCAAGATCGACGACATGGGCGGGGTGATCCGAGCCATCGAGGCCGGCTATATCCAGCGGGAGATCGGCGACAGTGCGTACACCTACCAGAAAGAGGTGGAGTCCGGCGACCAGGTGGTGGTCGGGGTGAACAAGTTCCAGATTCACGAGGACGCCCCCAAGGATCTACTGCGGGTGGACCCGGCGATGGAGGCGTTCCAGCGCGGCAAGACCCAGAAGGTGAAGGCCGCGCGCGACGCCGCCGCGGTGAAGGCCAAGTTGGACGCGGTGCACCGGGTGGCCACCGACGGCGGCAACGTGATGCCGTCGATCGTGGACGCGGTGAAGGTGTACGCCAGCCTGGGCGAGATCTGCGACGTGCTGCGCGGCGTGTTCGGCGAGTACACCGAAGGGGGCTAGTTGGGCGGGGGGCGCGGCGGACTGCCCCGGCGCCTGGGCTGGAATGGCCGTGCGTAGGACATTCTTGCTTGGGCCGGCGGCGGTAAATCGTCCCACAGGAGCAACCCCCGCACGCCCGTGCCCGTCACAAGGTGGCCCCATCCCAGGCGCCGGGGCAGTCCGCCGCCTCCCGCTGTGGATGGGATTGGAGACCAGAAGGCCGAGACAATAAACCCCCGCCCGGGTGCGAGCCGGGTGTTCACTGAGTGAGGTGAGACATGAGCAAGAAGATCCGAGTGATCATCGCCAAGCCGGGGCTGGATGGCCACGACCGGGGCGCCAAGGTGGTGGCCCGCGCCCTGCGCGACGCGGGCATGGAAGTGATCTACACCGGGATCCGCCAGACCCCGGAGAACATCGTCACCGCCGCGATCCAGGAGGACGTGGACGTGGTGGGCCTGTCCTGCCTGTCCGGCGCCCACATGGTGCTGTTTCCCAAAGTGGCGAAGGGGATGCAGGAAAAGGGCAAGGAGGGCGTCCTCCTGTTCGGCGGCGGCATCATCCCCTTGGAGGACATCCCGGCCCTCAAGGCCGCAGGCTTCGCCGAGATCTTCCTGCCCGGCACCAACACCACGGATGTGGTGAATTTCATCAATGAACGGCTAGGTGGCTAGTCGGCCGACAGCGGGTCGGCCGGAGAGCAAGAGTCAAACAACGAACACGGGCGCCGCGTGGGTGCAGATGGGATTGGGGTGAGCTGACCAGCCGCCTCGCCGACCCGCTGTCCAGCGGCCGACCGAAGGGAGGCCCCGCATGCCCCAGAAGATCAGCCATATCGGCATCGCCGTGCACGACATCGAAGAGGCCGCAAAGTTCTACACCGAGGTCCTGGGCCTGGAGTTGGGCGGCGTCGAGGAGGTGCCGGACCAGAAGGTGAAGGTGGCGTTCCTGCCCATCGGCGAGGTGCGCATCGAGCTGGTGCAGCCCACCAGCCCAGACTCCCCGGTGGCCAAGTTCCTGGAGAAGAGCGGCCCGGGTTTCCACCACATCGCCTACCAGGTGGAGGACACCGGTGCCGAGGTCGAGCGCATGCTGGGCGACGGTGTGCGCATGGTGGACCAGAAGCCCCGGGGCGGCGCCCACAACACCCGCATCGCGTTCGTGCACCCCAAGGCCTCCGGGGGCGTGCTCACGGAGTTGGTGCAGGAGATGGGGCACGGGTAGACCCCCGGCCGGCACGCGCTCCACGGTGTTTCGGGAAGGGCCGCCTTCGGGTGGCCCTTCGCTCGTCTACCGGGCGGCTGGTCGGCCCCCTTGGGTTGTGCTACCTTGCCGGCGGTTTCGCCAGTTGCCGTCCCGAAGGCCCTGCCGAGAGGAGGAGCCCGTGTCTCTGAACGTCGTCGCCCATCCCCTGATCCGCCACAAGCTGGGGCTGCTGCGCGCTTCGGTCACCAGCACCTCCAAGTTCCGGACCCTGACCCGGGAGATCACCAACCTGCTCACCTACGAGGCGTTCCGTGATCTGCAGATGGAGGCGGTCACGGTGCAGGGCTGGGCGGGCCCGGTGCAGGCCGAGAAGATCGCCGGCAAGAAGGTGGCGGTGGTGCCGATCCTGCGGGCCGGGATGGGCATGCTGCAGGGGGTGCTGGACCTGATCCCCTCGGCGCGGGTAAACGTGGTAGGCCTGTACCGCAACGAAGAGACCCTGGAGCCGGTGCAGTACTACCAGAAGTTTTCCGCCGACATCGCCGACCGCCTGGCGGTGATCCTCGACCCCATGCTGGCCACCGGCAACTCCCTGGCGGCCACCATCGCACTGCTCAAGCGCGATGGCTGCCGCGACATCCGGGTGATCTGCATGGTGGCGGCCCCCGAGGGGGTGCGACGCATCGAGCGGGAGCACCCCGAGGTGGAGATGTTCGCGGCGAGTCTCGACGAGCGCCTAAACGACGACGGCTACATCCTGCCCGGCCTCGGCGATGCCGGGGACCGTCTGTTCGGTACCCAGTGACGCGGCCCGGCCGCCCCCTTTCTACGGAGAACCGACCATGATCCGGGACCTGATCCTCGGTGTGCAGATGTTGTTCGTGGCGTTCGGCGCCCTGACGCTGGTGCCCCTGCTCACCGGCCTCGACCCCTCGGTGGCGCTGTTCACCGCCGGCCTGGGCACCCTGGTGTTCTACTTCATCACCAAGCGCCGGGTGCCGGTGTTCCTGGCCAGCTCGTTTGCGTTCATCGCCCCCATCGTCGCCGCCCGGGACCAGTGGGGCATCCCCGTGGCCCTGGGCGGCCTGTTCGCGGCGGGGTTCGTGCACATGACCATGGCTGGGGTGATCCGCTGGCGGGGGGTGGGGTTCATCGATCGCTACCTGCCGGCGGTGGTGGTGGGGCCGGTGATCATGAACATCGGCCTGGCGCTGGCCCCGGTGGCCATCGACATGGCCGGCAAGGGCTGGCCCCTGGCCCTGATCAGCCTGGCCACGGCGATCGGCCTGTCGGTGTACGGCCGGGGCATGATGCAGCTCATCCCGATCCTGGGCGCCGTGGTGGTCGGCTACGTCGTCGCCCTGGTGACCGGCCAGGTGGATTTCGCGCCGGTGCGCGAGGCGGCGTGGATCGCCATGCCGCCGTTCGTCTTCCCGGCCTTCCGCTGGGAAGCCATGCTGTTCATGATCCCGGTGGCGATCGCCCCGATGATCGAGCACATCGGCGACATCTACGCCGTGGGCAAGGTGGCGGGAAAGAACTACGCCCAGGATCCGGGTCTGCACCGCACCATGTTCTCCGACGGCCTGGCGACCTCCCTGGCAGCACTGTTCGGGGGCCCGCCAAACACCACCTACTCCGAGGTGACCGGCGCCCTGGCGCTGATCAAGGTGTTCCGCCCCCACCTGATGGCGATCGCCGCCGTGACGGCCATCGCCCTGGCGTTCGTGGCCAAGCTGGGCGCGGTGCTCAAGACCGTGCCGGTGCCGGTGATGGGCGGCATCCTGATTCTGCTGTTCGGCATGATCGCCGCGGTGGGGGTGCGCACCCTGGTCACCTCCCGGCCCGACCTGAACGCCACCCGCAATCTGGCGATCATCGCCGTGGTGCTGATCGTCGGCATCGGCGGCGCCACCTTGCAGGCGGGCACGTTCACCCTGGGCGGCATCGGCCTCAGCGGTGTGGTGGGGATCCTGCTCAATCTGGTCCTGCCGGGGGCGCCCCGGGAAGCCGTCGCCAGCCACATCGTGGATGATCCCTCCCAGGCCAGCGAGTTCACTGATCTGTAGATCCCGACCGGGGCGCACTGCCCCGAGGGTTTGGAGAGGCGAGGGCCGGGCAACCCCACCCCTCGCCTCTCGTCGTTTTCCCCCGCCCCCCAACCCCGGACCGAGATGAACGCCCTAGACGTCGCCGACCTGCACAAGAGCTACGGCCCCCGCACGCTGCTGGACGGTGTGGACTTCACCGTCGGGGAGGGGGAGAAGGTCGGCGTGGTGGGCCGCAACGGCTGTGGCAAGACCACCCTGTTCCGCATCCTCGCCGGTCTGGAGGAAGCCGACGGGGGTCGTGTGCGCACCTGCCGCGGGCTCACCTTCGACTATCTTCCCCAACAGCCGGTCCTGGACCCGGGGCTCACCGTGCGCCAGACCCTGGAGCGCTACCTGGGCGAGGGGCGCGAGAAGCTCGACCGCTATCAGGCCATCGGTGCGGCGCTGGCGACGGCGGACGCCGGGTCGACCCGGGAACTGTTGGAGGAGCAGCACCGCCTGCAGTCCTGGCTGGACCTGCACGGGGCCTGGAACCCGGACCACCGGGTGGAGGAGATCTGCACCCGCTTCGGCATCGCCAACCTGGCCCAGCGGGTGGGGGAGCTCTCCGGCGGCTGGAGCCAACGGGTGGCCCTGGCCGGCGTGTTGCTGCGCCAGCCCGACCTGCTGTTGCTGGACGAGCCCACCAACCAGCTCGACGCCGACACCGTCGCCTGGCTGGAAGAGCGACTCAAGAGCTACCCCGGTGCGGTGCTGCTCATCACCCACGACCGTTACTTCCTCGACCGGGTGGTGGACCGCATGTTCGAGCTGGACTCCGGCAGCCTCTCCGTTTACGGGGGCGGCTACAGTGCCTACCTGGAGCAGAAGCAGGAGCGCCTGTTGGGGGAGGAGCGCCAGCAGACCCGGTTGTTGAACATGCTGCGCCGGGAGGAGGCCTGGCTGCGCCAAGGGGCCCCGGCCCGCTCCACCAAGCAGAAGGCCCGCATCGATCGGGTGGATAAGCTGCGCGATCAAAAAACTACCGCGCGCCGCGGCGAGGTGGACCTGGCGTTCCACGCCCGGGGACGCCTCGGGGGCACCATCCTCGAGGCCCGGGGGCTCGGGGTCGCGTTCGGGGACACCCCGGTGTTCTCCGGGGTGGACCTCACCCTGCGCAAGGGCGAGCGGGTCGGCATCCTGGGGCCCAACGGCTGCGGCAAGACCACCCTGGTGCGCGCCCTGCTCGGGCAGTTGGAGCCGACCCGGGGCGAGGTGGTGCGCGGCAAGAACACCCGCATCGGCTACCTGGACCAGGAGCGCAGCGGTCTCGACCCGAACCAGTATGTGGAGGACGCCCTGGGGGACGGGGAGTGGGTGGAACTGGG
>JARGFW010000276.1 GCA_029211085.1 Deferrisomatales bacterium | reverse complement strand
GGGGGGGGGGGGGGGGCAACCCACCTCCGCTGGCGCAGAACAGCCTGGGCATCGCCGCCAGGTCTCTGTTTGGGCTTCGCACCCTACTCCCTGTTAAGCGAGAACGGCATGCACCGGCACGATCCCTGGACGGTGCTGTTCTACGCCCCGCCCGGAGCCGCGGTGCCCCGCACCTGTGCTGCCCGCCACGCGTGCCGCAGGCGGGGTCCTCCGCCCTTTTCCAGGGTCGCCTGCGCAGTGCGAAGGCGAGCACCCAAGCCCTGGGGAACGATGGGCATCGTTGCCAAGAGCCAGAGGGGCGGTATCGTGGCACGGAGACACGTTTTGGGGTGGCTGAGCCCGAAGGGACAGCAGTTTTGGCTCGTCGCGGATGGGTACGAAAGCGGCCTGGCGCAGTTCCGTCGGGCCCGGTTGATGCGGCGCGTAGGGGTAGATCATGGGCGGCGACCACGACCGTTGCGCTGCGTCTCCTTTCCAAGAGCGCAGGTTCCCCGCGAAGCCGCGTGTGCTCATTGTTGACGCGCGTCAAGGACAGCGGCCTGCGTTGCGGCAAACATGGACGAGAAGCTGGATGTCCGAAAGGGGTGCTGTGTCCCCGACGGCGTCCAGGCGGGCCACCACGCCGGTGGCAGATCAGGAAGGAGGGACTCCATGAAACTGTACTTGGTCCAAACCGGAGAGGCGCTTCCCAAAGAAACAACCGACTTTGAGCGGCCCCTAAGCCCCCAGGGCCGGAGAAGTATCGAGCGGATGGCCTCGCTGCTCTCGGGCGCCAAAATGGAAGCCAAGAGGGTGATCCACAGCGGGGCGGTGCGGGCGCAGCAGACCCTGGAGATCCTCGAATGGGCGGCCGCCCCGTCCCGTCCCGGTCCGGAGGCATGCCAGGGGCTCGGCCCGGAAGACCCCGTCAAACCTTGGATCCGGGAGATCGAGGCGTGGACGGAGGATACCGTTATCGTCTGCCACCACCCCTTTGTCGGGCGACTGGCCTCCCGGTTGGTGGCCGGCCAAGACGCGCCGGAGGTGTTTTCTTTCGTACCGGGAACCGCGCTGTCCTTGGAGAAGCGCGACGACGGGTGGAGCGTTTGCTGGATGATACCCCCCGCGGCGGTGGCGGGTCTGGGCCGCTACTGATCGGAACCCGCGCGATCGCCGACAGGTAGTTGCGCGGGTTCTCTGGGAGTGCACAGAGAGGCGTACCCGGGGACCGACGGGATAGATACGCGCTAGGGGAGAGGGTCGTTGCGCTTCGGACCCTGTCTCCCAGCCCCCCGGTTTGTCTCGTGCAACCCTAGCAGGGAGGCATCCCAGGCGGTCCCCCGGCCGCCAACGGGCTAGGAAGCGCGCCCGACGGGAAGGCGCCCCGAACACCCGCTGAACCGCCAGGGCCGCCGCTTCTGCACCACCGACCCTGGGTTCTCCCCGCAACCCACTCTGGGATCTCCAACATGGGCAGCTCGGCGGCTGCGTCCAACTGAAGGCCTTCGGCCAGTTGCTTTGGGACTTTCGGCCCGCTGCGGGCCAACTGCTTCTATCTGGTGCCACCGGTCACGGCCCTGGAGACCTGGCTGGTGTTCGCCCAGCGTCTCGTACCCCTGGGACCGGTCGGGATGGCGGCGGCCGTTACCGGGGTGTCCCTAGTACTGCGGCCCGGCGGTGGAACCGTCCACCGCCCTTGAAGGCCGTAGCCAAACCGACTCGGGGCGCAGAGGTGGACCCGCGCCACCATGCACTGGACCATGCTTGGGCGAGCCGCTCGGGGAGAAAACGATGTCCCATGAGCCCCGCCCCTGCGACAACAACCCGAGTTCACCAAAACGGGGGGATTCAGGTCGGCGCCCTGCACAAACGACGCTGCTGAGCTCAAGAGAACCTCCTCGATAGTCGATCCAATACCGATATACGACTCTTGGGAGGCTGTCTATGCGAATTCAGGAGTTCTTGGACCACTGTGCCGCCTCGGAACGATGGGTCCGCGATTTCTACACCTTCCTGGCTGAGCGCTTTAGGGCGGACCCTCGCTGCTCTGGGTTATTTGGTCAACTGGCAGAGGAAGAAGAGGCGCATGCCTGCGGCTTCGAGTTCCTAAAGCCGATTGCTGCCAGGAGTGCCCCGCAGATCGTGGTCAACGATCGTTTCCTGGCAGACTTTGAGCGCATGCGAAGGGGATTGGACAAGGTGCGTCATCGGGTGGAATCTCAGAACGGTTCTTCACTCCCCGATGTTCTGGGTCTGGCGATTCTCGTCGAATCCACCACAATGGAAAGGGACAAACTGGCTTTTGTCAGCGTGGAGGACAGGGACTTCCAAAGAGTCTTGGATGGGATTACCGCCTGTGACGAGGCGCATCGCAAGAAGTTGGAGGAAATGCGCGACAGCATTGCTGTCTTGGCTTGATTCCCTCGGTCGTCACAACTGCCTATCCGAGGCAGAGGAGACCGAAAACGTTGACATTCGAACGGAGACCCCCTCTCCAGCGATCAGTCCGAGGGGCGAATTTCAAGAACTGATCACCAAGAACCCGATATGGGACGGGCCTTTTCGGAAGGCCTGATCGAGAGGAGTGGAAGACCTCGACGGCGGTGAGGTGCCAGAAGGCGACTCTTCTGCCGGTCCTCCGGCCTTGCTCGGGTTGGACCCCGTGTGCTGGGATGCCTGACTAACCCGGTTAACGCAACAGGGGCGGATCCGACTTTCGCCCGCTGTGGACAACATCTCCGGCGAAATCCCCCGATTTGTAGCGACTCGCGGTCGATGGGGACTTCGCCTTTCAAACGCCGCGATCGCTGGCGGGTTTAACCAGAGTACGCCGCAGACAGCTCCACGTTGTTCGGGACGACCCCAGCTGCCACAAGCCCCATAGGGCCACGGCCTGGGCGCAGGCACTCGGCGCTCCCTTACATGCCGACCTACGCCTCGCGACCCAACCCGGTGGCGATCCGGTTTCCCATCCCCTCCAAGGACTTCGTTCGTGGCGGATCCTGGCGATCCGATACAGATCCCGGTGGCCAGATCGCGGTTTACATCGGCACCGCTCTCGGAAACCGGCCGGTCCCGGTGGACATGCGCGCGACAGACTTTCGCCTGATGAGCCTCATTTCGTGAACAACAGGACGGTGGCAGGCGCACAGAGCGCCCTGGTCCATCCGAAGCGGGTGCGGCAGGAGGTTCAGGCCAATCGGATGCCGGGTCTTTCGCTGCCCTGACGAGGCGACTATCCTGCCGCCAGGCCATACCCCGCTTGGACGGTGATTTTGCTGTTGACCGGCTTCCGGCGCGCTTGCTAGTTTAAAACGGCGTTTCACCTCTAGCGGCTTCGTCGGCTTGGGAAATTCCACAGGCGACCACAGTGGTTTCTCGGCTCGGGGCGTCCCGGCGGGCCAGTCTCGCGGCCCTGGCAACGGTCCAGGAGGGCGGTGCGACAGGCTCCAGCCTCCTCGGTCGGCAGGGGAGGAGAGCCGCCCAGGGGGGCCTGGCCAAGACTCCGCCCCGCCCACCGGTGGCCACCTGCGGGGGCCCGGGTCGCGCCTCTGGAGAGATCTGCGGCAACCGCCGCTCTCATCCGCGGAAAGGACACGGTAGACCATGCAGCAGCAATGGGGCCGAATTACGGAAAGATCCGACGTCGAAGGGCTGACCGTGGGCGAGATGCTGGAGCGCAGCGCACGGGTCGCCCCGTCCAAGGTGGCGCTCATCTGTGGGACCCGGCAGATCACCTACCAGGAGGTGAACGAACGGGCGGATGCGGTGGCCGCCGGCCTCCAGCGGTTGGGCGTTGCGAAGGGCGACCGGGTGACGGTGTGTCTGCAGAACGTGCCGGAGCTGGTCTACAGCTACTTCGGGATCGCCAAACTCGGAGCGATCACCGCGTGGAGCAACCCCGCTTACCGCTTGGAGGAGATCGAGTTCACCCTGAAGAACTCGGGATCCAAGGTAGCGATCTTCCACCGGGAGCTGAAGGACTTCGACTACCTGAAGATGCTCGGCGGGATCCGCAACCGGCTCCCTGACCTGGAACAGGTGGTGATGCTCGACCCGAAGCAAAGGGAGGAGGTCATCGACTACCGCAAGCTCATGGACGAACACGCCGGCAAGTCCTTCGAGCGACCGCCCATCGATATACAGAAGGACTACGTCCTCTTCTACAACACGGGCGGCACGACCGGCATTCCCAAGGCCGCTGCGCATACCCACTACACTTCGATCATGCGGGGCACCGTCAGCATCGACCCGTTGGAGGTCACCGCAGATGATGTGACGATCGCCCAGCTGCCGCTGTTTCATCCCCTGGGCGGCGCCACGGCCCTGGTGTTGCCCCTGGCGACCCAGGGCTCCGTGGTACTGATGACCGAGTTTCACGTAGAACCGTCCCTGCAGCTCATCCAGGAACACGGCGTCACCCTCTACCACTGCGCACCGGCGCACATCGTGATGTCCACCCGGGCGCCGAACTTCAAGCAGTACGACCTCTCTTCCCTGCGCACGGGTCTCGCCGGGGGGTTCGTCTGGCCTCCGGAGGTGTTCGACCGCGCCTACAACGAGATGCACCTGGATCTGGTGCACCACTGGGGGATGGCGGAGATCGGCGGCATCGGTATCCTGTGCTCCCCCAAGGAGGACCGTCAGTTGCGGTACGCCTCGATCGGCAAGGCACTCGAGGGAGAAGCCGCGGTCAAGGATCCGGCAACGGGAACGCTGCTGCCGCCCGGGGTGGCAGGGGAGCTCGTCTATCGGGGCGGAATTTTTCAGGAGTACTGGAACAACCCGGCGGAGACCGCCCGCTCCTTCGACAGCGAGGGCTGGTTCCACACCGGGGACATGGTCATGCAGGATGAAGCGGGGTTCCTGCGGATGATGGGGCGGCTGAAGGAGCAGATCAACCGGGGTGGCCTGAAGATCGTTCCCGCAGAGCTGGAAAGCCTGCTCGTCGAGCACCCCAAGATCAAGGAGATCTGCGTGACCTCCACGCCGAACCCGGTGCTGGGCGAGAGCATCTGCGCCTGCGTCATTCCCGTGGGGGAGGACAAACCGACCCTCGTGGAACTGCGGACCTTTCTCGAGGACAAGATCGCCAAGTACAAGCTTCCCGACGAGCTTTGTATCTTCGAATCGTTCCCGCGACTGGCCGGAGGTGTAAAGTACCGGAAGTTCGGGCCGGGCTCGATCCAGGATCTCGCCACCCAGGACGAAGCGCGCGAGAAACTCCGCAGGTGATGGTTTTCGTTCCTCGGGTACACGCCGGTCCTCACGGCTTGGTGGGGGCCTGTGACTTGGTGCACCCCCGCGCCGGGCGGGTGATGGCTCCGATAGGAACCGGCGCGGCACAGCGGTGAACCCGGTGCCGCACATTTTCGGAGAAGGGATAGACGGATGGAGAAACGATACCGAGTAGTCGGTCAGCGGGTGCCGAAGGCCGACGCGAAAATCAAGGCTGCCGGAGAGGCGAAGTTTGCCGCGGACCTGGCGATGCCGGGAATGCTCTGGGGCAAGGTGCTGCGCAGTCACCTCCCCCACGCGAAGATCCTCCACATCGACACCAGCCGGGCGGAACGGTTGCCGGGCGTGCGGGCCGTGGTGACGGGGATGGACTTCCCCGCCATCAAGTACGGCTTTCTGCCGACGACCCGCGACCAGTACCCCCTATGCCGTGACCGGGTGCGCTACATCGGCGACGAGCTGGCCGCGGTCGCGGCCATCGACAAAGACATCGCGGAGGAGGCGCTGGACCTGATCCGGGTCGAGTACGAAGAACTGCCCGCCGTATTCGATCCCGAGGAGGCGATGCAGCCGGGGGCTCCCCAGCTCCACGACCACGTGGAGAACAACATCAGCGTCCAGACCCACATGAACTTCGGCGACGTGGAGCAGGCGTTTCGCGATGCCCACCTGGTGCGCGAAGACCGGTTCGTCACCCAGTCCATCGTCCACGGTTTCATCGAGCCCCACGCCTCCCTGGTCAACTGGGACGCTTCCGGCAAGGTCACGCTCCAGGGCTCCAAACAGAGCCCCTACATCGTGTACCGGAATCTGGCGCGCAGCCTGGACATCCCGCCGAGCAAGGTCCGCCTCATCTCGCCGTACGTGGGCGGCGGGTTCGGCGGCAAGCAGGAGCCCATCGCCCTGGATTTCGCCGGCGCCATGCTCTCAAAGAAGTCCGGGAGACCGGTGAAGATCGTCTACGACCAGGAGGAGGTGCTCACCGCGGGCCG
>JARGFW010000275.1 GCA_029211085.1 Deferrisomatales bacterium | reverse complement strand
CATCGCCCAGGGGCAGAGCCTCTGGATCAACACGACCTACGTGTTCTGATACTGCTAGGTGCCGGGGGGCTTTCGTAAAGCTCCCCGGCACCGTTCTGCCCAGCCCGCCGCTAGGTACAACCCCCAAGCAGCGGTGCCAATCCCAGTGTGCCCCGGGGTTCGTCGGGGTCGGTAATTCCTCGCCGGAGCAGGGTCGACCTGCGCCGTGCTTCGTCTGTTTGTCACCCCGCGCCCCTACGTCCCGCCCATGTCGTCCCCGAAGTGTTCCTCGACGAGCGCAAGGAATGCCGCGCACGGCGCCACCATCTCGGCCTCTCTGCGAATGACGACGTCGATGCCCAACTGTACCTCGCCGCAGTCGAACGGCAGGATCGCCAAGGTGTCGTCGGCGACCTCGTCTTTCACGTTGGGCAGATACATCAAACCGACATCCTTGCCCTGTTGAATCCATCGCTTCATGCCGGAGATGTTGTCTATTTCCGCGGCGATCCTCGGCTGGAGCCCTCTTTTCTCCAGTGGCTCGAGCAGGCGTTTCCTCGCCACGGCGCCTTCCCGGTGGAGAATCAACGGGTAGTGTTCCAGATCCTTCCAGCCCACTTTCCAAGGGCGAGGCACGGGTTCCAGCCCCTGTGCGCCCGGTATCACACCTCCTGTCTCGACGTTCCGGAGAGAGCCATGGCCGCGGGAAATCTGGCGATCAGGAGCCTATCCCGGAGAGTTCCGACCCGTGTGGTGGGTGAAAACAAACGGCGGCGGATCGACCCCGATCTCCTGTCCTTTTTCCACGTGAATACTACTGGAGACATGGAGACGGTGCACAACATCCTGAGGGGCGCCGCTTGGCAGTTTTCCCCAGCCGACGCGACAGTTGGCGTACCCCCGGTGCCCCGCTACCCTGTGAACCTGCCGTGAGGAGCAACGCCAAGCGGGCTCTTGTTCTTCAGACGAGAAACGACCGCCGGGGACCCCCATGAACACGACACGGACCGTGAAGACCCTGTGCGGCATGTGTGACCACGGCTGCGGAATCCGCGTAACGGTCGAAAACGGCGACCCGGTGGCAATCCGCGGTGATCCCGATCACCCCCACAGCCGCGGTTGGCTGTGCGCCAAGGGCCGGGCGGGGCTGAAGCTGTTCCGCTCCCCCCAGCGGCTGACCCGGCCGCTGCTCCGGGTAGGGGGTGAGCTGGTGGCGTCCGGGTGGGAGGACGCGTGGTGCTGCGTGGCCGATGAACTCCGGCGACTCAAGGAACAGTATGGGCCGGAGAGTGTGGCGATCTACCACGGCGAAGGCGTAGGTCATCAAGAGATCAAGTCCTACATGAAGCGCTTCGCCAACGTCTTTGGCACGCCGAACTTCATGGGCGTCGGGTCGGTGTGCAACGCGGCGAGGACCCTGGGCGAGACCCTCACCTACGGTGGCCCGACCAAGCCGGACATCGCCAACACCCGCCTCCTGCTTGCCTGGGGGGGAAACCCGCTGGTCTCCAACGAGCCGTTTACGCCGCCCGAACTGCGCCGGCTGCAACAGCGGGGGGGGCGACTCGTCGTCGTAGACCCGCGGCGGACGGCAACCGCCAACCGGGCCGACCTCCACCTGGCGGTGCGACCGGGGGGTGACGCGTCCTTGCTGCTGAGCATGTTGCATGTGCTGTTTCGCGAGCAGTGGTGGGACCGGACCTTCGCGGGCGAGTGGGTACAGGGGCTCACGCGCTTCGCGGAGACCCTCCGCGAGAGCCGTTTCTCCCCGGAGCACACGGCGCCGGCCACGGGAGTGGACCCCGCGCAAGTCCGCACCGCGGTATGTTGGTACGCGACCGCCAAACCGGCCTGCATCCTGACCGGAAACGGCGTAGAACACCACCCCTCGGGGGTCACGACCGCCCGCCTGCTCGCCCTGCTGCGGGCGCTCACCGGCAACCTGGATGTGCCCGGGGGCGATCTGTTCACGCCGAGACCCGGCCTGACCGACATCACCGCCCCGCTGCGCGCTCCACAGGCGCAACCCCTCGGGGCGGAACGCTTCCCCCTCTTCTGCCACACGCGCAGGGAAGCCCACGCCCTGTGCCTGGCCGACGCGGTCCTGGATGGGCGGCCCTATCCCGTAAAGGGCATGATCATCGTCGGCGGCAACCCGTCCCTGCAATGGCCCGGGAGCCGCAGGGTGCGGCGAGCCCTGGAGCGGCTCGAGTTCCTCCTGGTGGTCGATGTGGTGCGCTCTCCCGATTGCCGCTTCGCCGACGTGGTCCTGCCCGCGTGCACCTTTCTGGAGCGGGACGAACACCGGGTGTGTGTCTACGAGAACCTGGCCCGGATCACCGTGCGGAACCAGGTGGTGGCGCCTCGCTTCGGACTCGAAGACCAGCGGATCTGGGTCGAGCTGGCGAAGCGCATGGGCTACGCCGAGTACTTCCCGTGGAAGACCTGTCGGGAGGGGATCGATCACATCCTCGGCGGCCTGGGGGTGACCTCCAGAGAGATCGTGGCGCAAGGGGGGAGCCACGAGTACGAGGAACGGCAGTATCGGAAATACCGGTGGCACGGGTTTGCCACCCCGTCCGGAAAGGTGGAGGTGGCGCCGGAGAACCTGCGACGTCTGGGGCTCGACCCCTTCCCCGTGGGCGAGGGCGTGGGGGAGCCGCCTCCTCCCGGTGACCCCTTCCCCCTGACCCTCACCACCGGGGGGAACCTCCCCGGTTACACCCACTGGCAGTACCGCTACATCGAGAGACTCCGCCAGCTGTCTCCGGAGCCGCTGGCGGAGATCCACCCGGATACCGCCGCGAGCAACCGCATCCAGAACGGGGAGGTCGTGGAAGTGGAGACCGCCCACGGCAGCGTCCGCCTCAAAGCGGACCTGACGGCTGGCATCCGCCCGGACACCGTCCACCTGGCCCAGGGGTGGGAGGAGGCCAACGCCAACGAACTCACTGCGCAAGACGGACTGGATCCGATCTCCGGGTTTCCGAACCTGAAGGCCGTACCGTGCCGGGTGCGACGGGTCGATTAGGCCGCGGGGGTGCGGGGACTCCCGTCCCTACTCTGCATCGGCGGCTGCCTCGGCCAGCAAGAAGTCCATGAAGGAGCTCAACGCCTCCGTCCGGTGCACGCCCTCGGGAACCACGATGTCGATGTGCAGGGACGGATTGCCTGCGAGCGGCACCGCACACAGGTCTCCGCAGGCTACCTCATCGGCGACACTGATCGCGCTCACGATGCTCACTCCCGCGCCGCGTCTCACCAGGTCTTTGATGAAATCAACGTTTCCGGCCTCCAACAGCACATTCGGGTGTACGCCGGCCCCTTCCATCAGGGTCTGGAGTACGTGTCGCGTGCCGGAGCCCGTTTCCCGCAGGATCAGGGGCTCTCCAACGATTTCCTCGAGGGCAACCTCGGCTCTCCCGGCCAGGTGGTGCCCGGGGGACAGGACCAGGACCAGGGGATCGATCGCGTGGGCCGGAAAGGGGAACGCCTCGAGGCGCTCACGGTAGCGGTGCCTGCCCACGATGGCGATGTCGTTCCTCCCATAGAGAAGGCTCAGCGCCATCTCTTCCGAACTTCCCTCGTCGAGCTGCAACTTCACCCGCGGGAACGCCTGCTGGAATCTCAGGATGTACGGAGTCAGCCAGTAGCGGGTGATGGTCTTGGTCGTACCCACCCGCAACAGGCCTTGCGGGTTTGCCTTCAGGTTGAGCAGGGCACGTTCGGCTTCGAAGGCAATCTCGACCACCTTGGCGGCGTACCGGTAGAGAAGGCGACCCGGTTCGGTGAGCGACAGTTCGTTCTTCTTTCGCGAGAACAGGCGCAGGCCGTACTGCTTCTCCAGGGCAGAGATCTGCATGGTGACCGCTGGCTGGCTGATGAACAGCTCCTCGGCGGCGCGGGTGAAGCTGAGGTTCTTGGCCACGTAGTAGAACACCTTGAGGTGTTTCAGGTTGAGATCGAAGCGCACGGAAGCCTCCGCCCGTTCGCCCCGGCGGAACCGGGGGTTTAGGGAAAGAACGATGGGTTGGCAACGCATCGCCACGATAGGGCAGTTGTGGGGAAGCTGTCCACCGGCGGCCGTCCTTATGACGCATAAAAACTACTGCTTTGCGTGCCCGACGACGGCTTGCTTTACTGGGGCCCTGACTTCGTTGTTCGTGAGCGAAACGGGCGGGGCAGAACCGACATGGAAATGTTCGTCCTGACTGGAACCTAGAGACGGAGGATCCCCATGAGAGAGCTCGAGTTCGACGGCATCGTGATCGGCAGTGGTCCGAACGGCCTCACGACCGCCGGATACCTTTCCAAGGCCGGGCTGAAAGTGGCCGTTCTGGAGCGCCGTTACGAGGCCGGCGGCGGCCTGGCCACGGAGAACCTCACCCTGCCGGGGCTCCTCATCGACAGCCACGCCATCTACCACATGATGGTGGAGTACGCCCCGCCACTGAAGGACTTCGAGCTGGACAAGATCTACGACCTGGAGTGGATCTACCCGGATCCGCAGATCGTGATGCCGTTTCTGGACGGCACCCACCTCGCCCTGTACCAGGACATCCAGCGCTCCTACGAGTCCATCGCCAAGTTTTCCCAGAAGGACGCGGACGCCTTCCTGGACTTCGCCAAGTGGTCCCAGGAGTGCATGGACCTGTTCCTGGCCCCGGCCAGTTACGTGAACCCCATGCCGAGTCTGGAGCAGGCGGCCAAGCTCCACGCCAACCCCATCACCCGGCGCGACGACGAACTGACCCAGTACACCCCGAAAGAAATCATCGACAACATGTTCGAGAACGACCGGGTGCGGACCCTGTTTCTGTATCTGGCCACCATGTGGGGGCTCGACTACGACCTGGAGGGCCTGGGCTACCTGGTGCCCCTGATGATCAACCGGGCCTGGAACTTCCGCCTGTGCAAGGGCGGCTCCCACCACATGTGTCACCTGCTGGCCAAGTACATCTCCCGCAACGGCAGCCGGGTGATCACCGGCGCCATGATCGAGCGCATCATCGTGGAGAACGGCGAGGCCAAGGGGGTGGTGCTGGAGGACGGTACGATCATCCGTGCCAAGAAGTTCGTGTGCAGCTCGATCAACCCCCACCAGACCTTCCTGGACCTGGTCGGGGAAGAGCACCTGGAGGAGGAACTGGTGGGGCGCCTCAACCAGTGGCAATACTCGGACACCAGCTTCTTCACCGTCCACACGGCGCTGTTCGACCCCCCGAAGTTCACCGTGGCCGAGAACAACCCCGAACTCGCCAACGCCCTCATGTACGTGGTCGGCTACGAGTGCGAACAAGACCTGGTCGACCACTTCGAGGCGTCCCGGCGTGGCGAGCTCCACAGGGGCGGCTTCAACTGCTGCTTCCCCTCCCTGCACGACCCGGTGCGGGTGATGCGCCACCCGTCGAGTGAGGTCAAGCACATCGGCCTGATCTCCATGGAGTGCGCGCCCTACAAGCTGAAGGACGGGGGTCCCCAGGCCTGGAACCGCGTGCGCCGGGACTACGCCGAGCAGTGCAAGGCGACCCTGGCCAAGTACGCGCCCAACATGACCGCCGACAACGTGGCCTGGGACTATATCGGCACGCCGCTGGACACCGAGAACAAGTTCCCGGACATGAAGAACGGCTGCTTCAAGCAGGGTGCCTACCTGCCGCTGCAGATGGGCTACTTCCGCCCCAACGAGTACTGCAGCGAGCACGACACCCCGATCAAGGGGCTGTACCTGGGCGGGGCCAGCACCCACTCCGGCGGCATGGTCACCTACGGGCCCGGCTACAACGTGGCCAACAAGATCGCCGAGGACCTGGGCATCGACAAGTGGTGGCCCGAGCCGGACCACGTCAAAAGAGCCAAAGCAGCGAACCTTCTGTAACGAACGGAAAGGAGCTCCGCATGTATATCCGATCCACGGGCCTGGGAAGAACCCTGTTGACCTGCCACGTCGCCAAGATCGAGGTGACCCACGTCGTGCCGTCGACCCTGAAGGACCCGGCGGAGGGCGAGAGCGAGCCCCCCCGGCTGCTGATGACGATGCAGACCACGGACCCCGTGAGCTGGACCGTGCGCGGCTTCGTGGAACCGGAGGATCTGCGGTTGATCCTCAAAGCCGCCCTCAAGCCGGCGGTGATCTGGACCGCGCTCAAGTTCCTCGTGTTCGGGGGCAGCGCAAAAAAAAAGATCCCGGCTGAAAACGCCGCGGTGGGTGTATCGAACCAGGCGCAGGCCTAACAGCCCGTTGATTTATACCGTTTCCGCCAGAGCGGCATTCGCCAGCGGCA
>JARGFW010000274.1 GCA_029211085.1 Deferrisomatales bacterium | reverse complement strand
CCGGAGCACGTGCAGTTGCTGCGGCGCCGGGTGGACGAGGCAGTGCTGGTGTTCGACGGCGACGCGGCTGGGCGCAAGGCGGCGTTCCGCAGCCTGGACGTGTTCCTGGCCGAGGGGTTTGCGGCCCGCGGGGTGATCCTGCCCCCGGAGCACGACCCGGACAGTTTTGTGCGCGCCGGCGGCGACCTGGCGCCGCTGGTGAACGCCGCGCCGCCCTTGATGGAGTTGTTCCTGGAGGGGGTGGCCGAGGCCACCCGGGGTGGGGTGGACGGCACGGTGGCGGCGGTGGACCAGGTGGTGCCGCGCCTGGCTGCGATCACCGATCTCGTGGCCCGGGACCTGTACTACCGGAAGGCTGCCGAGATTCTGGGAGTGGCGGAGCCGCTGTTGCGCCAGCGGGCGGTGCCCGGGCGGCGCGCAGCCCCGGCCGGTGCGGCGCCCCAGCCTGCCCCGGTGCGGGTGGCCTCCGACCCGACGGAAAAGGCCCTGCTGAGCTGCCTCGTGGCGAGCCTGGAGTTGCGTGCCCGGTTCGGAGCCGATCGTGGGGACGAGTGGTTAGGGGACGGGCCCGCGGCCGCAGCGATCCGCTTCGTGGTCGGGCGGGAAGAGCCGGCGGCCGCGCTGCCGGTCGAGCGAGCGCCGGAGGAGGCCCGGGTGGAGCTCACCGAGGCCCTGGTGTCGGAGGAGGTCGGCGGCGCGACGTACCCGATGCTGGTGGCGCGGCTGCGGCTGCGGGTTCTGGAACGCGAGGCGCGAGAACTGGAACGGCAGGTAGCGGCCGCGGAACGCGGCGGTGACCCGGTTGGGGTCACCAGGCTGCAGCGGCGCAAGATGGCCCTGGACGGCGAGATGCGCCGTCGGCAGGCCGAGCTGGCCGGACGCAATTCCGAGTAGGCCCCTTCAAGTACGGAATTTCTGTGGTATTTTGAACCGCTGACGCGGATTCACTCGGTAAGGAGACTGGTTTCATGGCAAAAGTCGTTCGACTGGAAGACTTCGAGGATCTGATCGAGGAGGGGAAAGAGCGAGGCTATATCACCTACCGGGAGATCAATGACATCCTGCCCGACGAGGCCGTGGACCCTGAGGTCATCGACGAACTGATGATGACCCTGCGGGAAAACGACATCGACGTGATGGACGACAAGAAGCTGGAAGGGGTCCCCCAGGGCGGCGATGGTCCGGCGGATACCGCGGATACCAAGGAGGACGGTGACGAGGAAGACGAGAAGCCCGAGTACGAGGTATTGTTCGAACGTACCAATGACCCGGTGCGCATGTACCTGCGGGAGATGGGTTCGGTCTCCCTGCTCACCCGCGAGGGGGAGGTGGAGATCGCCAAACGCATCGAAGCCGGGTTGGACGAGGCGTTCGATGCGGCGTTCAGCGGCTCCCTGGCGGTGGAGGAGATCCTCTCCCTCGGTACCAAGCTGGCGGCTGGCGAGGTGAGCCTGCGCGCCGTGGTGGATTCCCTGGACTCCGACAACGTGGAGGAGGAGGACGAAGACGGCGAGGAAGGCGACGACGGGGACGACGGCGCCGCGCGACCGGTCGTCGTCGCCGCACCGGTTTCGCCCGACGAGGCGGCCCCGGTGGAGAGCCAACTGGAACGTCTTCTGGCCACCGCGACCGAACTGCAACAGGTGGACCGGAAACGGGCCGAGCTGCGTGCCGCCCAGCGCGGCGGGCGGTTGAGCAAGAAGGTCGCCGGCGAACTGCGGGAGATGCAGAAGGAGATGATTCAGCTGTTCCGCTCCCTGCGGCTCAAAGACCAGGTGGTGGAACAGATCGTCGAACGCTACTTCCAGGTGACCGGACAGATCCAACGGGCCGAGGCGATTCTGCAGCAACTGGGGAGCGAGCTGGGCATGACGCCCGAGGCGTTCCTCGCCATGTGCAAAGGCAAAGACCTCAAGACCGTCTGCCGCGAGATGGGACGGCGGCCCGACCAGGTGAAAAGGCTCAACAAGGAGGCCGCCCGTCAACTCGAGTTGATCGTCAGCGTGGAACAGCGCACCGGTCTCAGCCGCGAAGCCCTCGGGGAGAAGGTCAAGTCGATCCGCTCCGGGCAACTGCGTGCCAAGCTCGCCAAGTCGGAGCTGATCGAGGCCAACCTGCGCTTGGTGGTGAGCATCGCCAAGAAATACACCAACCGCGGCCTCCAGTTCCTGGACCTGATCCAGGAGGGCAACATCGGCCTGATGAAGGCGGTGGACAAGTTCGAGTACCAGCGCGGTTACAAGTTCTCTACCTACGCTACCTGGTGGATCCGCCAGGCCATCACCCGGGCCATCGCCGACCAGGCGCGCACTATCCGCGTGCCGGTGCACATGGTGGAGACCATCAACAAGCTGGTGCGCACCAGCCGCTACCTGGTGCAGGAACTGGGACGCGAGCCCAAGCCCGAGGAGATCGCCGAGCGCATGGACATGAGCGTGTCCAAAGTGCGCAAGGTGCTCAAGATCGCCAAGGAGCCGATCAGTCTGGAAACCCCAATCGGCGACGAGGAGGACAGCCACCTGGGGGATTTCATCGAGGACAAACGCGCCGTCTCCCCCGACGACGCCGCCCTGCTCTCGAACCTGGGGGAGAAGACCCGGGACGTGCTTTCCACGCTGACCCCCCGGGAAGAGAAGGTGTTGCGCATGCGTTTCGGCATCGGCGAGAAGTCGGACCACACCCTGGAGGAAGTCGGCCGGGACTTCGCCGTAACCCGCGAGCGCATCCGCCAGATAGAGGCAAAGGCGCTCCACAAACTGCGCCACCCCACCCGCAGCCGCAAGCTGAAGAGCTTCCTCAAGTAGGGCGGGGTTCGGGTGCTGCAGTTTTTATGAAGAATAGGCTTGCGCGGTCCAATTTGCTGTGCTAGCCTCCGCTCTTCTTTTCGCGGGGAGAAAGCTCCCCACCGGCTCCTCTGCCCCGGGCCGAACGGGCACGAGCCGCCGAAACGATCATCTCAGCGCGGCCCAGAATCGCTGTTCCACAGCCACCCTGGCGCTACTTCAAGACTGGACTCCCGTGGGGAGAGTTGCGCCGATGGGCGCGCACTCGCCGCGGTGGGCAAGTGTTTCGTAAACCGCTGTGCAGTGTGAGGAGAAGGTTCCATGCCCACAATCAACCAGTTGGTCCGCAAGGGGCGCACGCAGATCAAGCAGCGCACCGGTGCGCCGGCCCTGGACCGCTGTCCCCAGCGGCGGGGGGTCTGTACCCGCGTGTACACCACCACGCCGAAGAAGCCCAACTCGGCGTTGCGCAAGGTTGCCCGCGTGCGGCTCACCAATGGCAAGGAGGTCACCGCCTACATCCCGGGCGAAGGCCACAACCTGCAGGAGCACTCGGTGGTGCTGATTCGAGGTGGCCGCGTCAAGGACCTTCCCGGTGTCCGCTATCACATCGTGCGTGGAACCCTGGACGCCGTAGGCGTACAGGCCCGTCGGCAGCGGCGCTCCAAGTACGGCGCCAAGAAGCCCAAGTAGAGCAGGAGCTAGAGCATGGCCTTCAGAAGACGCATGGAGAAGAAAGAGCCGCCCCGCGCGCCGAAGCCGCGCAAGTTTCGCAAGGTGGCCGATGCCCGTTTCAACGACGATCTGGTGGGCAAGCTGATCAACAAAGTGATGCTCGACGGCAAGAAGAGCACGGCCGAGCGCATCGTGTACGACGCCTTCGACCTGGTCGAGGCACGGCTCAGCCAGCCCGGCATCGAGGTGTTCCAGGCAGCACTGGAGAACATCAAGCCCATGGTCGAGGTCAAGTCGCGCCGGGTGGGTGGTTCCACTTACCAGGTGCCGATCGAGGTCAGTCCCCGTCGCCGCCTGTCCCTGGGCCTGCGCTGGCTGGTGGATCACGCCCGCAACCGGGGTGAGCGCACCATGGCGGACCGTCTGGCCAACGAGATCCTCGACGGCCAGCAGAGTCGCGGCGGCGCAGCCAAGAAGCGGGAGGATACCCACCGCATGGCCGAGGCCAACAAGGCGTTCGCCCACTTCCGCTGGTAGGCTTCAGTGGCGGTCGAGACGAGAGGGTTGCGGCCGTGTCCAGGCTCACCCCCATTGAGCGCTACCGAAACATCGGCATCGCCGCCCACATCGACGCTGGGAAGACCACGACGACGGAGCGGATACTCTACTATACAGGGGTCAGTCACCATCTAGGGGAGGTTCATGAGGGCACTGCCGTCATGGACTGGATGGAGCAGGAGCAGGAGCGCGGCATCACCATTACCGCAGCGGCCACCACCTGTTTCTGGAAAGAGCACCGGATCAATATCCTCGACACCCCGGGGCATGTGGACTTCACCATCGAGGTGGAGCGCAGCCTGCGCGTGCTGGACGGGGTGGTGGTGGTGCTCTGCGCCGCCGGGGGCGTCGAGTCCCAGTCGGAGACAGTGTGGCGCCAGGCGGATAAGTACCGGGTCCCGCGCATCGTCTTCGTCAACAAGATGGACCGCGCCGGGGCCGACTTTCCCCGGGTCGCGGAGATGCTTCGGGAGCGCCTGGGTGCGAGGCCGATCCCGATCCAGTTGCCGATCGGTGGGGAAGGGCAGTTCCAGGGGGTCGTCGATCTGATCAGCGGGCAGGCCCGAGTGTGGGACGAAGCCAGCCTCGGCGCTCGCTATGAGATTGTCGGGGTCCCCGAGGAGTTGCGGGGGCCGGCCGGTCGGGCCCGCGAGGCGATGCTCGAGGCGCTGGCCGAGGCTGACGAGATCTTCTGCGACGCCTACCTCGCCGGTGCCGAACCGCAGGAGGCGCAGATACGGGCCGCGCTGCGGCGCGCCACGTTGGCCCTCAGGGCAGTGCCGGTATTGTGCGGCTCGGCGTTCCGCAACAAGGGTGTGCAGTTGCTGCTCGACGCAGTGGTGCACTACCTGCCGAGCCCGGCCGACCTGCCGCCCTACCTGGGACGGGGCCTGGAGGGGGAGGCGCTGGAGCCGCGCCGAGCCAGGGACGACGAGCCGTTTGCGGCCCTGGCGTTCAAGGTGATGAACGATCCCTACGTGGGGCAGCTCACCTTCTTTCGGGTGTACTCAGGGACGCTGCAGGCGGGCGCCTACGTGCTGAACCCGAGGAGCCACAAGAAGGAGCGCATCGGCCGAGTTCTGGAGATGCACGCCAACGAGCGGCGCGAGCTGGAAGCGGTCTTCACCGGGGACATCGCGGCCGCAGTGGGGTTGAAGAATACGGTCACCGGCGACACCCTGTGCGATCCCGGGACACCGGTGGTGTTGGAGACTATGGAGTTCCCGGAACCGGTGATCTCCGTGGCGGTGGAACCCCGCACCCAGGCCGACCAGGACCGGCTGGGAGTGAGCCTAGGGAAGATTGCCGCGGAGGATCCGTCGTTTCAGATTCGGGTCGATGCCGAAACCGGCCAGACCGTGATCTCCGGAATGGGCGAACTGCATCTGGAGATCATCGTCGATCGCCTGATGCGTGAGTTCAAGGTGGCGGCAAACGTGGGCAAACCCACCGTCGCTTACCGGGAGACGGTCACCGTTGCGGCCCGGGCTGAGGGGCGCTTCCAGCGCCAGAGCGGGGGGCGAGGCCAGTACGGCCACGTGGTGTTGCAGGTGGAACCGTGCCCCGGGGCAGAGCCCCTTGAGTTTGTCAACGCGGTGGTCGGAGGGGCGATCCCCAAGGAGTACCTTCCAGCCGTGCGGTGTGGGCTCGAAGAGGGCGTCGACCGGGGAGTGCTGGCGGGCTATCCGATGCTCGGGCTGAGAGTCACCCTGGTGGACGGCTCCTTCGACCCGGTGGATAGTTCCGAGATGGCCTTCAAGATCGCGGCTACCCAGGGATTCCGGGAAGCCGCACGCCAGGCCAGGCCCCAGTTGTTGGAGCCGGTGATGGAGGTGGAGGTGGTCACCCCAGAGGCGTTTTTGGGGGAAGTGATCGCCGATCTCAGGGCCCGCCGCGGCAAGGTGGCGGAGATGGAGCAGCGGGTCGGTTCTCGGGTGGTCCAGGTGGAGGTGCCGCTGGCCAGCATGTTCGGCTACGCCACCGACCTGCGCTCCCGGACCCAGGGCCGAGCGTCGTTTACCATGCAGTTTGGAGCCTACCGGCCGGTTCCAGAGAACCTGCTGGAGCAGTTGGGGGCGCAGGCGAGATAGCAGGCAAGGCAGCGCATGATCGCTGTTGTAACGGTCCGTAACCCATGGTAGTATCCCCGCTCTTTTCGCCAGGGAGCCATGGGCTCCGACCAGTACTCCAGGAGGTAGAGTCATGGCCAAGGAAAAGTTTTCAAGGACAAAGCCTCACGTCAACATTGGCACCATC
>JARGFW010000273.1:4374-6442 GCA_029211085.1 Deferrisomatales bacterium | reverse complement strand
ACCAGCGGACACTTCACGTGCTATTACCGACCGGACAGTTCACTTGCTCCCGACAACGATCCCACAGCCGATCCCACAGCCGATCCCACGGCCGCCCGGCACAATGCAGACCCTCGCTCTGGGTCGTCTTTACAGGGACCCGACCATCCAGTATAAAGTCGCCTCCCCCGCCGCCCCCATTTGGAGGTTTCGATTGAACGCAACGACTGCGGTGTACCCCGGCAGTTTCGACCCGATCACCAACGGCCACGTGGACATCATTCTACGCAGTGCTTCGCTCTTCGACCGGGTCGTAGTGCTGGTTGCGGTGAACCACTCCAAGCAGACCCTGTTCACTTTGGATGAACGCCTCGAGTTGATCCGCCGGGTGTTCGCCGACCACCCCAAAGTGGAGGCGCAGTCCTTCGAAGGTCTGCTGGTCAACTACATGAAGAAGCATGACATCCGCGCCGTGATCCGGGGTCTGCGGGCCGTATCGGATTTCGAGTACGAGTTCCAAATGGCCCTGATGAATCGAAAAATACACCCCCAGGCCGAGACTCTGTTCCTCGCCTCCCGGGAGAACTACACGTACGTCAGTTCCCGGATCCTCAAAGAGGTGTTCAGTCTGGGAGCCTGCATTCAAGATCTTGCACCGCCGATCGTAATCGACGCCATGCGCCGCAAGTACCCCGGACGAGCCCTTTCCGGCCCGACGCAGTCATGACCGAGTTCCCCACCCCGAGCCCCCGCTACCATAGCCTCAGCGACCGCGACCTGCTGGACCTTCTGTACACTGCCGGTGACCGCCTGCCCCGGGAGGCAGTGGACGAGATGTTGCGCCGGCGGGAGCGTACCGCCCCGGAGTTGTGTGCAGTGGTGATGGACAAGGCGAACTGGACCCAGCCCCTGCCCGAGTGGTGGGCCGCGGTGCACGCCACCTACCTGGTGGCCGCCATGGAGGACCCCGCCCTGCTGGTGTGCCTGCTCAGCGCCCTGCGCTGGGCCGATGCCTTCGACTGCGACTGGGTCACCGAGGACCTGCCCAGCATGTTCGGCCGCCTCGGCCCCGCGACCTACCCCGCCCTGAGCGCCATCGTTGCGGACATCACAGCGGGCCCTGGGGCTCGTGCCGTCGCCCTGGCCGGAGGAGCAGCCGCAGCCCTGGGCGACCCTCGACTGTTGGAAGAGATACTCGACACCGCCGCCGCCATCGCCAGCAACGATGCCGAGAGTCTGTTTCTACGCCAGAGCGCGGCCAATCTACTGCTGGATTTCCGTGCCACTCGCCACAGTGCCCTGCTGCAGGCGTTCGGCCGAGAGGAGGCGGCGCGGCGCAAGGACGACCCGGAGTACCAGGGGGTGTTCTACGACTGGGAGGTGGACGAACTACTGCAGGAGGAAACCGGCCAGAATCTCGAGTACTACCGGCGCGACTGGATGGTGTTCTACGACCCCGAGGAGATGGAGCGTCGGGAGGAACGCTGGCGCCGGGAGCAGGAGGAGGGCGAGGATACCGAGGCCCACACCCCCAACGCCCCCCAGCGCGACCTACAAGCCCCCTGTTCCTGTGGCTCGGGCCGACCGTTCGAGCACTGCTGCTACCTGCGGGTACATTGACGAACAGTTATGAGTTGTGAGTTCTGGGTTGACCCACAACCTAGAACTCACAACTGCCCTCCCCCCTCTTCCAACCCCACTCTTCCCCCACCGTCCAGATAGCGCCGCACGTCTGCCAGGATGCGGCCGTGGTCGAAACACAGGGTTTCCGGCAGGTCGCCCCAGGCCCACACCCGTGCTTCTGCGGCGTCGTCACCCCCGCGGGGTTGTCCCTCTGCGGTGCCCAGATAGACCGTGGACAGGGTGTGGTGGCGCGGGTCCCGCGCCGGATCGGAGTAGGTGAAGAACTGCTCCTGCAAGGCGACACACAGGCCGGTTTCCTCCAGGGCCTCTCGACGGGCGGCGTACTCCAGAGATTCCCCCGCATCTACGAACCCCCCTGGCAGCGCCCAACCCAGGGGAGGATTGCGCCGACGCACCAGCACCACTCCACCCCCACAGCGGATCACCACGTCTACCGTGGGCAGCG
>JARGFW010000273.1:0-4274 GCA_029211085.1 Deferrisomatales bacterium | reverse complement strand
GCCGTTCATTCGCGCATCCTGCGCGGCTCGGCACTCGCCCCTCCGTGGGCAGCGGCCGTTCATTCGCGCATCCTGCGCGGCTCGGCACTCGCCCCTCCGTGGGCAGCGGATGGCGGTGGGTCACCCCTCGACCCGATGGGAGCGGCCGTGGACCTCGGAGAAGAAGTCCTCCGCCGACCAGGCCTCCCCGCGCCGGTAGCCGGCGAAGCCGAGGCTGAACTGCACCCCGTCTACCCCCAAGACCTCCTGGCCCACATAGGTCTCGGCCCGCAACTTCTGCACAATCTCTCCCACCAGAGGCTGGGCGTCCGCTTCCGCCGTCCCCGGGAACAGCACCGCGAACGTGGAACCGAAGCAGCGCCCGATAATCTCCTTCTTGCGCACCGAGTTGCGAATCACCTGGGCCACCCGGCGCAACACGTCATCGCCATGTTTGTGCCCCAGCAACTCGTTGTAGCGGGCGAAGTTCTCGATACTGAGCACTGCCAGGGACAGCTCGCCGTGTCCCACCCGTCCCCGGTCCACCTCGCCCTGGAGCAGTTTCTTGAAGTGGAAGAAGGTGAACAACTGGGTGAGGTGGTCGGTGACCTCCAGTTCGTCGGCGTAGAGCTTGAGCTGCTGGTAGAGTTTCGCGTTCTGGATCGCCACCGCTGCCTGGCTGGTGAACAGCTCCAGCCCCTCGATGATCTCGTCGGTGATCGGTGCCTTGCTCAGCTTGTTGTCGGCGGCCACCACCCCCAGGCACTCGTTTTCCACGATCATGGGGTACACCACGAAGTTCCTGGATTGCAACGCCTTGATCTCCGAGTACGGGGGGAGCAAGCGTAAATCACGGGCCAGATCCCGGGCGTTCGCCACCCGAAACGTCTTCTTCTTCAGAAAAGCGTCTGCAATCACCCCCCCGGCAGGCCCCAGGGGCAGCACGATCTGCGAGGGCTCCTCGTCCCGGTTGCCGAACGCTCCCAGGCACTCCAGTACGGTATTTTCGGCGTTGGCCAAGTACAGGAAGATGCGGTCCAGGCCCAGCACCTCGTGGGCCGCGGCCAAGATGGTGTGGACCCGGTCCTCCAGGGACAGGGACTTCTGCATGCCCACCGAAACATCGTGGAGTTTCTTCAGATTGTGATTGGCAGCCTCGATGCGCTCCGAGAGTTCCAACTTCTCGCGATAGAACGGCTGGATGATGAACGAGATGGAGAACACCGTGCCGAGGATGATGAACACGCCCAAGACGAGGCAGGTGAGCAGGATGTACTTTTTCAGGCTGCCGCTGCTGCTGTCGGCCGTAAACGGCTCGTCCACGCCGACGATCCAGCCCTGATCGGGGAGCACCCGAAACGCCGCCAGGTGGGGCGTACCCTGGCAGTTAAGGATACCGATACCGGCGTCGTAGCGATCGACCACCTCCTTGAGTCGCACCTTGTGAAGTTTCTGCCCACCCATCTGCGCCACCGGTTGTTTGACCGTGGTCAGTTCGATCTCGGCGTCGCCGAACGGCACACAGCGCTCGCGGCCGACGAACTCCCGGGCGGCTCCATCGCCCACAAGGTTCCCCTCCCGATCCACCACCCACGCGGTGCCCACCTCGCGCAGCTTGGCGGCGAGCACTGCCCGGTCGAGGCCCTCGACCCTACCCCCCGCGGCCACGGCGCCACCCACCAACTGGGCGAGTTCCTCGGCTTGCCGCAGCAGTCGGGTCTTGCCCTCATCTTCGCTGAGTTTGGTGACCACCACCGCCACCACCAGCGCCGCCACCGCGACGATAGCCACCGACACGCTGATCAACCGAAACCCCAAGCCACGCGTGGACCGTTCCATAGCTCTGGTCAACCTCCCGGGAGAGTCAGAGGGGCCACCCCCCGGCGACGGACAGCAGCCCCTCTCCACCTGTTGCAGGTAGTTCCGGCCGGTAGCCGGGGATTCTACATCTTGTGGCACCCGGCGCAACCGCCGGCCACCGGGCTCAAGCGGTCGCTGTCCGCTGCGTGGGGATCGTGGCAGGTCCTACACTCCAGTTTGCCGTCGGCGCCGAGGGTCATACCCGGCACCGTAAACTTGGGCGGCCGCCCCACCGGGTGTTTGTGGGAAGCCATCGTCGCCTCGTCGTGGCACAGCCGGCACAGTGCCTCCCCCTCTCCCTTGAGAAAGTTTGCAGAAATATCGGAGGAGTGGGGCTCATGGCAGCCACTACAACGCCCTTCGGCGAACGGCTGGTGCTGCACGAACATGCCTGCCTTGCCCTTCATGTTCTCGTGACACGACATGCACAGATCCCCCTGGGAGTAGCGCACCTGGAACTTGAACGGCGAACTGTGGGGGCTGTGGCAAATGGTGCACAAACCCATCGCCACCGGGCCATGGACGTACTCTTTGGTAAACGCGTCGCGGATGCCCTCGTGGCACGAGAAGCACAAATCCTGGCCCATGGTCAGCAAGTCGTACTTGTGGGGCTTGCTGGAAAAATCGTGGCAGGGGCTACACCCCCCCACCGTGATGGGACCGTGCACGTAGGAGGAACTGGTGAGGTAGTCGTGGCAGCGCAGGCAGAACGTGGTCATCACCGCCATCTCGCCGGCCCCCTCCGCCTCCATCTCGTGGCACGGAGCACAGCGTTTCTCGTGATCCGGAGTGTGGAAGCGGAACTCCGGGAAGGACACCTGCAACCCCTCGCCCATCTGCGGTTCGCGGAACAGCACCACCGCCTGGCTGGCCGGGGCGCCATCGTTATTGTAGAGGATCTCGATGTAGTTCGATCCCAAGCTGAGCGGGGTGCGCACCCAGAACATCTTGCCGTAGCTCAGCGCCTGTTTTTCGCTGCCGCCGTTGAGCCGCAGGGTGAACGGGCCGGGTCGGCCGCCGCTGAGCCCAACGATGGAGATCGCGTCCTGGTAGGTCTTGGTGAAGTTGTCCGGGGCGAGGAGCACCACGTCTTCCTCGACCGCGGCGACGGCTCCGGCCTTGGCGCCCTCTTCCACCACGACCCGCACCGCCTCATCCATCTTCTCGCGCTTGTTCTCGTCGAAGCCCACGAACTTCGCCGCCAACGCCCCGTCCCGGTCGAAAAGCAGGTAGGTGGGTAAGGTGTTCACTTCAAACGAGCGGCTGATGGTGAGGTTCAGGTCCACCAGCACCGGGAAGGTGAGCTGCTTCTTGAACTGGCCGTAGAAGCGCCGCACCCGGGACACCCCATAGGCGTCCAGATTCACCGCCACCACCCGCAACTTCTCCGGGCCGTACTTGTTTTGCAGGTTGATCAGGTGGGGCAGGGAGGTGATGCAACTGGAGCAGTAGATCGAACCGAAGTCGATCAGCACCGGCACCTTCCCCAGGTACTCAGAGAGATCGAAGGCATCCCCCGCCAGGGTCACCCCTGTGAAAGGGGTCACGTTCTCCTGCGCAACAGCCCCTCGGGAACCGGCGATAAGGAGGGCGAAGAGCAGAAGACCGATCCGCCAACCCGCGCTGGATCTCGTCGTTACCGAGCGCATTGCTACGGTAGAGCCTTGCGGACGACCTCTTCGAGGGTCTCCTTGGAGGCGCGGCCGACCTCGGCGAAGGTAATCTTGCCGGTCTTGTCCACCATGTACACGGTGGGTGTGCCCGCCACTCCGTAGGGGTCGGCAACAACGAACGATTCGTCCTCGGTGAGTTGGTCGATAAACACCCGGAAGGTGTAGCCCTGTTGTTTCGTCAGACCCTGGATGCTCTTCACCATCGGCTCGCCGTCCATCGCGATGGAGATGACCTCCAACCCCTTGTCCTTGTACTCCTCGTAGAGGCGCTGGATCAGGGGCATCTCGGCCTTGCAGGGCTCGCAAAAGATCGACCAGAACACCAGCAGGTGGGCCTTGCCGATGTTCTCGCTGAGGGTGTAGCTGGTGCCCGCGAGGTCGGTAAGGGTGAAGTCCGGTGCCTGATCCCCCGCCTTGAGCATCTCGATATCCCCAATCATGGGTATGTCGAGGGCGGTCATCTCCTTGGCCGCCACACCACTTGCCGTGCCGATGGCAAGGGCGGCGCCACAGATCAAAGCCCTCATCCCACTATGTCGCGACTTCATGGCTGTCTCCCCACAACGGGTTCACAATCGGTTTGCCCCGCCCTGTCAGCGGGGGGAAAACTGCACTACACGGCGGCCGGCCCCGTCGGCCACATACAGCATCAGGCTGCGGCTCACTGCCAACCCCAGGGGCTGCAGGGCCCCGTCCTCGGCCTCCACCATCCTGCGCAACTCCCCCCGGCGATCCAGCACCAGTATGCGCCCCCCCACCCGG
>JARGFW010000272.1 GCA_029211085.1 Deferrisomatales bacterium | reverse complement strand
CCCACCAACTTGAGCACCGCCAGGTACTCGAGGATGCGCTCCTTGACCTCCTTGAGCCCACAGTGGTCCTCGTCAAGGATGCGGTGGGCCTCCGGGATCTCCACCTTGTCCTCGGTCATCTCGTTCCACGGCAGGTCGAGGATCCAGTCGATGTAGGTACGTATCACCGTGGCCTCGGCGGACATGGGCGACATCATCTTGAGCTTGTGCAGCTCCTTGGTCGTCTTCTCCTTCACGTCCTCGGGCATGTTCTTGTCGGCGATGCGCTGAGCCAGGTCCTGGGCCTCGTTCTGGCCCTCCTCGCCTTCGCCCAGCTCCTTCTGGATCGCCTTCATCTGCTCGTTGAGGTAGTACTCCTTCTGGGTCTTTTCCATCTGTTTCTTGACCCGGCGCTTGATCTTCTGCTCGATCTCGAGCACCTCGATCTCGCCCTTCATCAGCTCCGCGAGCTTTTCCAGGCGCGCCACGGCGTCCCCGGTCTCGAGCAGTTCCTGCTTGATGCCGGTCTTGATGGAGAGGTGGGAGGCGATGGTGTCCGCCAACCGCCCGGGCTCTTCGATGGTCTGCGCAGATCCCACCAGTTCGGAGGGCAGCTTGCGGTTGAGTTTGACGTACTCGGCGAAACTCTCCACCACCGTGCGCATCAGCGCCTTGGCCTCGGGCTGTTCGCCGCCGGGCTCGGGCAGTTCCTCTCCCTGCACCAGGAAGTACTTGTCGGTGGCCAGGTAGCTCTTGAGCTTCGCCCGGGTCTTGCCTTCCACCAGTACCTTGACCGTGCCGTCGGGCAGTTTGAGCAACTGGATGATGGTGCCCACGGTGCCCACGGCGTGGATGTCGTCGGGGCTCGGTTCGTTGACCCGGGCCTCCTTCTGGGTGGCCAGCAGGATGTCCCGGTCGGCGGTCATCGCCTCTTCGAGGGCCGCGATGGATTTGTCGCGCCCCACGAACAGGGGGATCACCATGTGCGGGAACACGACGACGTCTCGCAGGGGGATGAGGGGCAGTACTCGGTCTGCTGGATTGGTCTGGGATGGCATGGGTACTCAGCCTCGCGAGGCGCGGGTCAGCCGGCGGTGCCGACGCGCTCGGAGTCCTGTTCCTGGTAGACGATGATGGGGCTTTCGTTGCTGCGGATCACTTCTTCGTTGATGACGACTTCCTTGACGTTTTGCTGGGAGGGAATGTCGTACATCAGTTCGAGCATGGCGCCTTCCAAAATGGCACGCAGACCGCGGGCGCCGGTGTTGCGGCTGATCGCCTCTTCCGCAATCGCGTGCAGGGCGCCGTCGGTGAACTGCAGGCCCACGCCCTCCATCTCGAACAGTTTGATGTATTGCTTCACCAGGGCATTCTTGGGTTCCCGGAGAATCCGCACCAGGGACGGCTCGTCCAACTCGCTGAGGGGGGCGTGGATCGGCAGCCGCCCGACGAACTCGGGGATCAGCCCAAACTTGATCAGGTCCTGGGGCAGGGCCAGCTGGAGCAAACCCTCCTGGCGCTTCTGCTGGCGGCTCTTCACGTCGGCGCCGAAACCGATGCTCTTGTGGCCGATGCGTTGTTCTACGATGTCCTCCAGTCCCACGAACGCGCCGCCGCACAGGAACAGGATATTCTTGGTGTCGATCTTGATGTACTCCTGCTGCGGGTGCTTGCGACCACCCTTGGGGGGCACGCTGGCCACCGTGCCCTCGAGAATCTTCAAGAGGGCCTGTTGCACGCCCTCGCCGCTGACGTCGCGGGTGATGCTGGGGCCCTCGCTCTTCTTGGCCACCTTGTCGATCTCGTCGATATAGACGATGCCCTTGGAAGCCTTCTCCACGTCGTAGTCGGCGTTTTGCAGCAGGCTGAGGATGATGTTCTCGACATCTTCACCCACGTAGCCGGCCTCGGTGAGACTGGTGGCGTCGGCCATCGCGAACGGAACCCGTAGAAACCGCGCCAAGCTCTGGGCCAGCAGGGTCTTGCCGCACCCGGTGGGACCCATCAACATGATGTTGGATTTCTCCAACTCCACGTCGTCGCCGTGGCGGTGGGGGGCATAGATGCGCTTGTAGTGGTTGTACACCGCCACGGAGAGGATCTTCTTGGCCTGCTCTTGGCCGATCACGTAGTCGTCCAGGAACTCCTTGACCTCGGCGGGGGTGGGCAGACCCTCTGCCATCCCCTCTTCGGGGGGCGCCTCCTCGGCGATGATATCGTTGCACAGGGTGATGCACTCATCGCAGATGTACGCGGTGGGGCCGGCGATGAGTTTGCGAACGTCCTCCTGCCCCTTGCCGCAGAACGAGCAGTACAGTCCGCTTCCCTTGCCCTTCTTGGTGCTCACCGTGGATGGTCTCCCGGCGGCCTATTCGCCGACCTGTTTGGTGGAATGTTTTTCGATAACTTTATCGATAATACCATATTCCAACGCCTGCGCCCCATCCATAAAGAAGTCCCGCTCCGTGTCCCGCTGCAGGGTCTCCAGCGCCTGGTTGGTGTGGTGCGACAGGATGTGGTTGAGTTCCTCGCGCATGCGCAGGATCTCCCGGGCGTGGATCTCGATGTCGGTAGCCTGGCCCTGGAACCCCCCCAGGGGCTGGTGAATCATGATCCGCGAGTGGGGCAGGGACCAACGCTTGCCGGCTGCCCCCGCCGCCAGCAATACCGCCCCCATGCTGGCTGCCTGGCCGATGCACAGGGTGCACACGTCGGGGCGGACGTACTGCATGGTATCGTAGATCGCCAAGCCCGAGGTGACCACCCCGCCCGGGGAGTTCACGTACAGATAGATATCGGCACTGGGGTCTTCAGACTCCAGGAACAGCAGTTGGGCGATCACCACGTTGGCCACGTGGTCATCGACCGCCGAGCCCAGGAAGATGATGCGATCTTTGAGCAGCCGGGAGTAGATGTCGTAGGAGCGCTCCCCGCGGCTGGTCTTTTCGACGACGAACGGGATCAGGCCGCTCATGCTGCGTCCCCCTCCTGTGCGCCCCCGGCGTCCACCTCCTCCACGGTGCCCAGTTCGGTCACCCGCTCCAGCACCTTGCGCTCCAGCATCGAGTTGCGCAGGGCGTCGAGCTGGTTGCCTTGCTCGAAAAAGCCGCGGATCACGCTGACCGAGCGCCCGTCCTCCCGGGCGATGGTCTCGATGCGCTCGTCCACGTCGGCGTCGGTGGCCTCGATCTGTTCCGCGTCGGCGATCGCCTGCATCAGGAACGCCCAGCGCACCGCGCGCTCCGCGCCCCGGCGCTGCATGGCCTGGAACTCGGGTTTGTCCAGGCCCAGCATCGCCGGGTCCATGCCCCGGCTCATCAAGTCGTTGCGCAGTCGCTCGGTACTGTGGGTCTGCTGGTCGGCGACCATACTGTCCGGCACTTCGAACGGGTGGGCGGCCAGCAGTGCGTCGATGGTGCTCTGGCGGAACACGCGTTCGGTTTCGTTTTCCTGCTCCTTGCGCAGGTCGTCGCGGACCTGGCCGCGCAGGGCCTCCAGCCCTTCCGTCTGGCCCGCCTCCTTGGCGAACTCGTCATCCAGGTCCGGCAGGGTGCGGGTCTTGATCTCCTTGACCCGTACCTTGAAGGTGGCTTCCTTGCCGGCCAGTTTTTCGGCCCGGTAGTCCTCCGGGAACGCCACCTCGATCGTGTGGTCCTCGCCGGCCTTGGCGCCCAGCAGGCCTTCCTCGAAGCCGGGGATGAAAGTGCCCGAGCCGAGCATCAGGGAGCGGTCCTCGCCTTTGCCGCCGTCGAACGCCTCGCCGTCCACGAAGCCCTCGTAGTCGATCACCACCATGTCGCCGTCCGCGGCCGCGTAGTCGTCTCCGGCAGGATCGAAGGAGGCGCGCTGGCTGCGCAGTTGCTCCAGACGCCCGTCCACCGCCCCTTCCTCCACCTCTACCCGGGGTTTCTTCAGTTTCAGCCCCCGGAACGCGTTTGCCTCCACCTTGGGGCGCACTTCCACCACTGCCGTGTAAGCGATGGCGGCGTCGTCACCCGCAGATTGCAGTTGGATGTCGGCGTCGTTCACCGGGAACACGGCGTTTTCCCGCAAGGCGGCGATATAGGTCTTCTGGATCAAGCGGCTGATCACGTCGGCGCGCACCCGGCCTCCGTGGGCGCGCTTGAGCGCGGCCAGGGGTGCCTTGCCCTTGCGAAAGCCAGGCAGGTTGGCGGTACGCCGCAGCTCTTGGTACGCGGCCTGCTCTTCGCTGGCCACCTCCTCCGGCGGGATCTCCACCGTGAGCTTGGTCTTGACCGGACTGATCGTTTCTACCTGTGCCTTCATGAGCACGTCTCCTTCTTCGCTCGGTATACGCATGCGGTGGCCCGGCGGTGTCTCCTGGGCTAGTGCGGAATCGATGGACTGGGGGCTCGACAGGTGGTGCGAGAGGGGGGAGTCGAACCCCCACGGCATGGCCACTGGATCCTAAATCCAGCGCGTCTACCAGTTCCGCCACTCTCGCCCCGGACGAATCGAACCGCGAATTCTACACAGGGCGGGAGGTTGGGGAAAGGTAAAAACCTCCGGGGGAGCGGGCGTTCCGGGCGTTCTGCCGTTGCCGGGACGGAGCGCCTGGAACGAGGGGGGGTCAGGCGAACCGCTGCGGCGCGCTGCGCAATCGCCGCACCACCGTCTCCCGGCCCAGGTGCACAAACACCTCGAACATGCTCGGGCCTTTGACCTGGCCCGTGATCACGGCCCGGGCCGCGTTTATCGGTATTCCCACCTTGACTCCGTGTTCCTCGGCGAACCCTCGGGCCGCCGCTTCGGTGGTCTCGGCGGTGAACGGTTCCAGGGCAGCGAGGCGGTCGGCCAGGGCGGGCAGCAGTTGTTCGAGTTCGGGGTACTGGAGCAGGTTCTTCTGCAGGGCTTTGGGGTCTATGGGGAACTCATCGGAGAAGTACGCCCGGGCCAGGCCGGCGAAGTCGGTGAGGGTGTGAAACCGCTCCCGGGTGCTCTCGATGGTGTCCAGGTACCAAGCCCGGCGCTCGCCGTCGAAGGCGTCGTCCCACAGGCCTGCCTTCACCAGGAAAGGTTTGGCCAGGGCCGCCACCTCGGCCACCGGTAGGGTGCGCAGGTAGTGGCCGTTGATGTTGATGGCCTTGGGGTCGGTGAAGAACTTGGGATCGTCTTTCCGGTAGTTGAACACCGCATTGGAACGGTTGATGCGTTCCAGGGAGAACGCCTGGATCAGTTCGTCGCGGGAGAAGATCTCCTGGTCGTTGCCCGGGGACCAGCCCAGCAGCACCAGGAAGTTGTTCAGCGCCCAGGGGATGAAGCCGTGGTCCCGATAGAAGTGGATGGCCACGATCTCCCCGTGTTTGCGCTTGGAGATCTTGGCCTTGTTGTGGTCCAGGGTGAGCGGCATGTGGGCGAACACCGGCACCGGGGCGCCCAGCGCCTGGTACAGCAAGATCTGGCGGGGCGTGTTGCCGAGGCCGTCGGCGCCGCGAATGACGTGGCTGATGCGGTCGCGCACGTCGTCCACCACATTGCTGAGCAGGTACAGGGGGCTGCCGTCGCTGCGCACGATGACAAAGTCCTCGATCTCGGCAAGGGGTTTCTCCGTGCGGCCGTAGACTTGGTCTTCGAACACCACCGGTCCACCCTCATCCGGCACCTTGAAACGCACCACCGAAGGGACTCCCTGGGACCTCTTGGCGGAGGCTTGCTCCGGTGTCAGGCGACGGCAGGTGCCGTCGTAGCCGTAACTGGTCTTGGCGGTCTCGGCGGCGGTGCGTTTGGCGTCCAGTTCTTCCTTGGAGCAGAAACACGGGTAGGCCTTGCCTTCGTCCAGCAGCCGCTGGGCCACGGCCACATGCTCTGGGCGGTGTGCACTCTGGAAGTACGGTCCCTCGTCCCAGTCCAGGCCAAGCCACTCCAGGCCGTCCAGGATGCCCTGGATCGATTCCTGGGTGGAGCGCTCCAGGTCGGTGTCTTCGATGCGCAATACCAGTTTGCCGCCGTGCTTGCGTGCGAACAGCCAGTTGTACAGGGCGGTCCGGGCGCTGCCGATGTGCAGGTAGCCGGTGGGGCTGGGGGGGAAGCGGACGCGGATCTCGGACATGGGGGGCTCCGTGACGGTGCACTGCAGGGCGCAGGAGGTTTTGGGGACTGGGTTCTCTGTGGGCGCCGAAGCGGGCCGCCCGTGAGGGCGAGGCCCAGGATGGGTCGCGTGATGATCCCGGGAATTGCGCCCCGCGTCAAGCCGTCGGCGCCCCCGGGAAACTTTGGCCGCCTGGCTCGCAGTCGCTGGACAATCCACCCGAGTTCGCTACACTGGGCGAGCTTGCGGAACCCGGGTTCCACTCATGCCCTTGGTGGGGAAAGGAGATGCAGATGGCAGACCGACTGGTACGCGTGAACATGGAGACCCTGACGATCACGGAGGAGCCGCTGCCGGCTAGATGGGCGGGCCTGGGGGGGCGGGCGATGACCTCGGCGATCGTCGCCGAGGAGGTG
>JARGFW010000271.1 GCA_029211085.1 Deferrisomatales bacterium | reverse complement strand
ACGTTGCGGATCTTGGAAACCTCGTACTTCTTCATGCCCGCTCCTTTCTCCTGGCAGGGAGCCGCCGTGCGCCGACGCCCCACCCCCGGACCGTGCCGGAGTGTCAGTGATTGCGCAGGTACAGAATTCTAAGCCCCTCCAGGGTGAGGAATTCCTCCACGTGATCGATGCGCCGGGCCTCCTTGGCCATCACCGTGGAAAGCCCGCCGGTGGCCACCACCGTCGGCGTAGTGCCCATCTCGGCACACAGCTTTTCGATCAACCCGTCCACCAGGGCGGCGTAGCCGAACAGGATGCCGGACTGCATGGAGTGTACCGTGTTGCGCCCCAAAACCCGGGGCGGGCGCTCCATGGCCACCTTCGGCAGCTTGCTGGCCCGGGAACACAGGGCCTCCATGCTGATCGCCAACCCCGGGGCGATCATGCCGCCCTGGTAGGCGCCGTCTGGGCTGATGTAGTCGAAGGTGGTGGCGGTGCCGAAATCCACCACGATCAACGGCGCACCGTAGTGGTGTGCCCCGGCCACGGCATTGACGATACGGTCGGCTCCCACCTCGCGGGGGTCTTCGTACTGGATCGACAGCCCGGTGCGGATGCCCGGCCCCACCACCATCGCTTCGTGGTGCAGGTAGTCGCGCGCCACCTCCTGGAACACCGGGGTGAGCGCCGGCACCACCGAGGAGATCGCCACGCCGCGGATGCGTTCGAGGTTGATATCCGCCAGGTGGAACAGGCTGCGCAACAACACGCCCACCTCCACCGGCGTGCGGTGGTGTTCGGAGGTGATGCGCCAGTGCCCCAGCAACTCCTCGCCCCGGTACACGCCGAGCACGGTGTGGGTGTTGCCCACGTCCAGCACCAGCAGCAGTTCACCGGTGTTCACGGTGCTTCTCCCTGGCAGCGAGTGCTGCTCCACTCCACGTCGCCGGCGTAGATCTCCACCGCGGTGCCCGTGCCGTCGTCCAGGCGCAACTGGCCGGCCGGTCCCAGACCCAGGGCGACGCCCTCCAACCGGCCGCCGGGGGTGTGTACGGCAATCCGTTCGCCGGCCATGCGGAACCAGCGATTCCAGGGCTCGGTCACGCTGCCCGGGCCGACCGCACAGAACGCATCGTAGCCCGCTTCCAGGCGCTCCAGGAAGCGGCACAGGGTATCCAGACGGGTGGGCGCCGGCATCTCGCCGACAGCCTCGGCCAGGGTGCCGGCGCTGACGCGCAGTTCCGGGGGAAGATCGGTGACTGCCCCGCCGACGTTGACCCCTACCCCCAGAACCACATGTTCCACCCGCTGACCCTCGGCGCGCAGTTCGAGCAAAATACCGGCCATCTTGCGGCCTCCCACCAGCACGTCGTTGGGCCATTTGATCGCCACCCGCTCCGCTGGTACCCAGTGGGCGCAGGTCTCGGCCAGGGCCACCGCGGCGACGAAGGTGAGCAGCGGCGCACTGGCCGACGGGGTCGGAGGGCGCAATACCACGCTGAGAAGCAGGCTCTCGCCGGGGCGGTCGTGCCAGTGACGCCCCAGCCGACCGCGGCCGGCGCCCTGGTGTTCGGCCACCACCGCCGCTCCCTCCGGGGCCCCGTCCAGGGCCCAGCGCTCGGCTTCCCGGTTGGTGGAATCCACGGACTCAAGGTGCCGCAGGGCACGCCCCAGGGTGCGGGTCCGCAACGCTCCAGCCACCTCGCCCGGGCGCACTCCACCGGGCCGGGTGGCCAGGCGGTAGCCGCGTCCCTGCAGGCTTTCCACCGGGTAACCCACCCCGCGCAACTGTTCGATGCCTTTCCAGATGGCCGCCCGGGTTACGCCCAGGTCGCGGGCCAACACCTGCCCCGACACCGCCTGGCCCGCGGTTCCGCACAGCCTTTCGAGCACCGCGTCAGGCAAGCAAGAAGGCATGAAAACCTTTTAAAAACAGCTGTTTATGTGGGTTGGAAGGGGCGCTACAGTACCACCTGTTGTTTTCGCCTGTCAACACGGCTGCGGCGCCCGCAAGCCCCCTCAATCCGCCACTTCGCAGCGGTTGCGGCCACTGTCCTTGGCCCGGTACAACGCCTGGTCGGCGCGCTCCAGCGCTCCGTCCACGGTGTCCCCGTCGCGCAGTTGCGTCATGCCACAGGAGAGGGTGAGGGGGATGCGCTTGCCCCGGGAGTGAAAGCGGAACGCCTCCACTGCCACCCGCACCTTCTCGCCGGCCTGGCGGGCGGCGTCGAGGGGGGTTTCGGGGAGCAAGGCCACGAACTCTTCGCCTCCGTAGCGGGCAAAGAAGTCCACCTCGCGCAGTTGGTTGCCGGCCAGTTGGGCAATCGTCTTGAGCACCGTGTCCCCGGCGCGGTGACCGAAGGTGTCGTTGATGGACTTGAAGTGGTCGATGTCGAACAGGATGACCGACAGGGGGGTCTGGTAGCGGCGCCAGCGGGCCTCCTCGGCCTTGGACCGCTCCTGGTAGGCGAGTCGATTGAAGCACCCGGTGAGGGGGTCGCGCAGGCTCATTTCCTGGGCGCGGCGGGTCTTCTCGCTGTACGCCGTGACCTCTTCCCGGAGCTCGTGAATGGTGTGCTGCAGTTGTTCCACCTGTAGGTTGAGTTCCACCATCCGAGCGCTGTCCTCGGTGCGCTTGGCCTCCAGGTGGCTGCGCACCGAGCCCACCGTGGCCAGTACCTGACGGCGCAGGGTGTCCAGATCGCTGGCGCCCCGGGTGTGGGCCTCCAGGCCCCGCACGTCGTCGCTCACCGCGGCATCCAACGCGCGGTTGGCCTGGAATCCGGCCCGGGCGGACCGGTTGGCGCTCTTCAGACCCTGATCGAGTTCGGTGAGCTGCCCGGTGACCTCGGCCAACAGGGCTTCGAGTTCGCGTTTCTCCTCTTGCACCAGCAACCGCACCTGGTAGACCAGGGAGGCCACCGCGTCTATGGCGTCGGGTAGCCGATCCGGGGGGATCCCCGGCTCCATGGTCTCTACCGCGGCCAGGGCCTGTTCGGCCAGTTCCGGCGGCAGGGGCAGGCGCTCCACCAGGTGGATGAGGATGTGGTGCACGGGTGGGAACTGGGAACTGTCGTCGGCCCAGCGCGATTCGCGCAGGATGCGTTCGCGCAACGTCTCCACCCTGGCTTCCAGGGCGGGCAGGTCGAGGCCCTCGCGCAACTGGTCGCGGATCTCCACCAGTTCTGCGGAAATCTCGACGCTGCCCGGGCCCTCGGCAACGATCACCAGGTGGGACAGGATGCGCCGCACCCGCTGTTCGATCTCCCCCCACTGCTTTTCCTTCTGGTCCAGTTCGCCCATTACCGCCAGATACTTGGCTCGGTATGGGTCCATCTCTGCGTTGGCCATGGTCGGGTCGCTCCGCGACGGTCAGAAGAGAGACAGTGTGGCGCCAGCCAGCATACCTCCCAGGGCGGAGATCCACCACAGCAGATGGACGGCGCGGCGCAGATGGGTCGCCCGGGGGGCGGGGCCGGGATCGCCCAACAGCGGTGCGGGGCGGTGCACGCCGCCGTAGCTCGCGCCGCCGCCGAGCTGCACCCCCAGGGCTGCTGCGAATGCCGCCTCCGGGTAACCGGAGTTCGGGGAGCTGTGTTTGCTGCCGTCGCGCCGTACCACGGCCAACAGCCGGCCGGCGCGCCCCCCGCGCAGTCCGTAGGCGGCAGCCACCAGCAGGGCGGTGAGGCGTGCCGGCACCCAGTTGGCGAGGTCATCCAGGCGGGCCGACACCTTGCCCAGGTGTTCGTGGCGGGGGGTGTGGTAGCCCAACATGGAGTCCAGGGTGTTGACCGCCTTGTAGGCCAGGCCCAGCAGAGGTCCCCAGCCCAGGACGCCGCCCAGGGCCAGGTAGAACAGGGGGGCGACCACTCCGTCGGAGCTGTTCTCGGCGACGGACTCGATGCCCGACCGGGCCACCGCCGTTGCGTCCATTGCCGTGGTGTCGCGTCCCACGATACGGGCGAGCCGTCGGCGGGCCCCCGGCAGGGAGCCTCGGCGGAGCGTTCCGGCGATGTCTGCGGCCTCGTCGGCGAGGTCGCGGGTAGCGAGGCAGGCGTAGGCCAGGTACACCCCGGCGGCGTGGCCGAGCACCGGGTGCAGCGCCCCGGTGGCCGCCAGCAGGAGCCACCCCGCGGCGACGGTGCCACCCACCACCGCGACCCACAGAGCGGCCCCCCGCAGCACCAGGGCGGCGGCCGACGTGGCAGCGCCCCGCACCCGGCACTCCAGGGAGGAGATCAACCGCCCGACCGCCACCACCGGATGGGGCCAGGGGAGCTGAGGAGGATCGCCCAGGACGGCGTCCAACAGCCAGGCGAGCAGCAGATCCAGGGTGGAGAATGGCATGCTCACCTAACGGTTTCGGGTTGGCATAGCAGCTCCGCCAGGGTCGCCAGCAGACGGCGGTTCTCGTCGGCTGGGCGCACCGCCATCCGCAGATAGCGCTGCCCCAAACCGAAGCTGCCGCAGTGGCGCACCAGCACTCCACGCTGGGCGAGGGCCGCGTAGAGGCGGTCCGCCGGGGGGGCCGGGGGCTCCAGTGCCACCAATAGGTAGTTGGCAGCGGACGCCAGCGGGACCAGGCCGGGCAGGGCTGCCAGCGCCGCGGAGAGATCCCGACGCAGTTCGGCCACGGCTGCCACCGTGCGGCCTGGCCAGTGGGCATCGGCCACGCAGTAGCGGCCCGCGCGTTGGGCCAGGGCGTTCACCGACCACGGTATCAGCAGCCGGCGTACCGCGGCGGCCGGCTCCGGTGCCGCGGCCAGGAACCCCAGGCGCAGCCCTGGGATGCCGTAGAACTTGGTCAGGGAACGCAGCACGATCAGGTACGGGTCGATGGGTACCCGGGGAAGGCAGGTGGGGCCGTCTTGAAAATCCGCGAACGCCTCGTCTACGGCCAAATGGGCCTCGCGCTCGGTGCATGCGGCGTACAGGGCCGCCAGGTCTTGGGGGGGGGAGTAGTGTCCAGAGGGGTTGCCGGGGTTGGACAACAACACCAGGTCTCCCGGGCGCACCGCCCCCACCAGGGCCGGCACGTCCAGGGCGAACGCGTGCTGCTCCCGGCGCGGTATCTCCAGCACCGGTAGCCCGGGCGGGGCCACCTCCCGGTACAGGCCGAAGTCCGGCGGCGCCAGCAGCAGGCGCCGCGGGGACAAGGCCCGTAGTAGCAGGGCGAGCAGTTCCGCGGAGCCGTTGCCGGCCACCAGGCACTCCGGCGGCACCCCGTGGTGCGCGGCCAGCGTTGCCACCAGCGCCGCGCAGTCGCGGTCCGGGTAGTGGGCCACCTCGTCCCAGTGGTCAAACAGGTGCTCGCGCAGCCCCGGGGGCTGCCCCAGGGGGTTGATCGAGGCGCTGAAATCCAGCACCTGCTTCAGGCCCAGCCGGGCGCACACCTGCCGGGTGTTGCCGCCGTGGTCTTGGACGGGGAGGGGGCGGTCAGGCATCGAGGCCATGCACCAGCTCCTCGATCTCCGCAACCAGTGCATCATGGCCGATCCCTGCGGTCCAGAAAGCGGCGAACGCCGCCGCGCCAGCGCCAACCCCCTCTTTGACCAGTCCTTCTTCGTAGCGCCTCAGGTTGGAGAGTCTCGATCGGCTGAAGTCCAGGCCCGCGGCGAACGCGGGCACCGGCCGGGGCAGGGAGTGGAGGATCCCCGCCAGGTCCGCGCTGGGATCTTCCATCACCCAACGGGTGGTGGCCAGGGCCAGGTGTTCCGGGTTGCCCGGAATCCCCTCGGCGTGTAGGCGCAGGGCCAGGGCTGCCACCGCCGCCATCTGGGTGCCACCTCCCAGCACCACAGGCTTGGAGCGGCTGATCTCCAGGGCCAGCAGCGCCACCGCGGGCTGCATCGGGTCGCCCACGGCGGCGGCTCGCTGCAGGCCGCCGGCATCGGGCGGCAGGGCCGCCGCCGCCAGGGCCGTGGCAACCACCTTTTCTTTCAGCTCATGGTTGCCGCCGGGTATCGACGAAGACACCCGGCCCCGGGCCGGGTGCCCCAATGCCTCCAACAGGGCCAGGGCGGTGGTGGTGCCGCCGGGCACCGACTCGGCCAGGATCACCCAAGGGGCCCGGTCGGCGAGTTGACGGGCCGCGGCGGCCAGCGTGGCGAGAAACGCGCCGGGGAAGGGGTGGGGCAGGGCCGCACCGCTGGTGATGCACCGCCCCGGGGTGCCGCCCAGGGTGAGCAGGGGCACCCGGGGGAGGATGCGGGTGCCGGCGTCGACGATCACCGCCTGCTGGCCCAGAGTGCACAACCCGGCGCGGGTGATCACCACCGGGCTGGGGGGCCCCAGTGGGTTCTTGGGGATCTCCCCCAGGGTCAGAGTAGACCCGTAGAGCAGGAACTCACTGTCCAGGGCGGCAGTGTAGCGGCGCTTCTCCGGGGTCTCTCCGGCGGCGGAGATCTCGGGAATCTCGGCGGTGTCGGTGGATGCGATGGTGCAGGCGAAGCGCGGCACTCCCTCGAGGCGGGCCAGGAAGCGCTCCGCCTGCGGCGGGTGGGCGACGACACGCACGCGGCCATCGTGCAGGGC
>JARGFW010000270.1 GCA_029211085.1 Deferrisomatales bacterium | reverse complement strand
TGTTGACCGCGTTGCCGCCGCCGCCGCCGACCCCGATCACCTTGATCCGGGCGTTAAACTGGTTGGTGTCTTCCATGTGGAACTTGGCCATGGTGTTCCCTCCTTTGTGGCAAGCGAGCTGCAGAACCTATCGTTCGAGAGCGTGTGTATGGGCGCCTGTAAGTCAGAAGAAATCCCGGAACCAGCCCCGCATGCGCTGGGCGATCCGGGCGAACAGTTTGTCGTCCCCGTCCCGCAGGTCCAGGGGGCGTTCCTCCCGGCTGCGGGCGGCGTACTGCACCAACCCCACCCCGGTGGCGTAGGCCGGGGACCGCAAGGCGTCGAACAGACCCTCAATCCCCGTGGGCACCCCGCGGCGCACCGGCCACCCGAACACCCGCTCGGCCAGTTCGCAGACGCCGGCCAGGGAGGCACCGCCGCCGGTGAGCACCACTCCGGAAGTGACCAGGTTCTCCACCCCGTGCTTGACCAGGTCTTCGCGCACCAGGGCGAACAGTTCCTCGACCCGGGGTTCGACGATCTCTGCCAGGATGCGGCGGTTGAGCACCCGGGGCCGCTGCCCGCCGACGCTGGGCACGTCCAGGGTTTCGTCCTTGCCCACCAGTTCGGTCACCGCGCAGCCGAAGCGGTGCTTGATCTTCTCTGCCTCGGCGGACGGGGTGCGCAGCCCCACGGCGATGTCGTTGGTGACGTGGTTGCCTCCCAGAGCCAGCACCGAGGTGTGGCACACCGAACCACCGGAGGCGACACAGATGTCGGTGGTGCCGCCGCCCATGTCTACCAGCAGCACCCCCAGTTCCCGTTCGTCGTCGGTGAGCACCGCCTCGGCGCTGGCCAGGGGCTCGAGCACGATGTCGGCCACCTCCAGGCCCGCGCGGTTGCAGCACTTGACGATGTTCTGGGCGCTGGTCACCGCCCCGGTGACCATGTGCACCCGCGCCTCCAGGCGCACCCCGCTCATCCCCAGGGGCTCGCGGATGCCATCCTGGTCGTCGATGATGTACTCCTGGGGGATGACGTGGAGCACCTCTCGGTCCATGGGAATCGCCACCGCCCGGGCGGCGTCGAGCACCCTCCGCACATCCCCTGCCCGCACCTCCCGGTCCTTGAGGGCGATCACCCCGTGGCTGTTGAATCCCCTGATGTGCCCCCCGGCGACCCCGGCGAAGACCTGGCGGATCTCCCGGTCGCTCATGAGTTCCGCCTCTTCCACGGCGCGCTTGATGGACTGCACCGTGGCCTCGATGTTGATCACCACGCCTTTGCGCAGGCCGGTGGAGGGGTGGGTGCCGTGGCCGATCACCCGCAGACCCTCCGGGGTGCGCTCCCCCACCACCGCGCAGATCTTGGTGGTGCCAATGTCCAGGCCGACGAGCAGGTCGGGGTGTTCCTTCATGGGCGGCGCTTCCCTGCGTTGGCCGGTGTGAGCCGGGCGATGATGCGGTCGGAGTAGCTCAGGTTGACGGTCTGGGCACTCTCGCGGCGGCGCCCCAGGTGGTCGTTCAGACGCCCCAGGCGCCGCAGTTTCTCCTCATACTCGTGCCAGCCCAGGTGGATGCCGGTGCCGTCGGTGGTGTACACGGTCAGTCCCGCCACCGGGCTCAGGTGGAGTTCCCCCACCTCGGTATCCAACAGCCCCTTGCCGTCGAGACCCGTCCACTCCAGCAACGCCTCGCGGCAAGGCCCCTCCCCCTCGATGGCGGCACGGTCCGCTCCGGTGATCACCGGGAAATCCAGGCCCCGATCCAGGGGCGCCACCACCACATGGCCCGCGGCGGTGAGGTAGCGCAACTGGTCCAAACGGGCCAGGAACGCCGGTTGCCACTCCTCCACCTCTATGCGCAGGGTGCCGGGAAGCTGGCGCACCACCCGTGCCTCGCGCACCCAGGGCAAGGCCGCCACCCCGGTGCGGACCCGGGCCACGTCTACCCCAAACAGGCTGCCACCGGTCTCGATGCCGGCGGCCTGCAACACCACCTCCGCCGCCGTGGCCTCCGTCCCCACCACCTGCACGGCGTGGAGCACGAACGGGTCGAGCCCGGGTACCGCCCGGGAGCCGGCGTACAGTGCCGCCGCCAGGGCGAGGCTGGCCACCACCCAGAGGAACCCGGCAACGGGGGGCAGGCGGCTCACGCCTGCAGCCTCGCACCCAGCAGGATGCGCTCCACCAACTCGTCGAACCCGATCCCGGCCGCCGCCGCTGCCTTGGGCAGCAGGCTGGTGGGGGTCATGCCGGGGATCGTGTTCACCTCCAACACCCAGGGGGTTCCCTCATCGTCCACGATCAGGTCCACCCGGCTGGAGCCACGGCACCCCAGGGCACCGTTGGCGGCCTCCGCCACCTCGGTTACCCGGGCGGTCATCTCGGCCCCCAGGGGCGCTGGGCACAGGTAGCGAGTGCGCCCCGGCGTATACTTGGCCACGTAGTCGTAGAACCCCCCCTCCGGCACGATCTCCACCACCGGCAGGGGGGCGCCGTCCAGGAACCCCACGGTCACCTCCCGCCCGGCCACGAACACCTCGGCCAGAGCGTCGGGGCCGTGACCAAACACCGTCACCAGGGCCCCCGCCAGCTCCTCCGCGCGGCGCACCACGGTCACCCCCACGGTAGAGCCCTCCCGGTTGGGTTTGACCACCAGGGGCAGCTCCAGTTCAACGGTGCAGTCCACCGTGGACGGGTCCAGGCGCTGGAAATCCGGGGTGGGGATGCCTGCGGCCCGCAGCACCACCTTGCTGAGCCCTTTGTCCATCGCCAGGGCGCTGGCCAGCACGCCCGAGCCGGTGTAGGGGATGCCCAGCATCTCCAGCAACCCCTGCACCGTGCCGTCCTCGCCCCAGCGCCCGTGCAGCGCCACGAACGCGGCGTCGGGCCTGAGCCGCGACAGTTGGCCGGCCAGGTCGCTGACGGCGTCCACCGTGAGCGCCTCGTAGCCGCGGTTCTGCAGCGCCGCGGCCACCGCGGCGCCGGTCTTGAGGCTCACCTCGCGCTCGGCGCTCCTCCCTCCGCACAACACCGCGATCCGCTTCATGCATCTCTCCCGCCGTCCGCTCCAGGTTCGGCCTTTCCCCTTGCCCTACCTTCGCTTTTCACCCCGCTGCCCGTCGGCCCGGGGCCGGGTAGGCCCGACGCGCAGGGATCGGCGCGCTCAACAAGATCAGGGCTCTACGAGTACCTGTGCTGTTTGCGTCCCCATAGGTCCTGGTCACACACCGGATTCCAACCATCTGCATTTCCGATCCAGAAGCGTCGGGTCTACCCGGCCCCGGGGCGCTCCCTCTCCTCCCCCCTTACTCCGAGATGCGCAGTTTGCCCTTCTCCCACTCCCCGACGATGCGCACCTCCGGCTCCAGCTTGGTCTTGTGTCGAACGTACACCCGCTCCTGGATCATCCCGACCAGGGACACCACCTGGACAGCAGTGGCGTTTCCGGTGTTGACGATGAAGTTGGCGTGCACGGTGGAGATCTGGGCATCCCCCACCCGCACCCCCTTCAAGCCGCAGCCGTCGATCATCTCCCCGGCCTTGCCACCGGAGGGATTGCGGAACACGCATCCGGCGCTGGGTTCCCGCACCGGCTGGCTCTCCTTGCGTCGGCGATACAGCTCCTTGGCCCGGTCCTTGACCGTAGCCGGGGTGCTCTCCCCGCCCCGCAGCAGGGCTCCCAGGATGATCGAGTCCGGGGGCAGGTCGAGGCTGCGGTAGCCGAAACGCAACATCTCCCGGGGATACACGTGGGTGGCCCCGGTGCGATCCATCACCTCGAGTTCCACCACCTGTTCGCCGATCGACACCCCCCAGGCCCCGGCGTTCATGGCGACCGCCCCACCTACCGAGGCCGGGATACCGGCGAACTCGGCAAACCCGCTGATGCCGTGATCCACGGTCCAGCGCACCAGGGTACGCAGGGCGGTGCCGGCTTCGACCCAGAGACGCGGTCGCCCGTCCGCGGCGTCGCGGCGCTCGACCCCTCGGAAACCCTGGTCCAGACAGATCACCGCCCCGCGGATCCCCCCATCGCGCACCACCAGGTTGGAGCCTTTGCCCAACACGAAGTACGGCACTCCGCGCTCCGCCAGCAATTTCACCAACGCCGCCAGGTCCTCGCGATCCGCGGGATACAGCAACAGATCCGCCGCCCCCCCGACCTGGATGGTGGTGTGCTCCCGCATCGGTTCGTTAAACAGGGTCTCCCCGCGCACGGTCTCGCGGATCAGGTCGAGAGTCGTCCTGGCCATGGTCACACTCCCTGTAGGCGGCGCAGCAGTTCCACGCCCACCTGCCACACATTGCCGGCCCCCAGGGTGACCACCAGGTCGCCGGGGTTCAGCAGGGTCTGCAGCCGCTCGGGCAAGGACTCAAGGTCGGGCAGGTAGGTCACCCCCTTGTGGCCGTGGACACGGATGCCTTCCGCCAGTGCCTCCGCCGACACCTCCGGCAGGGGCGCCTCCCCGGCGGGGTAGATGTCGGTCACCAGCACCCGGTCGGCGGCGTAGAACGCGGTCAGAAACCGCTCGAACAGATCCCGGGTGCGGCTGTACCGGTGGGGTTGGAACACCGCCACCAGGGGGCGATCGTAGGACGCCCGCAGGGCCTCGAGCAGGGCCTGGATCTCGGTGGGGTGATGGGCGTAGTCGTCCATCACCAACACCCCGCCGGTCTCTCCGATCACCTGGGAGCGCCGATCCACGCCGCCGAACCCGCTCAGGGCCCGGCACGCCACCTCGGGTGACACCCCCAGCTCCGTCCCCACCGCCACCGCGGCCAGGGCGTTGCGCACGTTGTGCTCCCCGGGCACCCCCAGGGTCACCTCGCCCGCCCTCTCCCCGTGCCACAACACCTCGAACCCGGTCTGGCCCGGGGCCCAGTGCAGGTGCCGCGCACCCAGATCCGCCTGGGCCGAGAGACCGTAGGTGATCACCCGCTTGCGAATTCCGGGCAGCAGGCTCTGCACCCGGGGGTCGTCCAGGCACGCCACCACCGCGCCGTAGAACGGCACCTTGTTGGCGAAGTCCAGGAACGCACGGTCCAGGGCCTCGGCGGTACCGTAGTGCTCCATGTGTTCCCGATCGATGTTGGTGATGACCGCCACCGTGGGCGCCAGCAACAAGAAACTGCCGTCGCTCTCGTCGGCCTCGGCCACCAGGAACTCGCCCTGCCCGAGGCGGGCGTTGCTCCCCAGACTCGCCAACCGGCCGCCCACCACCACCGTGGGATCCAGCCCGGCCTCGGACAACACCGCCGCCACCAGGGAGGTGGTGGTGGTCTTGCCGTGGGCCCCGGCCACCGCCACCGAGTACTTCATACGCATCAACTCGGCGAGCATCTCCGCCCGGGGGATGACCGGGATCAGGCGCCGCTCGGCCTCCACCACCTCGGGGTTGTCCCCGGCCACCGCCGAAGAGATCACCACCACCGCGGCAGCCCCGAGATTCTCCGGGCGATGGCCCACAGCCACGCGGGCACCCAGACCCCGCAAGCGCTCCACCGCCGGGGAGTCGCGCAGGTCGGAGCCGGACACCTGGTAGCCCAGGTTGAGCAGCACCTCGGCGATACCGCTCATGCCGATGCCGCCGATGCCGACGAAGTGGATGTTGTGCTCCTTGCGATACAATGCCTATCCCTCCCCACCCAGGTTGAGCAGATCGTCCACGATGTCCCGGGCGGCGTCGCGCCGGGCCGCTGCCGCCGCCGCCGCTGCCATCTCCGTGAGCCGTTCGGGGGCCGCCAGCAGTTCCTCCAGCACCGCTGCCAGGGCACCGCGCTCCAGTTCTGTGTCCAGCAGGCACACCGCCCCGCGGCGCTCCGCGGCCGCCCGGGCGTTGGCTTCCTGGTGGTTGCCGGCCGCGAACGGGTACGGCACCAGCACTGCCGGCCTCCCGGCCGCCTCCAACTCGGCGACACTTAGCGCGCCGGCCCTGCTCACCACCAGGTGGGCCCAGCGGTAGGCAGCCTGCATGTCGTCGATGAACTCCTCCACTTGGACGCCAGCGCGTCCGGCGTAGCGGTCGGCGACCTCCGCCGCGCGGCCTCGGCCCGCCTGGTGGCGCACGCTCACCGGCCGCCCCAGGCTCTCAAGGGCCGCGGGCAGCGCCCGGTTCAGGGACGCGGCTCCCTGGCTGCCCCCCACCACCAGCAGGTGGGGGGATTCCCCGGGGGCCGGAGCCCGGTAGGGCAGGGGCTCCCGCAAACGGCGCCGCAACGGGTTGCCCGTGACCCGGGTCTTGCCGGCTGGCAGCCGCGCCACCGCCGCTGGGTCACCGACGTACACCCGCCGCGCCAGTCGGGCCAGCACCCGGTTGCTCAACCCCGGGAAGGCGTTCTGCTCCTGCACGGCTACCGGCACTCTGAGTAGCCTGGCCAGGGCTACCACCGGGAACGAGACGTAACCCCCCACACCGAGGCAAACCTGGGGACGGAACCGGCGCAGCAACCCAAGTGCATCGACCCCGCCCAGGGCCAGGGACCCCAGGGCCTTGAGCGCCCCACCCAATCCGGTGCCCACCAAACCGGCGGCGCGCACCGCGGTGAACGGCAGGCCCAGGGCCGGCAGCACCCGGGCCT
>JARGFW010000269.1 GCA_029211085.1 Deferrisomatales bacterium | reverse complement strand
GTACCCACAGGCACCACCACCGGGCGACAGCCCTGCGGACGGGAGGACAACCGTGAAGCTGCTCATCGCGATCGTCAACACCGACCAGTTGGACGAACTGCGCGATCGTCTGTTCGAGATCGGCGCCCCGGGGCTGACTGTGGACGGCGTCATGGGCATCGGCAAACCCTTGAGCCAGATGCGCTACTCGGAGGTCCGGGGGTTCATCCCCAAGTTCTTCGCCCGAAGCCGGGTGGAGATCGTGGTGGAGGACGACCGAGTGGACGAGATCGCCGAGGTGATCCAGCAGGTGTGCCGTTCGGGACGAATCGGCGACGGGAAGATCTTCGTATTGCCGGTGGACCGGGCCATCCGTATCCGCACCGGTGAGGAGGGGCGGGACGCTCTGTACTGAGTCGGCGGCGAGGAAACTGGGTGGCAGACGCCCCAGGGCAAAGAACGCGGGGAGCATCCCCCGCCGGACCCTGGGTCCTACTGTTGCCCAGGAGTCCCGGGGTCTTGGGCTCCGGTATCCGACCCAGCTTCCACCGGTGCGTACTCCCCCGCCGCGCCACCGGCCCCCGGTTCCCCAGGGGAGCGAACAGCCGCGGGCTGTTCTTGCCCCGGGCTCCCGGTCCCTGTACCCGTGTCGGTTGCATCGGCCTCTTCCGGAGGTTCTGCCTGGGGAAGCGGCACCAGTTTCAACTCGATGCGGCGGTTGCGGGCACGGTTCTCGGCGCTGTCGTTCGGCACCGCCGGTCGGTACTCGCCGTAGCCCGCGGCAGCGAGGCGCGCCGGGTCCACCCCGCCCACCTCTTGGAGAAAGCGCACCACGCTGAGCGCTCGCGCCGCCGAGAGTTCCCAGTTGGTGGAAAAACGCTGAGCCAACACCCCGCGAATCGGCACGTCATCGGTGTGCCCCTCCACCAGGGTGCCACGGTCGCCTATTTCTTGGAGCACCGCGGCAATCTCTGTCAGCAGTTGCTGTCCCTCGGGTTTGACCACCGCACTGCCGGAGTCGAACAGGATCTCTTCTTGCAGTTTGACGCTGAGCTGCCCCCGCAGGTTGGAGATCGTCACTCGACCCTGGGCAACCTGCTCCCGCATGCCCTTGAGCAGCCCCTCGTAGGTCTGGGCAATTTCCTCCAATTTCTCCCGTTTCTCCCGTTCGACCCGGGCCTTCTCCTCCAGCAGAACGTGGATCTCCGCCTGCAGCGTAACGGCCTCGCTGCGGGCCGCCTCCAGCCCGCGCTGCAACTCGGCCTGCCGGGTCGTCCAGCCCTGCCGCTCGGCTTCGAAGCCGGCAAGGGCGCGAGCCAATTTTTCCTCACCGGCGGTCGCCCCACGACGGCTCAGGTCCAGGTCGGCGCGCACCGCTTCCTCGCGCCGCACGCACTCCCCCAGCCGCGTCTCCAGTCCGTCCCCGGCCCGCCGCAACTGCTGCAGGGCGTCATCGGCGCGCCGCACCGCAGCCCGGCAGATCTCAAGCTCGGCAGACGTGGAAGCGCTTTCGCCGCGCTGGGTGCCGAGCTGCCCCTCCAACTCTGCCACCCGCGCCTCGGCGGCCTGCAATCGCACCGACTGCTCCTGGAGTTGCTGCTTCGCCGCACCCCCGCATCCGGCCAGGGGCAGCATCAGCACCACCGCCGTCACACCCCACCACCTCATGTCGTCCGCTCCCGCCGCAGCCACACGTAGAACGCGGCCCCCTGCCCCGGAGCGCTTTCCAGGTGCATCACCCCACCGTGCGCCTCGACGATCTTGCGGCTGATCGGCAGTCCGAGACCGGTGCCCTGGTTCTTGGTGGTAAAGAACGGCTTGAAGATTTCCTCCTGCGCCTCGGGGGCGATCCCCGGGCCGTCGTCCCGCACGCACACCTCCACGTAAGGCCCTACCGCCTCACCGTTTACCGTTTGCAGGCTGGGCACCGCAGCGGTGGACACGGTGACCCGGCCGCCCGGGCCCACGGCGTGCCGAGCATTGATGATCAGGTTGAGCAGCACCTGCTGCATTTGCTGGGCGTCCATGGGGATCTCCGGGATCTCCGGGTCCAGCTCCATCACCACGCCCTCGCTGCCCCTGCCCTCTTCCCGACGGATGAAGAACAAGGTCTCCTCCACCACATCGTTGAGGTTGGCCCGCCCCCAGTTGGGCTCCGACTCCCGTGCGAAGCTGAGCAGATCGCGAATGGTCTTGTCCAGCCGATCGGTGAGTTTGAGCATCTCCTGCACCACCGGATAGCGAGAATCGTCCGGGCCGAAACTCCCGGACAGGATCTGGGTGGCGCCCGCAAGCCCGGCCAGGGGGTTCTTGATCTCGTGGGCCACGCTGGCGGCCATCTCGCCGATGGAGGCCAGGCGCGCGGACCGGGTCATCTGCTCCTGGTGCAGCCGCGCCACTTCGGTGCTGGTCTCGTCCAGGCGCCCAATCATCGCGTCAAAAGAACGGCCCAGCACTCCCAGCTCATCACCGCCCCGAGGGGCTACCCGCACCTCCAAGTTGCCGTCTTGGGCCTGGCGCATGGTCTCCACCAGAGTGTTCACCGGGCGGCTGACCATCAGAAACATGAACAGGCTGATAGCGCCGGAAACGAGAACCACCGTAACCACGGTGGAGAGGATCATGAAGCGGGCGTTCTGGTGAACTTGGCTCTCGGTCTTGGCCATGGACAGGCACACCTCCAACACCCCGATGATCTCCTTCTGGGGGTCGTGGCAGGTATGGCAGCTGGGTTCGTTGTACATCACCTCCACCATACAGAAGCTGCGGTGCACTCCCTCCTCGCTGCGGAACGGCTTGGAGCGATCTGGGCTCTGAAACACATTGTAGGCGAGCTCGTCCACCTCCTTGCCGATCTCGCCGGCCTCGGCGGAGTGCATGATGACCCCGTCGGAGTTGAAGATGCGGATCGTCTCGATGTCCTGGAACTGGCCCATCATCCGGATGATCTTCATCACATCCTTCTGACAGCGCCCATCCATGTCGATGCGGATGATGTTGGTCAAGGTGCGGGTGAGCATGCGCGCCTGACTCTTGGTGTTGTCCACCGACTGGAGGTTCTGGGCGGATATGGTGAACACGGCGGAACCGCCGAGAACCACCACCAAAACCGCGATCAGTGCCAGGTTGATCTTGAGGCTGAGCGACCTCCAGAACATCCACGGCACCCCACCCCCTACTGGCATCAGGAAGGGGCCGTTTCCGGCACTGCTGCGGGCTGGCGCGCCGCCTGTCCGAACGGCGTGGTGACGGTGATCGCCTCACAAGCCGTGCAGTCCAGGCAGCGGACGCAGTGACCGGTGTTCTCCCCCTCGTACACCTTGATCTCCATGGGGCAGACCTCCAAGCACTTGTCGCAGTGGGTGCAGGTCTCGGCGTCCCAGTGCAGGCGCACCAGGCTGAAGCGGTTGAACAGGCCGTAGAGCGCACCGAGGGGACAGGTGGTCTGGCAGAACGGACGTTTGGCCACGATGGAGGAGGCGATGAAGAAGATCAGCAGGGCGATCTTGATCCAGAACAGATCCCGGATCATCGCCCGTACCTCATGGCTGATCGTCACCCACGGCAGACCTCCGATCAGTGTGCCCATGGGGCAGAGCTTGGAAAACCAGTTCTCCGCGGTGATCCACGGCAGCACGAACACGAGCCCCACCAGGACCACCCAACGGAACGACCGAAGGAACTTGGGTATGGGGATCTTGATGGAAGGGAGCTTGTACATCAGTTCCTGGGCGAAACCGAACGGGCACAGGGTGCCGCACGGCATGCGTCCGATGAAACCACCGATCAGGGACAGGTAGGAGAGCGCATAGTAGGGGATCGCCCGCACCACCATGAAGTGCTGGATGGTGCCGATCGGACAGGAAAAAAACGCCGACGGACAGGCATAGCAGTTGAGGATAGGGACACAGAACCCCTTGCCCGCGCCCTGGTACACCGCCTTCGCCAGAAAACCCTTCAGGTAGCCGTTCGCTCCCAGACTCATGCCCACCTGGAAGTACCGGCGCAGCCTCATCGACACGGCCTCGTCATCCCCTTCCGTTCCCCGCCGTAGTTGCCGCCGTGCCTGCCTGGAGTCACCCGACCCCTATGCAACTCAGTCAAAGTAACTGCCCGTTAAACAGTACCTCCCCCCACTCGTGCCGCCCCAATCCAAAATATAGCGCCACACCCGCAAGCCCCAGAGTCACCAAGACCAGAACTCGGGGCAGCCGGTTGCGCAGCATGCCGGTGCCCACTGTGACAGCCAGGAGCAGCGACAGTGCGATCGGTATGAAGGTGCGCTCCGAGATCAGCTCGTACAACTCCAGCAGGCTTTCCACGGCCTACCTTTCTCCCCCGGCGCTGGACATGGCCGCTTCGGTGGCGACGCGAAACGCGGCAGCAGCTTCCTTCCAGTTCCCCGCAGCAGACTCCAGCTCCCCCCTTTCGGCCAACCCTACAGGGTCCCTGGGGTTGAGCGAAAGCGCCTCGTCCAGGGCGGTTCGAGCTCCCCCCAGATCCCCTAGGGCCCGCAACGCCTGGGACTTGGCCAACAGGGCTGGGGTAAACCCTGAATCCACCGCCAGGGCCCGCTCGGCAACGGCCAACGCATCCTGGGTTCGTCCCAGTTGGACCAGGATTTCCGCATGCAACGCCAAGGTCTGTACGTGTCGCGGCTGAATCTGCTCGGCCTCTGTCAATACCGCCGCCGCCTTCTCCAGCATGGCCGGCTGTTTGGCTGCCAGTCCCCGATAGATCCGTGCCAGCAACACCCGGGGCTCGGCCCACTGGGGATCGAGCTCGGCCGCCTTCTCCAGATCGCCCACGGCGCGTTGCGGGCGGCCGCGTTGGATCAGAACCTGGGCTTTCTGATAGTGCAAAGTGGCTTTCTTCGGCGGCACATAACTGCGCTTCTCCACGTGCACACCCGCCTTCTCCACCGGTACCAGGCCGAGCAGTGCCAACACCTGTTCTTCGATCTCCAACTTGGCGGAGGTCGAGAAACTGGCTCGCACGTACCGCACCGTGCCCTCGCCATCGAGCAGGGCCAGGGTGGGGGTCGCCACCACGCCGTAGGCGTTGTAGGTGGCGAGCCCGGTGTCCAGCAGTACGGGGAAACTCAGGCCGGCGGCCGCAGACGCAACCTGTTCGCGCCCCGCAGCATCGAGTTCCTCGTGCTCCACGTTCACGGCAAGCACCCGCAGTCCGGCCGCCCCGTGAGACTTGTGGAGAACCTCCAGCTCCGCCAGCATCGGCTTGCTGCGTGGGCTCCAGGCGGCCCAGAACACCACCGCGGTGGCTTTCGCACCAACCACGGTGTCTGCCAGGGAGACCGACTCTCCACCCAGGGTTGCAAGGGTGAATGCCGGTGCCGCCTGACCCACCTCCACGTATTTGAACGCAGCCGCGGCCGGCACGACAACACACAGCACGAGGGCGATCAAGGCAACCAGGCGAATAACGCGAAACGACTTGTTCAATCCGTGAACCTCCCGACCCGCGTCCTCGGGCGCCTTAGTGCAACAATCGATCCAGTGCCTGCCGATAGGCCTCGACGGCATGCTGGTAGTCCTCTGCGCGCTCGTAGACGCGGCCCAGTTCGTAGTACACCTTCTCCGGCCGGGGATTCAGCATCGCGGCCTGTTGCAGCAACACAACCGCCCCTTGGGTATCGCCCTGCACACTCCTGACCCGGGCGAGGCCGATCTTGGCCGCCATACTCTTCGGGTCCAGTGCCAACGCCTTCTCAAAATGGGGCAGGGCCTTGGCAGCGTTGTCGTCCCCCAGGTCCAACAGTATCTCACCCAGGAACACATGGGCATCGCCGTACTCGTCGTCAGCGGCCACCGCTTCCTCCGCGCTGCCCACTGCCTTGTCACCCATCTTGCGCTTCAGGAGCAACTTTGCCTTCTCCAGGCTGCGCTCCGCGGACTTGCGTGCGTCGCTCTTGGCGGATACGGGGTCGGCTCCGGCCACGGGTTCATCCGCCGAGGCAAACCCCAGGGCCACCTGGATCAAATGCTCGATCTCGTCGCCGGTACGCCGGGTGAAGCCGTCGACAATGCCCGTCAAGGTGCCGTCCGCCTTGACCACCCCAGTACTCGGCATCACCCGCACTCCGTACAGCCCGTACGCCGCGCCGTCTGTGTCGAGCAGCACCGGAAAGGCCGCTCCGGCCCCCCGGGCCCACGCCGCGGCGTCTCCCTCGCCGGGGTTGGCCACCACCGCTACCACCGCGACCTGACCGGTGTGCCCGGCGGATAACTCCTGCAACGCGCCCAAAGCCTCTGTGCTCTTCTCCTGCCCCTGGCGCACGAACGCCAGCACCATGACCTGCCCCCCCCCCGACACCGCAACCTTTTCCCCGTCGATGCCGGTCAGGGAAAACGCGGGGACGGAACCGCCGACCTCCACACCATGAAATGCGTGCCCTGTCCGTGTCAGCCCGCAAAGACAGATCACACCCGTTATCGCGCCGACGACCCACTGCCTGCTGTAGCGCCTGCCCATGGTTCCCCTCCTCCCAACGACGAAGAACGCCAAACCCGCACCTGAAACCGAAAAAAGAGCCGGCCCCAGATGGAGCCGGCTCTGAGGTCCAGCGACCCTGTCAGTACACCACCGGATTGACGCGGTCGTAGTCCTTGGGTTTGTGGCAACCCACC
>JARGFW010000268.1 GCA_029211085.1 Deferrisomatales bacterium | reverse complement strand
CACCTCTTCCAGCAGGCGCTCCTCCAGGCTGTCCACCCGCAGGCTGGGCAGGCTCACCGCCACGGTGTCGCCGCTGTGGGCGTCCATCAGTTCCACCAGCAGGGGGCCGATGCAGGAGTAGTCCCCGGTGGACAGGGACAGCAGTCCCACCTCTTCGAACCCGGTGGCGGCCAGGCCGGCGGCCACCGCCCGGCGCACCTGCTCGGGGCTGCGCTCCCGCACCGGGCGGTACAGGAACCCCGCCTGGCAGAAGCGGCAGCCCCGGGTGCAGCCCCGGGCCAGCTCCACCGAGAGGCGCTCGTGCACCGTGGCGGTGAACGGCACCAAAGGCCGCTCCGGGAGGGGGAACGCCTCCAGGTCGGCCACCGTGCGCCCGGGCACCGGGGGTGCTTCGCCCTCGAACCCGGCGAACCCTTCCCCGTCGAACCGTGGCACGTGCCGGGTTGGCAGGTACACCCCGGGCACCGCGGCCAGGGCCGCGAGTCTCTCGGCGCGGCTGTGGCCCCCGGCCACCGCCCGGGCCACCTCCACCACCCCCTCCTCGGCTTCACCGATGAACAGGGCGTCGAAGAAATCGGCCAGGGGCTCGGGATTGGCAGCCACCGGTCCCCCACCGACGACGATGGGGTCGCCCTCGCCGCGCTCGGCGGCCAGCAGGGGGATGCCCCCCAGCTCCAGCATCAACAGTACGTTGGTGGCGCACAGCTCGTACTGCAGGGTGAACCCCACCAGGTCGAACTCGGCCAAGGAACGGCCGGACTCCCGGCTCACCAGCGGCCAGTGCTCCCGGCGCAGCAGGGCCTCCATGTCGGACCAGGGAGCGTAACAGCGCTCGGCCAGCAGGTCGTCCTGGTCGTTGAGCCGGTGGTACAGCACCGCCAGCCCCTGGTGGCTCATGCCGATCTCGTAGACGTCGGGGAAGCACAGGGCCACCCGGGCCGCGGCAGCCTCCCAGTCCTTGACCACCGCGCCGGCCTCCAGGCCCTCGTAGCGGCCCGGCTTCTGCACCTCGAGCAGTGCGGTTCCGTAACGCATCAATGCACCTTGCCCCCTGCGTCGCCGTCGCCAGGGCCCGGCCTGGGTCCGTCTCCGGGAGCCCTGGTCCCCAGGGGGTCGGCGAGGAACGCCGCCTTGCAGGCGGGGCACAGCACGTAGCCCCGGGACAGGTACACATCGTTTTCCGCCTTGGCGGGGTCTTCGCTGTCCAGCTGACGCATGAACGCCTCCAGATCTTCCAGCTCCACCTGGGTGGGCAACACCCCGTCGAAGTCGGCGGTGACGTTCACCGTCACCAGGTACTTGAGACTGCCCGCTGCAAGGTCGACCCCGCAGCGGTTGCAGGAGGTCATTGGGGTCGCCTGCGGCGGGTGAACGGTGAACGGTGAACGGTGAAAGGAAAGATCAAAATCGCTCCTCCGCTCAGGACCAGTTGCCCTCGGTTTCCCTGTGCACTGTTCACTGTTCACCGTTCACTTGCAGCACCCCCTGCAGCGCCTGCCCCGTGTACGACGCCGCACAGGCGGCGACCTCCTCGGGGGTGCCGGTGGCGACCACCGTGCCCCCGGCGCCGCCGCCCTCGGGGCCCATGTCGATGACGTGGTCGGCGGTCTTGATCACGTCCAGGTTGTGCTCGATCACCAGCACGGTGTTGCCGGTCTCCACCAACCGCTGCAGCACTTCCAAGAGTTTCTTCACGTCCTCGAAGTGCAGGCCAGTGGTGGGCTCGTCGAGGATGTATAGGGTGCGGCCGGTGGCCCGGCGCGACAGTTCCTTGGCCAGCTTCACCCGCTGGGCCTCGCCCCCGGACAGGGTGGTGGAAGACTGGCCCAGGCGGATGTAGCCCAGGCCCACCTCCTCCAGGGTGGCCAGCTTGGCGCGCAGGGCCGGAACGTTCTGGAAGAACTCCCGGGCCCGGCTCACGGTCATCTCCAGGACGTCGGCGATCGACGCCCCCTTGAAGCGCACCTCCAAGGTCTCGCGGTTGTAGCGGCGGCCCGCACACTCGTCGCAGGTGACGTACACGTCGGGCAGGAAGTGCATCTCGATCTTGAGCATGCCGTCGCCCTTGCACGCCTCGCAACGCCCCCCTTTGACGTTGAAGGAGAAACGACCCTTGATGAAGCCCCGCACCTGGGCCTCGGGCAACCGGGCGAACAGGTCGCGGATGGGGGCGAACAACCCGGTATAGGTGGCCGGGTTGGAGCGCGGGGTGCGGCCGATGGGGGACTGGTCCACATCCACCACCTTGTCGATGCGCTCCACCCCGCCCAGCCCGGTGTGGGGCAGGGGCCGGGTGCGGGCACCGTGGAGCTGGGCGGACAGGGCCGGCCACAGGGTCTCCACCACCAGGGAGGATTTGCCCGAACCGCTGACCCCGGTGACACAGGTGAGCAGCCCCAGGGGGACCGCCACGTCCACCGCCTGGAGGTTGTTTCCGGTGGCCCCCAGGAGTTCCAGGGTGTTGCCGTTGGCCCGCCGCCTCCGGGGGGGCACCTCGATCGCCCGGCGGCCGGAGAGGTACGCCCCGGTGAGACTCGCGGGGTGCGCGGCCACCTCTTCCGGGGTGCCCGCCGCCACCACCTGGCCGCCGTGCTCCCCGGCACCGGGGCCCATGTCGATGACGTGATCGGCGGCGCGGATGGTCTCTTCGTCGTGCTCCACCACCACCACCGTGTTGCCCAGGTCGCGCAGGCCGGTGAGGGTGGCGAGCAGGCGCCGGTTGTCCCGGGGGTGCAGGCCGATGGTGGGCTCGTCGAGGATGTAGAGAACCCCCGTCAACCGCGAGCCCACCTGGGTGGCCAGCCGGATGCGCTGGCTCTCCCCACCGGACAGGCTGCCCGCCGCCCGGTCCAGGGTGAGGTAGCCGAGCCCCACATCGAGCAGGAAGCGCAGCCGCTCGCGGATCTCCTTGAGCACCCGTTCGGCGATCGCGGCCTGCCGGGGGGGCAGCTCCAGATCCTCGACGAACGCCCGGGCCCTCTCCACGGGCAACGCGACGAGCTGGTGGATGGCCAGGCCGCCCACGGTGACCGCCCGGCTCTCGGGGCGCAACCGGGCTCCGGCGCAGGTGTCGCACGCCCGCACCTCCAGGAACTCGGCGAGGTCCTCCAGGGTGGAGGCGTCGTCGGCCTCGCGGAGCTTGCGCTCCAGGCGCGGGATCACACCGTCGAACGCCTTGGTGGAGCGGTAGCTGGAGTTCTCGCCGTCGAAGCGAAACGCGATCTCCTCCGCGGTGCCGTACAGCACGGCCTGGCGTACCGCCTCGGGCAGCTCCTGCCAGGGGATCGCCGGGTCGGCCCCAAAGTGGGCCACCACCGAGCGCAGCACCTGGCGGTAATAGTGGGCCGTGGGAGCGTCCCACACCGCCACCGCGCCGTCGAGTACCGACTTCGCCGGATCGGCCACCACCTGCTCGGGCACCACCGCAACCCGGGTGCCGAGGCCGTCGCAGTCCGGGCAGGCTCCGTGGGGGGAGTTGAAGGAGAACGCCCGGGGGCTCATCTCCGGGAAGGAGACCCCGCACTCCACGCAGGCGAAGCGCTCGCTGAACAGGAAGCGCTCGGGCGCCTCGCCCTCCCGGGGGCGGGTCTCCACCGCCACCAGGCCCGCGGCCCGGGCCAGGGCGAGCTCGATGGCTTCCGCCACCCGGCTGCGCACCCCCGCCTTGACCACGATGCGGTCCACCACCACCTCCAGGGTGTGGGCGCGGTTCTTGTCGATGCCGATCTCCTCGTCGAGCTCGTGCATCTCCCCGTCCACCCGCACGCGCAGAAAACCCGCCTTGGCCAGTTCCTGCAACAGGGCGCGGTGCTCGCCCTTGCGGCCCCGCACCACCGGCGCCAGCACCTCCAGGCGGGTGCCCTCGGGCAGTTCCAGCACCCGGTCCACCATCTGGGTCACGGTCTGACTGGTGATCGGTTTGCCGCACTCGGTGCAGTGGGGGGTGCCGACCCGGGCGTAGAGCAGGCGCAGGTAGTCGTACACCTCGGTGACCGTACCCACGGTGGAGCGGGGGTTCTTGCTGGTGGTCTTCTGCTCGATGGAGATCGCCGGCGAGAGGCCTTCGATGGAGTCCACGTCGGGCTTGTCCATCTGCTCCAAGAACTGGCGGGCGTAGGCCGACAGGCTCTCCACGTAGCGGCGCTGGCCCTCGGCGTAGAGGGTGTCGAACGCCAGGCTGGACTTGCCCGAACCGCTCAGACCGGTGATCACCACCAGCTTCCAGCGGGGGATCTCCAGGTGGAGGTCCTTCAAGTTGTGCTGGCGGGCCCCGCGGATGCGGATGGTGTCGTAGGACATGGGTTCCAGTGAGCCGGTGGTGAGTAATGGGTGAAGCGGGACCGCCGAGTCGGGTGTCAGCATCAGCTATCAGCGGTCAGCTATCAGCGGTCAGCTTGTGGCCTCTAGGCCTCCCAGCTTCCCGGCCGACCAGCCGAAAGCCTACTCCTCCCCCAGCAGCCGCCGCCCCTCGTCGATCAACTCCTGCACTTCGGCGCCGCTGCGGGCCTCGGCGTAGACGCGCACCAGGGGCTCGGTGCCCGAGGGGCGCAGGAGCAGCCAGGAGTGGTCGTCGCGCACGAACTTGGTGCCGTCCAGGGTGATCACGTCCCGCACCGGCCGGCCGGCCAGGGTCTGGGGCGGGTCGAGGGCGGCGATGCGCTCCCGGGCCCGGGCGATGCCGGCGGGGTCCAGGGACAGGTCGAGGCGCCGGTAGGTGAAGTGTCCCACCCGGTCGAACACCTCTTGTAAATAGCCGCGCAGCCCCTTGCCGGTGCGGGCCACCAGCTCGGCCAGTACCAGGGCGTTGAGGATGCCGTCGCGCTCGGGCAGGTGGGCGCCGATGCCGATGCCGCCGCTCTCCTCGCCCCCCAGCAGCACCGGCCGCGCCAGCATCACCTCCCCGGCGTGTTTGAAGCCGACGGGGGTGAGAACGGTCTCCAGGCCGTACTGGGCCGCCAGCAGGTCCAGCAACGAGGTGGCCGAGACCGCCCGCACCACTGCGCCGTCCAGGCCCTTTTCCTCCCTCAGGTAGCGCAAGAACACCGCGAGGATGCGCTGGGGAGAGAAGAACCTGCCGCGCTCGTCCATCGCCCCGATGCGATCGGCGTCGCCGTCGTTGGCCAGACCCAGGGCCAATCCCTCGGCGGTTACCAGGGCACTGAGGCCCCGTAGATTCTCGTCGATCGGCTCCGGGGAGCGGCCCCCGAACGCCGGGTTCCAACCCGCGTGGAGTTCCAGAACCCGGCAGCCGGCCTCCTCCAGCAGGCGGCGCAGCCACGGCGAGCCGCTGCCGTGCATGGCGTCCACCCCCACCGCCAGGCGGCCGGCGCGAATGGCGTCCAGGTCCACGAAGCGCCGCACCCCTTCCGCGTACCCCGCCCACCACTCGAAACCGGCCACCCCGTCCCGTCGGCGGGCCTCGGTTAGGGACAGGCAGGGGATCGACTCGCCGTCGGGAAACTCCCGGTCGAGGATCGCTTCCACCGCCGCGTTGGTCACCGCCCGGGCCGAACCGCCGAACGGCTCCTTGAACTTCACCCCGTTCCATTCGTAGGGGTTGTGGGACGCGGTGACCATGATGCCCCCGGCCAGCCCCTGCTCCCGCACCCCCCAGGACAGGGCCGGAGTGGGCAGGTGGGCGTCAGCCAGCAGCACCGGGACGCCCCGGGCCGCCAGCACCCCGGCCACCTCTGCGGCGAACCCCTCGGAGAGGAAGCGGCGGTCGTAGCCCACCGCCACCCCGCGGCCGGCGGTGCCCTGCTCTTCCAGGTGCGCGGCAATCGCCGCCGCCACCCGGCGCACATTGGCGAAGGTGAACTCGCGTCCCACGACGCCACGCCAGCCGTCGGTGCCGAAACGAATGACCTCTGGACTCACGTCTGTCCTCATTGCCCCCGGAGTCGCCGCGCCGCGATCTCCCCCGCCCAGCGCAGCGCCTCCACGAAGCTTTCGGCCCGGGCGATGCCGCGGCCGGCCAGGTCGAAGGCGGTGCCGTGGTCGGGGCTGGTGCGCACGATGGGCAGGCCCAGGGTGACGTTCACTCCGTCGTGGAAGTGCAGCAGTTTCAGGGGCACCAGGCCCTGATCGTGGTACATGGCCACCACGGCGTCGAACGCCCCCTCGGCGGCGTGGTAGAAGAGGCTGTCGGCCGGGAGCGGACCGACCACGTCGATGCCCTCGGCCCGTGCCCGGTCCAGGGCCGGGACCAGCACGGTCATCTCCTCGTTGCCGAGCACTCCACCCTCCCCGGCGTGGGGGTTCAGCGCCGCCACCGCCAGCCGCGGGGAACCGATGCCCAGGTCGTCCTCCAAGCCCCGCTGGGCGGCCCGCACGGTGGCCAGCACCGCCTCGCCGGTGACCGCCGCGGGCACCGCCGCCAGGGGCAGGTGGGTGGTGACCAGCAATACCCGCAGGCGGCTACCGGCCAGCATCATGGTGGCCCGACCGCCGCAGCGCGCCTGCAACAGCTCGGTGTGCCCCGGGTAGGGGCGACCCGCGGCGGCCAGCCCCGCCTTGGTCAGGGGCGCGGTGACCACGGCGTCCACCGCACCGGTCAAGGCCAGGTCGGCGGCCCGCTCCACCGCCTCGGCGGCGACCCGGCCCGACGCCACGCTGGGCCGCCCCCAGGTCCAGTCTGCGGCGCCGGCGGCCAGCTCCTCCCGGGGCCAGGCGTCCAGATC
>JARGFW010000267.1 GCA_029211085.1 Deferrisomatales bacterium | reverse complement strand
GCCACTGGTCGAGAGACCGGGAAGGCGGCCCCGAGGACGAATCGCGAGCCAGAAGACCTGCCGGACGGACACGGACCACGGTAACCTCCCCGGGTAGTCGGGAGGGTGGACACGTCAGGCGCTTCGAACACGGGAAGCCCGCACACACGGTGTGCGGGCTTCTCTTGCGTCCGGGCTCGCGGCGTCACCCCTCCTATACCCGGGACCCTCGCCCGCGACCGGGCACCCTGCAACGAGGAGGACCACCATGCAGCACGCGACCGTAGTGTATCTCACCCACGCCGGCACCCTGCCGGACCCCAGCGACCTCGCGGAGGCCATGAGCCGCTCCGGGCTCGACCCGGAGTGGACCGAATTCGCCGCCGGGAGGCTCGGCTACGACACCGTTCCAGAGGCCCTCCTCCGCCTGGCCAGCCGCGGCGCCCACCGGGTGGAAGGGACATGGGCCACGTGGGAAAACGGGCGGGGCCTGCAGCTCTCGGACAAACGACACCGGTTGATGGGCTGACCCATCGGCAGTTCAGGCGTGGCCCCCCAGCACGGGGGGCCATCGCAGCGTAGGCAAGAGAACCGGGGGCCGCACCCCTAGACCCGGCAAAGGAGAAACCCCATGCGAGCCAGACCGCACCCGATCGCCGTACTCGCCACCCTGCTCGCCACCCTACTCTTCTGGGCCCCCGCCGCGAGCGGGGCCCAGCGCATGACCCGCACGTTAAAGCAGAACCCCGCCGTGGTGATCGCCGCCTTCGGCACCAGCACCCGGGCTCAGGTCACCTACGACGTCTTCGACCGACAGCTTCGCGAAGCCATTCCCGACCTGGAGATCCGCTGGGCGTTCACCTCCGAAGTGATCCGCCAGCGTGTGAACAAACGCTGGGCAGCCGAAGGGAAATCCCAACGCCTCTTCAGCCTGCAGCAGGTTCTCGCCGACCTCGAAGCCGAGGGCTTCACCAAAGCGGCCGTGCAGCCCCTGCACATCTTCCCCGGCGAGGAGTACGAAGAAGTGGTGCGCATCGCCTCCGCCTTTCCCGGGCTACGGGTGGAGCTCGGCGAGACCCTGCTGCAGCGCTGGGAGTCGGTCCACGAGGTCGTCGCCGTGCTGGCACGGGACTTCCTGCCCGACACCGAAGGCTGCACCGTGGTGGTGGCCCACGGCACCCCGAGCACCCACCTCGGCTCGAACCTCACCTACCTGGGCCTCGACCGGTACCTGGAACGGAATTTCAGCAACGTCTATCTGGGCGCCGTCGAAGGCATCATCACCCGCGACGACGCCCTGGGCCCGGCCAGGCGGCACCCGGGGTCGAAGGTCCGGTTCGTTCCCCTGATGTACGTGGCCGGCGACCACATCATGAACGACATCCTCGGGGAGGAGGAGACCGCCGGCGAACTCAGCTGGAAGAGGGAGCTGGAGGCCGCCGGCAAGAGCACCGATGTGCTGACCGTGACCGTGGACGGCGCGCCGTACTACCGAGGGCTGGGCTTCCTGTCGGAAATCAACGACATCTTCATCCAGGAGATCACCCGAACCCTCGGCCGGCTGTAACAGAAGTTTCTCGGCCGTCGAGGCGTTGGCAGTCAGGAACGTTGGCAGTCAGGAACTTGACACGCCGGAAGAACTTCACTACTGGAGACCGTGCAACCCTCCCGACGGAGCGGGATGTCACCAGCCATCCAACCTGGAGGTCAGCACATGAAGATCGAGACGAGGGCGTTCGGGCAGATCGAGATCGACGACGACCGTGTCATGAAGTTCGTAGGCCCCATGTTGGGTTTCGAAGACGCCGACCGATACGCCCTGGTCGACATGGAACCGGGAAGCCCGTTCAAGATCATGCAGTTGGTCAGCGACTCAGACGTTTCGTTCCTGGTCACCGACCCCACGGTCTTCTTCCCCGACTACCGGGTGCAACTTAGTGAGAAGCAGGCCGCCGAGATCGAACTCACCGACCCGGGCAAGGCGGCGGTCATGGTGGTGGTCAACATCGAGGAGGGGGGTGCCCGCCTCACCGCCAACCTGTACGCGCCGGTCATCGTCAACGCCCAAAACCTGTTGGGAAAACAGATCATCCTCAAAGGCAGTGCCTACAAGATCGACGAACCCCTGGCGATCCAGGCCGTCGCGGGCTGATCCAGCCCCACTGACCCGCGGCTCGGGGTTGCCCTCAGCCGAGACATAGAGAGTGATCGCAGCCGCCACCCCATGGCGGCTGCATCTCGTTGCCCTCCCGAAACGCAACCCCTGCTGCCTCGCCGATCTCGGTCCCGTGCGGCCGGTACACGCCAGGGGCACCTGTGTCTGCGGGGTCCGCGTCCGCCCCTCGGGGGGTCCCAAACAGGGTTCCGTGGCCGCCCTCCCCTTCCTCGAGACCACCGGAACCCTACGCGAGAATCCCCACAGCATCCCTTCGAGGCGACCCCCAGAAGACCGGACAGGCCCGGGCACCGCACCGGCTCGTGAACTCACAAACTCTTGAATTATCAGTATCATACATGCGCTAAAGAAAGCGTTTAGCACTCCTCGACACGCCCCCCACGCTTCTGTCTGTAAACTTGACGAACACTTTTCCGCCGGTCTGGCACATCCCTTGCTGTTCCCCGGACCAGTCACAGGTCCAATCTCCGCGGAGCTCGCGGGGACGGAGCCAGACGCAACCATCGAGGAAACGGACAACTCGCTCCAAAGGAGACCGACCATGAGCCTGATGATCAACCAGAACATCACCGCACTCAACGCCTGGCGCAACCTCGCCAAGACCGATCGAGAGATGAGCAACACCATGGAGAAGCTCTCCTCGGGGCTGCGCATCAACAAGGCCGCCGACGACCCCAGCGGGCTGGTGATCTCCGAGCAGATGCGCGCCCAGGTGGTGGGCCTGAACGCCGCCATGAAGAACTCCGAGAAGGGCATCTCCATGATCCAGACCGCCGAGGCGGCTCTGGACAAGATGCACAACCTGCTCGACAAGATGCGCGGTCTGGCCATCGACTCGGCCAACAACGCCACCAGCGACGACAACATGCTGGCCGCCAACCAGGCCGAGATCGACAACATCATTGCCACCATCAACCGTATCTCGGACAACACTCAGTACGGGACCAAGAAGTTGTTGGATGGAACCAACGCCAACGGCTCCACGGTCACCTCCGCCGCCGGCACGGGCATCACCACCAGCAACATCACGGACGTAACGGGCCTGGACGACGGCGTCTACAACCTGGTGGTAACCGAGAACACTCCCGGAACTGGAGTGTTCACCGACACCGACGGCACCAACGCTACGATGGTCACCACCTCCGCCGACGCAGCTCTCGGCCTCAGTGAGGGGACGCACGCCCTGGTCATCTCCGGTGATACCTACGAGGCCATCGCCGCTGACGTTCCCGGCGCCGGCAATACCGGCCTGACGGATATGACCACCGCCGGCACATTCACCGGTGGAAGCGATCTTACCTATGTTTTCACGGTCACCGGTGGTGGCACGGCAGGCACCGACGCCCTCACCTTCAGTTGGACCGACGGTGCCGGCGGCAGTGGCAATATCGCATACTCGGCCGGGGATGTGATCACGGGGGATACCGCTGGCCTGCAGGGTGTCACCTTCACCTTGTCCGCTGCCACTGTGGTTGCCGATGACACCTACACCGTCGCCGCGACCGCCAGCAACATGACCGCCAGCCTGGACGGGGGCACGGTGTCCCGCCTCATCAGCACCGCCGACAACAGCGCCGTCGCCCTGACAAGCGGTCTCACCGGCGGCGGAACAGCCACGTTCAATCTGGACAACGTCACCGCCGTGGACGCGGGCAGTGCCGCCATCGTCGTCACCAAGACCACCTACGACGCGACTCTCACGGAGGCAGCCACCGGTACCAGCGGGCCGGCCGTGACCGGCTTCAAGGCAGGCGACGGCGAACAGACCTTCACGGTGGATAGCAGCAAATCCATGACCGTGAACATGTCGAGCTTGAGCGCCGCAGGCACGATCGAGTTCACCAACACCGACAACTCTTTGGTGTTCCAGGTCGGCGCCAACCAGGGTCAGACGGTAAAGATCGCCATCCAGGACGTTTCCGCGGACACCTTGGCCGTCGGCGTGACCCAGCCCCACGACAGCGGTTTCGCGAGCTTGGCCGAGATCGAGATCAACACGGCAGACAAGGCCACCGACGCGCTCGGGCTCATCGACAGGGCGATCGACCAGATCTCGGTGATCCGCGGCAATCTGGGCGCCTTCCAGGCCAACACACTGGAGGCCAACCTGGACAGCCTGCGGGTGGCGGCCGAGAACCTGCAGGCCTCGGAGTCGGTGATCCGCGACACCGACATGGCCGCGGAGATGGCCACCTTCACCAAGTACCAGATCATGCTGCAGGCGGGCACCTCGATGCTGGCCCAGGCCAACCAGATTCCGCAGAACCTGCTGCAGTTGCTGCAGTAGGAGGATGGGACTGGTGAACCTTGAACAGTGAGCGGTGAACCGGAAGACCGGTTCGCGGCCGAGGCCGCCCCTGCGGGGGCGGCCTTCCGGTTTGGTGGGAGCGGGTTTGCCACGCGAAGGGTTTTCCCGAGCTCATGGGGTGCGCCCCGATCTATCGACGTACCCCAACGGTCGAAACCTCTTCGATCTCCTGGCGTTATGGATATGTAGGGATCAGGATCGCCCGTAGTGGAAACGCAGTTGGGCGAGGTAGAGGGCGGCCCCTTCCACCTTGTAGACCATTCTGTGTTCGTCGGTGATGCGGCGCGACCAGTAACCGGAAAGCGCATGCTTCAACGGCTCGGGCTTGCCGATCCCCTCGAAGGACGAGCGCCGGATATCTTTGACGAGCGCATGGATCCTTTGCAGCACCTTTCGATCGGTGCGTTGCCGGTAGAGGTACTCCTCCCAAGCGTGCTCGGAGAAGATGATCCTCACTCGGCCAACTGCCTTTCCGTGCCGTCGCCGCGCTCCAACTCTGCGATGGATTCCAGAAGTCGGCGGGCGTTCTCGGGACTGCGGAGGAGATAGGCGGTTTCTTCTAACGCCTCATAGTCGTCGAGAGACATCATGACGACGGATCGAGCGGATTTCCGCGTCACCAGGATAGGCGTGCGATCATCGCAGACCCGGTCCATCTCCTTGGCGAGGTTGCTACGCAAACGGGTATAGGGAATAGCATCCATGGGCGACCTCCGTAGCGGGGCTATATGTACGGGTAATCGTACAGCAAGGTGCGGCACACAACAAGGGACTGGTGTTGCAGCGCCCGGCGACCACAGTCGAGGCCGGACATCTCATGGTTTTCCAGCCTTTCCAGTTGCTACGTGGGGCGGGCCCGAAAAAAAGAATCGAAACACCTAAAGCCGGGATCAAGGGACGACGATAAGGGGGGCAGGAATCAGAACAACCCTTGAGAAGGAGGTGGCGAGCAGAGAAGACACCCCGAAGACCGACAGGCCCTGGAAGTGGCCGTAAACCTTCCGGAGGCGTCGCGCTCCCCACTCTGCGGCACACGGCAAGGATGCCGGATTTCAAACCTTGGGGCTTCCCCGCCCCACCCTTCATGGAGGAACTACCATGTCACTCATGATCAACCAGAACATCACGTCCCTCAACGCCTGGCGCAACCTCAACAAAACCGACCGCATGATGAGCAGCACCATGGAGAAGCTCTCCTCGGGCCTGCGCATCAACAAAGCCGCCGACGATCCGAGCGGGCTGGTCATCTCCGAGCAGATGCGCGCCCAGGTGGTGGGCCTGAACGCCGCCATCAAGAACTCCGAGAAGGGCATCTCCATGATCCAGACGGCGGAAGGCGCCCTGGACAAGGTGCACGGCCTGCTCGACAAGATGCGCGGCCTGGCCCTGGACTCGGCCAACTCCGCCACCAGCGACGCCAACATGCTGGCCGCCAACCAGGCCGAGCTGGACAACATCATCGACACCATCACCCGCATCTCCGATAACACCCAGTACGGGACCAAGAAGCTGCTGGACGGCACCAACGCCGTCACCGGCACCCTGACCGCCGGCTCGACCGGCGCCACCGCCGTGTCCGGCATCGCCTTCGCGGCCGGCCAGGAGCCGACCGACATCGCCCTGAGCGTCGTCGCGACCGTGACCGCCGGCGCCGCCGCCACCCCTGCCGAAGCTACCTTCGCCGATGTGGACAGCGGTGCGGCCCTCAACGTCGATGGAAACGGCGACCCGGACGTGGGTGCCTTGGCGGTGGACACGTACACCCTGACGGTGGCTGGGACGCTGGATACGTTGACCAACGTCGCCGCAACTACTGCTAACGACGGCGCTCTAACGGCTGGCAGTGGGTGGTTCGCAGGCGCTGCAAACGAAACGATCACCATCAATATCGACGGCATCAACGGTGACACGGACTTAACCGACGGCGCTACCGGTTGGACCTGGACCGCGAGCGGGACCGTTTCCGGCGCGGACTTCGCTACGGGAACCGTTGATATTGCAGCCGATGGCTCCGCCACCTTCACGGACGGGAGCACCTTCTCCCTCGCCGTCACCGGCATGTCCGGCACCTGGGCGGCCAGCGATTCTATAGCCTTTGATGTCACCGCCAGCACCGCCACCGCCGCCCTCACCGACAGCGCCACTGCCGCGGTGGGCACCACGGTGAACCTGAACTCCGGCTCCACTTTGACCGCCGTGACCGTGGGTGGGGCCAACTTCGACCTGTCCGGCGTAACGTACGCCGGCGCCACCGAG
>JARGFW010000266.1 GCA_029211085.1 Deferrisomatales bacterium | reverse complement strand
GGCGGGTCTCGGCGGTAGGGCGCAACTGGGCCGTCAGGCGCCCCACCCGCACCGCGCTGCGGACCCTCACCCGGCCCACCCCGGTCTCGCCCAGCAACTGTTCCCGCAGCCGTTCCTCGGCCGGGCCCAGCTTCCCCTCCTGTTCCAGGTTCTGGAGCAACCAGAGCGCTTCGCTGTGGCGGGCAGTGAGCACATAGGCACTGGCCAATGCGGCCTGCAGTGCGGGATCGGTGCCGCCCCGCTGGGGATCGGCTTCCCGGGCCGCCTCCAGGGAGCGCACCGCGTCGGCGCCGTAGGTGCTGCCCCGGCGCAGATAGAACTGCCCCCGCTCCACCAGGCTGTCGTAGCTGGCGGCGTAGGCCAGGGTGGACCCGAACCACAGCAGGGCGCCGAGACTGTGCAGGAAAAACCGACGGACGCTCACAGCCGTTCTCTCTTGTGGCAGGCCACCCAGTGCTCGGCGCCCGCCGCTTTCAGAAGGGGCGGGATTGTAGCACAGGGGGCGTCTTCATCAACGTCGGCGATGGGGCAGCGAGGGCGGTATGGGCAGCCGCCAACGGCAAGGCTCTGGCGCACCACCCCGCGGTGGTTGCGCATGCAGGTGGCGGCGTCGAAGGCGCTGAGCAGTAGATCTTGGGAGTAGGGGTGGCGGGCTTCTCCCGTAAAGAATGCCCGGGCCGGGGCGTTCTCCAACACCCGACCGCGAAACAGCACGACCACCCGGGTGGCCAGGGTGCGCACCACCCTCAAGTCGTGGGAGATGAGGAGAAACGTGATCTCGCGGCGCTGGTGGATACGCTGCAGCAGGTCCAGGAGCTGCCCCTGGATCGGCGGGTCCAACCCCGCCACCGGCTCGTCGGTGACGACGAACTCGGGCCGGGTTGCCATGGCCCGCCCGAACCCCACCCGGCGCCGCTCGCCCCCGGAGAGGCTGGTGGGGAACTCGTCCAGCCGCCCCCGGGGCAGGCGGACCAGCTCGGCGAGGCGCTCGACCTCCGCCGCCACCCCTGGCCGATCCAGATCCTCCTGGTGAACCCGCACCGCCTCCGCCAGGGTGCTGCGCACCCGCAGGGCCGGGTTGAGGCTGGCGTAGGGGCTCTGGAACACCATCTGCGCCCGGCGCCGGAACATCTTGCGCTCCCGGCGCCCCATGCGCCCCACGTCCTGTCCCACCACCCGCACGAAGCCGGCGTCGGAGGGCAGAAGGCCCAGCAGCACGCGTCCCAGGGTGGTCTTTCCGGAGCCCGACTCCCCCACCAGGGCGGCGAACTCCCCCTGCTCCAGGCGAAACCCCACATCGTCCAGAGCCAGCACGCGGTTGCCACCGCCCCACAGACCCGCCGGGCGGAACTCCTTGCGCAGCCCGGCTACCTCCACCGCAGGCGCATTCACGAGGCCTTCCTCCAACAGGCGATCCGGTGTGGCACCTCCCCCGCGGCCACCGCCACCGCCTCCAGGTCCGGCACGGCGGCGGCGCACGCGCCTCCATAATCGGGGCACACTTCTCGATACCCGCAGCCGCCTTCCACCTGCGTGGCCCGGGGAAGCGGGGGAGCAACGTCGGTGGCGCCGGCCAGCCAGCCCTCGGCCTCCAGTAGAAAGCGGGTGTAGGGGTGCTTGGTGGGATGGCGAGGATTGAGCACGGCGGTGACCGGGCCCTGCTCGACGATGCGGCCGGCGCACAGCACGGCGACCTCCCGGGTAAGCAGGCGGGCCGCCTCGGTGTCGTGGGTGATCAGGAACAGGGTCACCCCGGTGCCTTCGGCCACCTCGGACAGCAACTCGAGAATGCGCACCCGCAGGGTGGCGTCCAGCCCGGTGGTGGGTTCGTCAGCCACCAGCAACTCCGGACCGGGGGCCAGGGCGAGGGCCAGGGCCACCCGTTGGGCCATCCCCCCGGACAGTTCGTGGGGGTAGCTGTGCAGCACCTCCTCCACGCCGTACATGTGCACCCGCTCCAGCCAGTCTCGCGACGCCTGGGCAACCGCAGACGCCGACAGTCCCGGTTTTCCCCGCCGCAGGGCCCGGGCCAGCAGTTGGCCCACCCGGTGGAACGGGGGCAGGGAGGTGGCGGGATCTTGGGGCACCAGGGTGACCCCAGCCCCCACCACGGGACGCAGCCGGGCCGCCACCTGCCGGTTCCAACCTGCGGTGTCCTTGGCGAGGCGGACGGCGCCCGCGTCCTCCCGGTACACGACCCCCTCCGTCAACCCCGCGAACACCTCCACCCCAAGCACCCGGGCCCGGCCGGCCACCACCCCGGGGACGCCCCGGTGCAGGCCCAGGGCCGATTGCACCAGGAACGTCTTGCCCGAGCCCGACTCCCCCAGCAGGGACAGGGGCTGGCCGGGGTGCACCTCCAGGGAGACCCGGTCGAGGATGCGCCGCAGCCCGGCGCTCCCCTCCAGGAAACCGGTCAAGGCCTCCACACCGAACAACGGGCCACTCACCGCCGCCCCTCCAGGCCCTGCACCACCCCCGCCGCCAGGGTGCTGAAGCCAAGCAGGGTCAGGGCGATCAGCAGCGCGGGCGCCAGGGCCGGCACCAGGTGGCCCCGGAAGACCCCCTCCCGGGCCAACGCCAGCATGTTGCCCCAGCTCGGGGTTGGCTCCTGTACGCCCAGTTCCCCCCCCAGGTAGGACAGGCTCGACTCCACCAGTAGGGCATAGGCGAACAGGCTCGAGAGTTGGGCCAGCAGCACCTGTCGGGCGTGGCCCCAGAGGATGTGCACGAACACGATGCGCCCCAGTCCCACCCCGAGGCTCTGCTCGGCCTCGATGAACGCACTGGAGCGCAGTCGCTCCACACTGGACCCGACCACCTCGGCGATCTGCGGCGCAAAGGTGAGCCCCACAGTGGCCATGATCCAGCCCAGTTCGCTGCGGGCGATCGCCGCCACCAGCAGCACCAGCACCAGTTTGGGCACACCATCGAGGATCTGCAGCACCCAGGAGGCCAACGCCTGGGACCACCGCCCGCCCAGGCTGCGCCCCACCCCCAGGATCACGCCGACCCCTGCGGCCACCCCCGCCGCCAGCATCCCGGGACCGACGAACAGCACCGCAGCGGCGGACAGCCGGCTCAGCAGGTCGCGCCCCAGGGCGTCGGTACCCAACCAGTGTTGCCAGGACATCGCGGCGTTGGCCGCGGCCACGAACGCCTCGGGGTCCGCCGGCAGCAGGCCGAACACGGTGGCCAGGGCGCCGAAGGTCGCAGGCAGCAGGCACCCGATCCCCACCGCCAGGGCGGCGAACCCCGGCCGGGGCCCGCGCTGGGGGTAGCGGTAATCGGCCCTCATCGCGGCCCCCGCCGCCGGGGGTCGGCGCTGTAGCTCACCACCTCAGCCGCCACCCACGTCACCCGCACCGCCACCGCCATCACCAGCGCCACCCCCAGCAGCACCGGCAGGTCGCGGGTGGAAGCGGCGCGCCACGCCAGGTACCCCAGGCCCGGCCAACCCACGGCGGACTCCACTACCACCAGAGAGCCCAGCACGAACGCCAGGCGGCGGGAGAGGTACGCGGCGATACCGGGCAGGGCGACCCGCAGCACCGCCCCCGGTACCGACAGCCCCAACAACCGCACCCCGGTGAGGTGTTCTCCCCGGGAGGACTGTTCGAGTTCGCCGCGAAAGCGCCCGTACAGGTCCGCCAGCAGGCCGTCCCCCACGGCCAACATCGCGGCAGTGAGCAGCCAGGGGGCCAAGGCCTCCCGGGCGGGGTAGGGAAACCAGCGGGGGAGCTCCACCCAGCCCTGGGCAGCGGCCCGGGCGAGCAGCGCGTTGCCCCAACCCACCGCGAGGTATACCAGCAGGAACACGGGAACCACGCTGATGAGGTGGGCAGTGGCCCCCAACAGTGCCGCCCACCGGGAACGCGGCCGGGCCACGCGCAGGACCGCCAGGCCTGAGGCACCGAGCACCGCCAGGGCCAGCGCAGCTCCGGACAGGGCCAGAGAGCGGCTGGTAGCGGCGGACAGCAGTTCAGCCACCGGCCGGCCGCGCTGCAGGGACGTGCTGGTGCCGAACTCGCCGCGCACCGTGCCGGCGAGCCAGTGGCCATACTGCGCCGCCCAGCTCTCGGTCGACGCCACGGGGCCCGCGGCAGTTGCCGGGGCGGGGAGCCCCCCCAGGCCGAGACCGGACCCACCGGGTGCCAGACGCACCACGGCGAACAACAGCAGGCTGGTGCCCAGCAGCACCGCAACCGCGACCAGGCACTGGCGGGCACACCACCCGGCCAGGCCCCGGACCTGGGCCGGGCTCACCGCTCGGCCCAGGAGCCCACGTAGGAGAAGAAGTAGAACGGGTGCAAGCGCACTTGATCGATGCGGCTGGCCACCGCCGCGTAGCGGTGCAGACTCCACAGAAACAGGTATGGCAAATCCTGGTGGAGTTGCCGGTGCAGTTCACCGTACACCGTGCGCAACACCTCCGAGTCGGTGGCCGCGCGGCTCTCCTCGAGCAACCGGTCCACGTCGGGGTTGGCGTAGCCCCCCAGATTGTTCATCCCGGGGCCGGCCTCGGTGGAGTGGAACAGGGTGTAGACGTTGACGTTGTTGTCGAAGGTCCACTCGGCCAGCACCAGGTCGAACTCGTGGTCCTCGAACACCGCCTTCTTCCAGGCCATCGGTTCAAGGAAGCGGACCTTGACCTCGATGCCCAGGTTCTTGAACTGCTGCTGGGCGTCCAGCACCACCGCCTTTTGGGCCTCGTTCTGGGCCAGGGAGACGAAGCGGAAACTCAGGGGGCGGCCCTGGAGATCGAGCACCCCATCGCCGTTGGTGTCCTCCGCGCCCGCCTCGGCGAGCAGGGAAGCTGCAGCGGCGGCGTCGTACTCCCAGGGGCCGACGTCGTAGTTGTACGCCCAGGAGGCGGGAGGGAACGGCCCCGAGATCAAGGTGCCCCGGCTTCCGTAGTGGGCCCGCAGCATCTCGCTTCGGTTCAAGCCCCGGGCCAGGGCCCGGCGAATCAGCGGGTTGCGCAATACGGGATTGCGAAAGTTCAGGCCGATGAAGCTGTAGGATAGGGTGCTGTAGGGGTACAACCGCACCCCACTCAACTCCTCCAGGGCAGGGATGTCTCGGGGCCGCACCTGGGGCACCAGGTCCACCGCGCCATAGCGCAGCAGTTCGTTGCGGATGTTGTCGTCGGGCACCGTGGTGGCCGCCACCCGGTCGATGCCGGGCTGGCCCTTGCGGTAATACGCTGGGTTGGCGGTCAAGCGGATCTCGCCCGTGGCGCTCCACTCCTGAAACGCATAGGGTCCGGTACCCACCGCCTTGATGCGGTCGGCGTCGGCGCCGACAAACCCCCCGGGAAACAGGTGGGCGGGCAAGATCTTGAAGTCGAAGTACAAGAGGGGGTTGAGCACCGGCCGGGCGAAGCGGATACGCACCCGGTGGGAGCCTTCGGCCACGGCCCCGGCGAACACCGAGAACTGGGAACGTAGGGAGGTGACGCTGCGCGGGTCCTTGCCGGCGGCGACGGTGAACGCCACATCGGCGGCGCTGAACGCCACCCCGTCGTGCCAGGTGACGCCCCGCTGGAGTTCGAACACCACCGCCAGACCATCGTCGGCCACCGTCCAGGAGCTGGCCAGGGCGGGTTTGACGGACCCCGCCTCGGGGGGCGTGACCAGGCCCTCGTACACCAGTTCCACCGCCCGCAGGCTGGGCATGTCCCGCACTTGGAACGGGTTGAGGCTCGAGGGGCTGGTGGCCTCGGCGTAGCGCAGTTCGGCGCCGGCCTGCAAGGGAAGAACGACGGCCAGCAGGGCCAGCCAGGGAGATAGACGCATCGGATGCTTCCTTTGAACTCGGATCATCAGTGGGGCCGCCCGGGGGCGACCGCATCAGCTCCCTACCGCGGCGGCACCTCGCCGCCGGCGTGGGAGGCGTATAGCCTTTTCAAACTCTCGTAGGCGATGCGCACCGAGGGGTCCTCGGCCGCCAGTTCGAACAACACCGCCACCGCCGGGGCGTACTCCCCCACCCGTTGGCGGCCCCGGGCCAGGTCCACCAGGAACCCCGGCGAGTTGACGAAGTTGGTACGGTAGCCCGAAGACTTGCGGTGCGCCTTCTCCAGTGCATCCCGGGCCCGCTGATCCTCGCCCAGCTCCCACAACATCCGGGCTGCCCACCTCGCTCCCGCCGTCCTCCGCGCCGCGTAGAGTTCTGCCAACGCCGTGGCGGCGTCGCCCCCGTCGGGCAGTGTCGGCGTGACGGCCAGCTGCCCCAGGGCCGCTTCCACCGCCGCGGAGGTGCGCGCCCCGGCCAGGGCCTCCAGGGGGCCGGCGCCGGCCGCCGGCGGGTTTCCCGCGCGCACCCGGGCCACCGCCTGCAGCTCCGCACCACCGGTGAACGGCGAGAACAGGAGCCCTGCGGGATCCGCCTGCTCCGGTGACCCCGCCGCACCTCGGTACAGGGCCCCTGCGGCCGCCCCCCCATCAAGGTGGCCCTGGGCCACCGCCCCCAGGAACTGGGCCGCCGGACCGTCGATACCCTCCAGGGAGCCGAGGGCCAGGCCGGCAAAGGCGCGCTCCATTAACTGGTACAGAAACAACTCCGGACCCGGCCCTTCGCCCACCGAGGAGAACTCCAGCAACTGCAGGGTGAGCACCCCGCCGGTGAGATCACCGGCGCGAAACGCTGCCAGGCCCTGATCGTACGGGGTGGTCCCCCCCGGCCCCGGCGGCAGCCCCCAGAGGTACCCCGCCACCTGCCCCA
>JARGFW010000265.1 GCA_029211085.1 Deferrisomatales bacterium | reverse complement strand
ATGAAACGGGGGCGGCCGGGCGCCCCAGAGCATAGCGGGACGCGGCTTTGGCACCACGGGCTGCAACGGAGAGAGAGTACCGTTCCCTCCGTGGCGCTCGTGAGAATCCAAGATCGCGCAGGGATCGTACCGCGTCGCGGCGGGGTGTCCGGCCGCCTCGGCGGGATGTTTGTTGCTCTATAGTTCTGGTGCCGAACGGCACCCGAGGGATGAAACGTGACGCCTGCCTGTCGGGGGAGCGGGGGCGGGGACTGTCTTCCGGCGGCCAAGATTCCTCTGTTTCGATGGGGGCCCTGGCGAACCGCCGGTGGCCCGAGGGCGTTGGTTGTGGGACGAACCCGTGGCGCCAAAGCGCTTGGCCGCTCTCCAGGCAGGCCCCGCCCCCTTTGTCGGATCCGGTGGCGGTTTCTGGGCAGTAGGTCGGCGTTTTTGTTGGGTGCGCCACGGCGACGGGGCGAGGATGTAATCGTTAACCACAGTGATGAAAGGCGGTCTCGGGCCCGACGGTCTGGGGTTCTGCCCAGGGAGGGTTCGTAGATGTCGATGAAGCGAGCGGAAATGCCGGTCGATGACAGCCTGGACCTGATGCAGCGGATTGCCCAGAACGCCCTGCGGCTCGGCGACAAGCGGTGCATCGACAGCGTCGACCAGCAGAAGAGCATTTCGTACGGGGAGTTCTACCGCTGCTGCAGCCAGATCGCGAACTACCTGGTGGAACAGGGTGTGGGCAGGGGGGACATCGTCAGCCTGATCGGCAGTAACTCCATCGAGGTGCTGCTGATCTACTTCGGAACGATCCTGTCCGGCGCGGTCATCAGCCCGATCAACGTCGACGAGAGCGAGGAGAACATCAGCCACATCCTGAATTTCGTCCGGCCCAAGTGGGTGCTGCACGACGTGGGCGTGCCCGCGGAGGCGTGCCGGGTCGAGGGGGCCGCGGTGGCATCGTTCTCTTCCTTCGACGAACCGGAAGGGCGGCTCCCGGACGACTTCTTCTCCGCGGTGCAGGCCTGCAGCGGGCACTTCGAGGGACCGCCCCCCGGGGAAGACGACCTGGCGGCGGTGGCCTTCACCTCGGGCACCACCTCCACGCCCAAGGGGGTCTGCTTCACCCGCCGGCAGTTGTACCTGGAAGGCTTGGAACTGGTGGACAAACTCGGCATGGACGGCCAGGACGTGCTGCTCGAGTACCGCAACTACAACTGGATGTCGGCCCAGACCCTCACCATCCTGCCGAGCATGATCGTGGGATCCACGCTGGTCCTCGCCAAGAAGTTCTCCCGCTCCCGTTTCCCTCGGTGGCTGATGGAGAAGGACGTCACCATCGCCGCGGGCGTGCCGACGGTGATCAACATCCTGGCCAGCGACCCGGTCCCCCTGACCAAGGCCGACGTTCCCCGTCTGCGGTTCATGACCAGCAGTTCCGCACCCCTGTCGGTGGAGCGGCAGCGCGCCTTCGAGGCCTGCTACGGGATCACCATCCTGCAGATGGCCGGCATGTCCGAGGCCGGCTTCATGCTGGGGAGCCCGCCCGAGGCGCCCCGCTTCGGGTCGGCCGGGACTCCCTGCCGGTACAAGGACATCTTCTTCGTGGACGACAGCGACCAGCGGTGTCCCGTGGGGCAACAGGGGCACATGGTGGTCACGGGGCCCTCCATCGCCCTCGGCTACCTGCAGGCGGATGGCAGCATCGAGCGCTTCCCGGCCAGCGGCCTGCGCACCGGGGACCTGGGGCATGTGGACGAAGACGGCTACGTGTACATCACCGGACGGGCCAAGGACCTGATCATCCGCGGCGGCGTGAACATCTCGCCGGTCGAGATCACCAACCGGGTGATGACCCACCCCCAGGTCCTGGACGCGGCCACGGTGGGCATCCCGGACCCGGTCTACGGCGAGGCGGTGGCCTGCTTCGTGGTCGCCCGGGGCGGGGACGCGCTGAGCCCGCAGGATGTGGTGGCCCACTGCCGGGGAACGTTGCCCGATTTCAAGGTGCCGAAACGGGTCTTCTTCGTCGACCGGATCCCCAAGAACGCGCGGGGCAAGGTGGCGAAGGAAGGCCTGATGGGCCTGCTCGCCGCTGCCGGCGACTGCGGGGCGGCGGTGAACGGCTGAGTGGGGCTCGCGGGCCTGCCGCCCCGTTTTCTTGCAGCCGTGAACAGACAGTTTTCAGAACTGAAAGCAATATTCGCGCTATACACCGTTCCGAGTGCATTGGAAGGGGGTGGCACCATCATTGCAGTTCACCTCTGAAAGGGTGGCGCAGCTCGCGCCGGCCAGGGTACCGACAGATGGGGAGGGCGACAGGGTGAGGCGGTTGACGGTTGGGATCACGGGGGCCACGGGTGCGATATTCGGCGTGCGCTTGGTGGAGGCGCTCCACGACACCGTCGTGGAGACGCATCTGGTCATGAGCGACTGGGGCCGGCGCACCATCGAGCACGAGACGTCCTACAGCGTTGCGGAAGTGGAGAAGATGGCCGCTGTGGTCCACGACTACAGGGATCAGGGGGCCACCATCTCGAGTGGATCCTTCCGGACCGAGGGCATGGTTGTGGCGCCGTGCAGCATGAAGACCCTGGCGGCGATCGCCGCCGGGTTGGCCGAAAATCTGGTGCAGCGGGCCGCCGACGTGGTCCTCAAGGAGCAGCGCAAACTGGTGCTGATGGTTCGGGAGATGCCCCTTTCCCCCATCCACCTGGAGAACATGCTGAAACTGGCGAGGCTTGGCGTCGTGGTTTTGCCCCCGATGCCGGCCTTCTACAACAAACCCCAGAGCCTGGGCGACATGGTGGATCATGTCGTTGCTCGCGTGCTGGATCAGTTCGACATCCCCGCAGCGTTTGCGAAGCGCTGGGACGGGGTCGTGGAGCGCCACGGGGAGCAGCCGGAAACCGAGGGCCGCCAGGGCTTCCGGATCGCGGCGAGCAGATAACCCGGGAACGCGAGGCGCGAGTCCGCAACCCCGGATCAGAGGGCACTGACACCCAGACCACTGGAACCATAACGAAAGGAGAAATCGCATGAGCAAGGTGGAGAAGAAGACCCGACAGATTGGCGACCTGCGCAGCACCCTCGATTGGCTGCGGAGCGAAGGCCTGCTGCTTGAATCGGCGGTGGAGGTCAACCCGGATCTGGAGATCACCGCGGTGCAGAAGAGCCTGGACGGCAGCCTGCCGATCCTGTTCGAGAACGTGAAGGGCTACCCCCACCTGCGGGCGGTGACCAACCTGTTCGGCAACACCGACGTGATGAACAAGATGTTCGGCTGGCCGGACCACGCGAGCCGGACCAAGGCCATCGCCCACGCCATGAACAACCCCATTGCCCCCGTGGAAGTCAGCTCCGCAGAGGCCCCGGTCCACGAACACGTGATCACCGACGACCTGGACGTGAACAAATGGGTGGTGGCGATCCGCCATACCCCGCTGGAGACCGAGTTGACCATCGGCAGCGGCCAGAGCGTGGTGGTGGGCAAGTACTTTAAGGGCGGGACCCACGTGGGATACAACCGCATGAGCTTCCGCTGGGGCAACGTGGGCACCTTCCAGGCGGCCCCGGGGGCCCACATGTGGCAGGTGCAGGTGGAGCACTACAACGAGCCGGACGGCATCCCGATCACCATGAACTTCGGCATCCCCCCGGCCGCCAACCTGATGGCGGGCTCGGGCTTCGACTACGTGATCCTGCCCAAGGGCTGCGACGAACTGGGGGTGGCCGGCGGCCTGCAGGGCGAGCCCCTGCGCATCGTCAAGTGCAAGACCATCGATGCCCACGCCCTGGCGGACGCCGAGCTGGTCCTGGAGGGGTACCTCAAGCCCAAGGACCGGCGCTGGGAGACCGCCGAGGCGGAGAAGGTGGGCAAGCAGGGCAAGGCCTGGTTCCACCCCGAGTGGGCCGGCTACATGGGCAAGGCCTACAAGGCCTCCACCTTCCACGTCACCGCCATCACCATGCGCAAGCCGGAGACCAAGCCGATCATCTTCCCCCTCGGCGTGCACACCCTCGACGACAGCAACATCGACACCACGGTGCGGGAAGCCGCGGTGTTCGAGCTGTGCGAGCGCATGCAGCCGGGCATCGTCCAGGACGTGCACATCCCCTACTGCTTCACCGACTGGGGCGGCTGCGTCATCCAGGTGAAGAAGCGCAGCGTCATCGAGGAGGGCTGGCAGCGGAACTTCCTCACCGCCGCCATGTCCTGCAACCAGGGGATGCGCATGGCGATCGCCGTCGATACCAACATCGACATCTACTCCATGGACGACCTGATGTGGGCGCTCACCACCCGGGTGAACCCCAAGACGGACATCCTCAACCCCGTGCCGGGGGGGATCGGGCAGACCTTCCAGCCCCAGGAGCGGATGACCGCCGGTGAGAAGGACTGGACCGCCTCCAACACCCGCTTCGAGGGAGGGATGGCGTTCGACGCCACGGTGCCGTTCGGCTACGAGACGGACTTCCACCGGCCGGTGTACGCCGTGGACCAGGTGCCCCTGGACAAGTTCTTCGACCAGGACCAGATCGCCAAGGGCAAGAGCTTCATGTCCGGCTGGGTGCTGTCCCTGGCCAAGACCGGCCGCTAGCACGTGGCGCGGTCCGGCCACCCGTAGCGGTGGCCGGTTCGCGTGTTTCCTCCGGTTTCCAGACCCTCGCCGGCGCCTCGCGGCTGCGGCGGGTGCCTGGGTTCAAACGCCAACCAGTACAGGGGAGTGATACGGATGAAACAGGAATTCCTATACGATGACCTGCGGGGCTGGCTCGAGCAGGCCGAGAAGCTCAACGAGGTCCGCACCGTGGAGGGGGCCAGCTGGCAGGAGGACATCGGCATGGCCACCGAGCTGCTCCACCACTCGGACCCCGCGCCGGCCGCCCTGTTCGACAAGATCCCCGACTACCCCGCGGGGCACCGGGTGCTGACCAACTTCTACGGCGCCAAGCGGGCCAACATGACCCTCGGCTTCCCCACCGACCTTTCCAAGGTGGAGCTCTCCAACGAGTTCATCAAGGCGTTCCAGGCGGCCAAGCCGATCCCCTACGAGTTCGTCGACGACGGGCCGGTGATGGAGAACGTGCAGCTCGGCGACGACGTCGACGTGCTGGGGTTTCCCACGCCCCTGTGGCACGAAGAGGACGGCGGCCGCTACCTGGGCACCGGCACCTGCAACATCACCTGGGACCCCGACGAGGATTGGGTCAACCTGGGGACCTACCGGGTGATGGTGCAGAACAAGAACACCGTGGGGTTCTACATCTCCCCGGGCAAGCACGGCCGCATCCACCGCGACAAGTACCAGCAGCGCAACGAGCCCATGCCCGTGGCCCTGGTGATCGGCGGAGACCCGCTGCTGTACCTGATGTCCTGCAGCGAGGTGCCCTACGGGATCAGCGAGTACGATCTGGCCGGCGGTCTGCGCGGCAAGCCCTACCCGGTGATCAAGGGCAAGATCACCGGGCTGCCGATCCCGGCCCACGCCGAGATCGTGCTGGAGGGCTTCATCCACCCCACCAAGAAGATGCCGGAAGGCCCCTTCGGCGAGTGGACCGGCTACTACGCCAGCGGCGCCCGCGAAGAGCCCGTGCTGGACGTGAAGGCCGTGTATCACCGCAACAACCCCATCATCCTCGGTTGCCCCCCCAACCGGCCACCGGACGAGATCGCCCGCTACCGTGCGGTGATCCGCTCGGGCCTGCTCAAACAGCAGATGGAGGCTGCGGGTGTGTCAGGCATCAAGGCGGTGTGGGCGGACGAGGTGGGCAGCTCGCGGATGCTGGTGTCCGTCGCCATCGACCAGCGCTACCCAGGGCACGCCACCCAGGTAGGCCATGTCGCCTCCCAGTGCCACGTGGGCGCCTACCTGGGCAAGTACGTGGTGGTGGTGGACAGCGACATCGACGTCTCCAACCTTGAGCAGGTCATCTGGGCGATGCTGAGCCGCTCCGACCCAGCCACCTCCATTGACATCATCCACAAGGCCTGGTCCACCCCCCTGGACCCGCGCATCCCCCCGGACCAGCGGGCGCGGGGCGACTTCACCAACTCCCGGGCGATCATCGACGCCTGCCGGCCGTTCGACTGGCGTGACAAGTTCCCGCTGGTGAACATGCCGAGCCCGGCGGTGGCCAGAAAGACCCGCGAGAAGTTCGGCTACCTGCTGGACGGCTTCACTCGGTAGCGAGACCTCTTCCGCTCGATCTGCGACCGGCTGGAGCCCGTCCTCCCGCCGGTCGCGCCGGAGCCACCGTCCGCAGCGGCAAGCAGGGAAGGACTGTCGCCGGGAGGCAGGCCCTCCACGGCACGCAAGCACGGTCACGGCAATGGGATCATCCCGACACGCACCGCAAAGGGGAGAGCGCCATGACGACTCAGGAAGGGAAGTTTGAGGTTACGCACGGCGGTGAGGGTACCTACGAAAAGCCCCGGCTGTTCGTGCGAGAACTCAGCGGTTTCAGTTACAGCCTGTCGAAAAAGCTGAAGGAACTGCGCAGCGTACCGCGCGTGATCAAGGCAAGAGATCTAAAGTTCAACAAAGGGCCGCAGTACTACAACGCCAACATCCTCACACCATCGGAGAACATGGCGCAGGCCCTGTACGCCCATTTGGTGGTGATCACCCCCGGGGGGGTTTCCCAGAAGCACGGGCACGTGAACGAAGCCATCTTCTATATCCTGGACGGAGAGGGCTACGACATCCACGACGGGAAGAGGTACGACTGGAAGGCCGGGGACGTCT
>JARGFW010000264.1 GCA_029211085.1 Deferrisomatales bacterium | reverse complement strand
GTGATGGTGGTGCCGATGTTGGAGCCGATGGCCAGGGCCAGGGCGTTGGGGTAGGTGATCTGCCCCGCCGCCAGGGCGGTGATGATCAGCACCAGGGTGGCGTGGCTGGACTGCATGACCACCGTGGCGGCGACGCCGACGCCGGTGAACAGGAACACCCCCGGGAAACCCGCGACGGCAAAGCGGGTCAGATCCACCCCCGCCTTGAACGCCTCGAAGCCCTCCTTCATGTGGTGGATGCCCAGGAACAGGAACCCCAGCCCGGCGAGGACGTAACCCACACCCTTGAGGTTGCGGCTCTTCTGGAACACCAGGATGACGCCGAACACCAGCATGGGCATGGCATAGGCGGCGATGTTCACCTTCAGCCCGAACCCGGCCACCAGCCAGGCGCCGGTGGTGGTGCCCAGGTTGGCCCCGAAGATGACGCCGATGCCCTGGGTGAGCCCCAGCAGGCCGGCACTGAGGAACGAGATGGTGATCACCGACACCAGGGAACTGGACTGCATCAGGGTGGTGGTGACCACCCCGAAAGACAGGCTCTTCCACAGCCGGTCAGTGGTGCGGCGCAGGATCTTCTCGAGAAAGCCGCCGGTGAAGGAGTGGAACCCCTCCTCCAGGGACAGCATGCCGAACAGGAAGATCGCCACCCCCGCGGCGATCTGTTTGAAGTCGGGGCTGACCCAGAACCCATAGGCCAGCACCGCGAACACCGAGGGGAGGAGGATGCGTCTCAGCATGGCGTCACCGGCCCAGGGGGGGAAGCCGAGAGGACCGATCACGGGTCGGACGAGGGGCGGTCATGGGGCTCTCCCGGTGCGGCAGATCGCCCTTCTCCCTACGGCATCCAGGGCGCGCAACTTGAGCGGCGGGCCACGGGAAGCGGTGGCAGCGGTTCACCCCGCCTCTACGGCGCTGGCCTTGAACGCCGCCACCACCGGGCCCCCCTGTTCCAGGTGCAGGAGTTGCCAGGACGCCCGGGTGATCACCGCCTGCAGGGGGATTCCACAGTCCACCGTCACCAGCAGTTCGTCGTCCGCCAGGGGGGCCACCGCGGTGATGCGCCCCTCCAACTGGTTGCGGGCCGAACTGGGTTGCACCTCGCGCGCCAACACCACCTGCCGGGGGCCGATGTGCACCCAGCCGGTGCCCGGAGGCAGGGAGTGCACCGCCAGTCGCACCCTGCCGGCCTGGAACGCCACCGGCTCCCCCGGGAGCACGTGGCCCCGGATCAGGTTGTCAGGCTCCGCCGGGCGCAAGGCCCCGCCGGCCAACTGCAGCACCCGCGCCCCCAGGCGTCGGGCGAACGCCGTATCGTGGGTGGCCAGCACCAGGGTGACCCCGCGCTCCGCCACCCAGGAGGCCAGGACCTCCTGCAAGGCCTCGCGGCCGGCGCCGTCTAGGTGGTTGGTGGGCTCGTCCAGGCACACGGCCCGGGGGTCCAATGCCAGCACCCTGGCCAACGCCACCCGCTGGCGTTCACCGCCGGAGAGCTGTGCCGCCGGCCGCCGGGCCAGATCGACCAGCCCCACCCGCTCCAGGGCCCGGGCGGCGGCCCGGCGCCGGGTGTCGGCCGGGGTTCCCCGCACCTTGAGGCCCCACTCCACGTTGGCCTGGACCGAGCCCCGGAACAGGTACGGACTCTGCAGCAGCAGGCTCACCTGCCGGCGCAAAGCCGGCAGCCGGCGGGGGGTGGCCAGCTCGCCGAAGAAACGCACGCTGCCGGCGGAAGGTGTGGCGAGCAGCGCCAGCAGGTGCAGCAGGGTCGTCTTTCCCGAGCCGTTGGGGCCGCAGAACGCCGTGACCCCGCCCGCGGCTAGGTCCAACTCGGGCACGACCAGGGCCGGCGCCCCCGCACCGTAGGTGAACCGCACCCCTTGCAGGTGGTAGGCGCTCACCGGCCCCGCTCCTGCAGGGCGAACAGCGCCCCGTTGACCCCGAACGCCACGCCGAGCAGCAACAGGCCCAGGGCCAGCCCCAGCTCAAACTCCCCCTTGCTGGTCTCCAGGGCGATGGCGGTCGTCATGGTGCGGGTGAGGCCGCGGATGTTGCCGCCCAGCATCATCGCCACTCCCACCTCCGCGATGACCCGGCCGAACCCGGCGACGATCGCCGCCACCACCCCGTACCACCCCTCCCGGAGGACCATCACCGCCTCCTGCACCGGGCCGGCCCCCAGGGTGCGGCAGGTGGTGATCACCCGGGGATCCAGGGCGCGCACCGCCGCCACGGTGAGGTTGGCGATGATCGGGGTGGCCAGCAGGAACTCGCCGAGCACCACTCCCCCGGGGGTGAACAGCAAACCGGCCTCCCCCAGGGGACCGCGGCGGCTGATCAGGCCGTACACGAACAGCCCCACCACCACCGTGGGCAAGGCCATCAGGGTGTTGAGCAGCACCTGCACCACGGCCTTGCCCCGAAACGAGCGCAGCGCCACCCACAACCCGGCGGGAACACCCACCAGCGCCGCGCACAGGCACGCCACCAGGGAGATGTGCAGGGAGGTCCAGACGATGGCCCAGGTCTCTGGATCGCCGGCCGTGATGAGTGCCACGGCGGAACGCAGGGCGGTGAGGAGATAGTCCATTCAGGTCAGTCTTGGGTTGTGAGTAATGGGTTGTGGTTTATGGGTTGTGGGTTCTCAAAACCCAGCACCCACAACTCACAACCGCTTCAGGAGACACCGGGGCGCCCGACGCGGTCAAGCCCCCGGCGGCGGCACCGGTCAGGGGTTGGGGATGGCGTCGGGGATGAACAGCTGCTGCCCCTTCACCTGGAACCCGGCGATGATCTTCTGGCCCTGGGGGCCGACCAGAAACGCGATGAACTTCTTGGCCAGGGCGTAGTTGGCGTGGGCGTGCTTGGCCGGGTTCACCGCGATGATGCCGTAGGGGTTGAACAGGACGGGGTCGCCCTCCAGGCACACCACCAGATCCACCTTGTCCTGGTACGCGACGTAGGTGCCCCGGTCGGCCAGGGCGTAGCCCTGCTTCTCGTCGGCGATCTGCAGCACCGCTCCCATCCCCTGGCCCGCCTCGTTGTACCAGGCACCCGCGGGCTGGATAGCGGCCGCCTCCCAGATGGCCTTCTCCTTCTTGTGGGTGCCCGAGTCGTCACCCCGGGAGATGAACGGGGCGAGCCCCTTGCCCAGCCGCGCGAAGGCGTCCTTGGCGTCTTTCGCCGCCTTCAGGCCGGCGGGGTCGCTCTTCGGGCCCACCACCACGAAGTCGTTGTGCATCACGTCCCGGCGGTCCACGCCGAACCCGTCGGCGACGAACTTGTCCTCGGCCCCCCGGGCGTGCACGAACACCACGTCCACATCGCCGTTCTCGCCCAGCTTCAGGGCCTTTCCCGTGCCCACGGCGATCACGTCCACGGTGCAGTCGTTGGCGGTCTCGAACGGCGGCAGCAGCACCTTGAGCAGCCCCGAGTTGTCGGTGCTGGTGGTGGTGCTCATGCGCAGCCGCTCCGCGGCCGGCGCCGCCCCAACCCCCGCCAGCACCCACCCGGCTGTTAGCAACAGTGCCAGTGTCTTCCCGAATGCCCGTCTCTTCCCGTTCATCGCGATCCCTCCTTTGGCGCCACGCGCCGGCCTGCAGACTCCAGTTTGCCAGTGCACCCACGTCCCACACGTCCAGTGCGCGAAAAGGAGGGATCTGCACGGAAGGAGAGGGCGACACACGGAAGACGGCCCTCCCCGCGCAGGGGAGGGCCGTCGCTGGATACACGGCACCTCTGGAATCTCCTTTCCAAGCGCGGGAGGCGCCGGTGTTTCCACCGGAACCCATCGGCGGGGAAACCGTGGGCCTGCAGGCCTGTAGGTCACACCGCTCGGAGATGGGGGCGACTGTAGGGGATAGCCCGGGGGCGTGTCAAGGTCGGTGCCCAGCGGCAATCGCATATGGCTGTGGGACGATCGACAGGGTGTACCCGGACCGGGGGCTTTCTGCAGGTGGCTGGGAATCCTGCACTCCTGGTGTTCGGGCCGGGCGGCAACGCGTGGGTGAAGGTGCGGCGCCCGGGGGGCCAGACGGGCGGCTCAGCGGTCCTTGAAGGCCCGCTCCATCTCCCGCTTGGCGTCGGCCGTCTTGAGGTCTTCGCGCTTGTCGTAGTGTTTCTTGCCCTTGCCCAACCCCAGTTCCACCTTGGCGTAGCCGCGGCGGAAGTAGACCCGCAGGGGGATCAGGCTGAAACCGCGCTGTTGTATCTTGCCCACCAGGCGGCGGATCTCGCGCTTGTGCATGAGCAGTTTGCGCTCGCGGTCGGGGCTCTGCTCGTCCATGCGGGTGTGGACATAGGGGGAGATGTGCAGACCGGAGAGCCACAGCTCCCCGTCGCGGATCGCGGCGTAGGCGTCGGTGAGGTTGGCCCGGCTGTCCCGCAGGCTCTTCACCTCGCTGCCGCGCAGCACCAGGCCGGCCTCGAAGGTCTCCTCGATGAGGTAGTCGCGGCGCGCCTTCTTGTTGCTGCACGCCACCTTGAGCCCGTCGGCCTTGTTCTTCGCCATCTCACACCCTGCCCACGATGCGTGGGCCGTCCACGGCGCGGCGCCCCGCCAGCCGGGCGACGCCGAACGCCAGGGCCATGGCCAGACCCCCGAGCCCCGCGGCACCCAGGTCGGGGTGGAGCCCCAGACCCGGAGCCAGTCGGTTGCCCAGCACCGCCCCCGCCAGCAGGGCCAGCACCGGCAACAGATAGAGCAACAGGCTGGCCCGCACCACGGTGCCCCCGGGCACCGCGATCACCACCCGCTCGCCGGCCGCCACCCCCAGGGGATCGGAGACCCACACCTGGGCCTCGCGGCCGCCCCCCAGGCCGGAGCACCCGCCCCGGGCCTTGCAGCTCTCGCAGGAACCGGAGCGAAGGGTCTGCACCCGGGCCCGGCCGGGCCGTACCTCCACCACCGTGGCCTGCTCTTCGATCACTGGGGGATCCAGCTGCTGTCGGGGCCGATCTTGAGCAGGAACGCCACCAGAAGCTGCACCGCCTGCTCCACGTCCGTCAGGCTGAGCACCTCGCCGGGGGTGTGCATGTAGCGCAGGGGAATCTCCACCAGGGCCGTGGCCACCCCACCGCGGCTGAGCTGCATGGCGTTGGCGTCGGTACCGGTAGCCCGGGGCGCCGCCTCGTACTGGAGGTCGATGCCCTGTTCCCGGGCGGTCTCCTGCAGCAGGGCGAACACCCGCGGGTTGATGTTGGCGCCCCGGGACAGGGTCGGCCCCTTGCCCACGCGCACGTCCCCGATGGCCTTCTTGTCGGCCCCCGGGTGGTCGGTGGCAAACGTCACCTCCACACAGATACCCACGTCGGGGGCGATGCCGAACGCACTGGTGTGGGCGCCGCGCAGACCGATCTCCTCTTGCACCGTGGAGACCCCGTACACCGTGCAGTTCAGCTCCGCCTTGTGGGCGGCGACCCGGCGCAGGGTTTCCGCGACGACGAACGACCCCATCTTGTCGTCCAGGCCCCGGGAGGCGATGCGGTCGCCCTGCAGTCGCTGCATTTCCACGGCGAAGGTGGCCGGGTCGCCGATCGACACCAGCTTCTCGGCGGCTTCCCTGTCGGCGGCGCCGATATCGATGAACAGGTCCTTGACCTTGGACACCTTGGTGCGCTCGTCGGTCTCCAGCAGGTGGATCGGCTTGCGCCCGATCACCCCCAGCAGGGGTCCGGCCGCACCGTGCACGGTCACCCGTTGGCCGGGCAGCAGGTGGGCGTCGACCCCGCCGATGGGGGCGAAGAACAGGAACCCGTCGTCGTCGATGTAGCGCACCATCAGGCCGATCTCGTCCACATGCCCGGCCAGCATCACCCGGGGCCGTTCGGGGCCCTCCACCACGCCCCAGCTGGAGCCCATCACGTCGGTCTCCACCCGGTCCACATGGGGTGCCACGTAGTCGCGCCAGACCCGCTGGGCCGGCTGCTCGTACCCCGAGGGGCTGGGCTGGTCGGTGAGGGCCTTGAAGAATTCGAAAACAGCGTCGTCCATGGAAGGGATGCCTTTGGGTGGTGAGTGGTGCGTTATGAGTTATGAGTCATGGGTGGTGAGTTGTGGGTGGTGGGTTGTGGGTCTGGCCCAGGACGGCGGCGGTTAGGGGTTCTGGTCTCTGTCTAACCCAAGACCCATAACCCGAAACCCTCCACGGATCCCGGGATCACGACCTGTAATCCGCGTTGATGCTCACGTACTCGGCGCTGAAGTCGCAGGTGGTCACGCACGCCGCGCCGGTGCCCTCGTCCAGGCGCACCTCGATGGCGAACTCGTCCCCCCGCATCTCGCGACGGGCAGCGGCCTCCGCCTCCTTGCCCAGGCCACGGCCGGCGGCGACGATCTCCACCCCGCCCAGGCTGATGGCGAACGGGCCACCGGCGTAGGCGCCGGAGCGACCGAGGGCGGCGGCGATGCGGCCCCAGTTGGGGTCTTCACCGTGCAGGGCGGTCTTCACCAGGGGGCTCTCGGCGATGGTGCGGGCGGCCCGCTCGGCAGCCCCGTCGTCGGCGGCGCCCCGCACCCACACGTCCACCAGCTTGCGGGCGCCCTCGCCGTCGCGCACGATCATCCGCGCCAGGTCGCGGCACACGGCCTCCACCGCGGCGGCGAACGCCTCCCGGGCGCCCGCGTCCGTTTCCAGGGCCGTGCCACCGGCAGCGCCGCTGGCCAGGGCCAGTACGGTGTCGTTGGTGGAGGTATCGCCGTCCACGGTGATGCGGTTGAAGGTGCGTTCCGCCGCCCGGCCCAGGATCT
>JARGFW010000263.1 GCA_029211085.1 Deferrisomatales bacterium | reverse complement strand
GTGGCCTTGCGCAGCACCACCAGCATCTGCGGCACGTCGGTCTGCTCGATGGAGTAGATGAGCGACTGACCCAGGCCCAGCAGTTCGGCCTTCTCGGCGATATCACCCACATCGATGCCGGTGGTGTCCTGGAACCAGATGATCGGGATGCGGTCGCGGCCGGCCAGGGTGACGAACTCGTTCATCTTGATCAGGCCCTGGCGGTAGAGCTTGCCGCCGATGCCCGGGTAGTCGGCGTACTCCGGGTAGCCCTTGGGCATGAACCCCTGGTTGTTGCCGATGGCGGCGCACAGGAAGCCGTCCACCTTGACCAGGCCGCAGTAGATCTCCGGGCCGTAGTCGGGCCGGAACTCCAGGTGCTCGCTGCCGTCCACCAGTCGCGCCAGCACATCGGTGAAGGAGTAGGTGCGTTTCTGGTTGTAGGGGACGATGTGTTTGAGTTCCTCGGGGGAGAGTTTCGGGGGCCGGGGCTCGGCGACCCGGAAGAACTCCGGGTCGTAGGCCGGCAAGGTCTTCATGGTGTGTTTGATGCCGTCCAGCACGGCGTGCTCGGTCTCACCCACGTGGCGGAAGAAGCCGGTGGCATCGTGGTGGATCTCCACCCGCCCCGGGGCCTCTTCCTTGAACTTGCGGGTGGCCTCGATGAGCGCCTCGCAGCCCGCTTCGTCGAAGGAACCCTTGGGGCTCATGCCGCTGACGATGCCGCCCCCGCCCACCGCCATGTTGGCGTCCTTGTGGGCGTAGAGCACCGTGGGGCTCACCGCCTGGTAGCCGCCGCCGGCAGGGTTGGTGCCGTAGATCGCCGCCAGGATCGGCACCCCCAGTTTCTGCAACTCGGCGTGGCGAAAAAACGTGGTGCCGTTGCCGCGCCGGTCCGGGTAGACCAGCTCCTGGTTGGGCAGGTCCACCCCGCTGCAGTTGACCAACCACACCAGGGGCACGTGCAGCCGCTTGGTCAGGTCGGTGACCCGCAGGATGTTCTCCGCCTGCCCGGCGATCCAGGCGCCGGCCATCACCTTGTTGTCGAAGCCGATGATCACCGCCCACTTGCCGCCGATCTTGCCCAGGCCGTCCACCACCCCGGTGGTGCCGTGGGAATCCGGCGCCGGGTCGTAGATGCTGTGCAGGGGGTGCCAGGTCCCCGGGTCCACCAGGTACTCGATGCGGTCCCACACCGTGAGCTGGCCGCGTTTATGGATCTTTTCCGCGGGGATGCCAGAGTTCTTGACCCGCTCCACCTCGCTGTCCAGGGCCTTGAGCACCTGGTCGATCTCGGTGACGCTCTCCGCGGACATCTTCAACTGCCGCTCCGAGAGCGGCTGGCCGAACTCGGGCATCTTCTCGAAATAGGGTCTCATGTTCTGTCTCCCAGCAGTGATGTCAGCGGTTCGGCGTGTTGCCCAGGGCCATCCCGGCGATGATCGTCTTCTGGATGTTGGAGGTCCCCTCCACCACCTGGTAGCTCTTGGCATCGCGGAAGTAGCGCTCGATCGGGTACTCCGTCGAGAAGCCCCAGGAACCGTAGATCTTCATCACCTCGTTGGTGGCGTGCACCGCGGCCTCGGCCGAGAAGTACTTGGCGATGGAGGTCTCGAACTGGTTGGGCAACCCCTGGTCCTTAAGCCAGGCGGCCCGGTACACCAGCAACTGGGTGGCGTGGTGCTCGGCCACCAACTCGGCGATGGTCGACTGGATCATCTGGTAGTTGCCGATGGACTTGCCGAACTGGGTGCGCTCGTTGGCGTACTCGATGCCCAGGTCGATGGCGCCCCCGGCGCAGCCCAGGGCGCCGGCGGCGCAGCCGATGCGGGTGTTGTTGAGCTGCCACATGCAGATCTTGAAGCCGTCGCCCACTTCACCGAGCACCGCGTCCTTGGGGATGCGCGCGTCGTCGAACTGCACCTCACCGGTGGGGGCGCAGCGCAGCCCGAGCTTGGTCTCGATGGCCTGGGTGGTGACCCCTTCGGTCTTCTTCAGGTCCACCAGGAAACAGGTCATCCCCTTGTACTTGGCGGCCTTGTCCGTATAGGCGTAGACCAGCCCCATGTCGCCGATGTGGGCGTTGGAGATCCAGGTCTTCTGGCCGTTGAGGATCCAGCAGTCGCCGCCGTCTTTGGCGTTGGTCTTCATGCCGGCCACGTCGGAGCCCGAGTTGGGCTCGGTGATGGCGAAGAAGCCGACGTTGTCGCCGCTCACCCAGCCGGGGATCAGGGACTCTTTCTGCTCTTCGTTGCCGAACTTCTGCACGGTCAGCGCCGGGCCGATGTTCTGCATGTTGAACGGCAGCCGCCAGGACGGGCTCACCTTGGCGACCTGCTCGGCCAGCAGCACGCTCTCGAGAATCCCCATGCCGTTGCCGCCGTACTGTTCCTCGATGCCGCAGCCGAAGAAACCCAGATCCCCCATCTGCTTGACCCGCGCCAGGGAAAAGGCGTGGGCCTCTTCCTCTTTTTCCACGTGGGGCTTGATCTCGTTTTCGGCGAACCGCTTGGCCTGTTCCTGCACCATCTTCTGCTCGGTAGTGAGTTCGAAGTTCATGTCTGCTCCTCCCTTTCCCAGGTTTTAGGACTGAATGGTGAGCAGCAGGTCGCCTTCCTCGACAGCCTGCCCTTCCTGCACGCTGATCTGCGCCACGGTGCCCCCGGACGGCGCGTACACCTCCGCCTCCATCTTCATCGCCTCCATGATGAGCACCACATCGTCCAGGGCGATCACCTCGCCCGCCTTGCACTCCAGTTTCCAGATGTTGCCGGCCATCGGCGCACGTACCTCTTCCATCGGGAGTTCTCCTTATCGGGGATGCTGCCAGGTTGTCAACCGCCACACAGAGACACGAACGCCCCCGCCGCGATCAGGGTACCGAGCACGCCGGCGATGTTGGGGCCCATGGCGTACATGAGCAGGTAGTTGCGTTTGTCCGCCTCGGCGGCCACTTTGTGAACCACCCGGGCCGACATAGGCACCGCGGAAACCCCCGCAGCGCCGAGCAGGGGGTTGATCTTGTGCTTGGAAACCAGGTTCATCCCCTTGGCGATGAGGATGCCGCTGGCGGTGCTGACGCCGAACGCCGCCAGCCCCAGGAAGAACACGAAGATCACCTTGGGCTGCAGGAAGTTCGCCGCACTCATGGTGGCGCCGACACTCAACCCCAGGAAGATGGTCACGATGTTCATCAGCTCGTTCTGGCTGGCGTTGGTGAGCCGCTCCACCACCTTCGACTCCCGGAACAGGTTCCCCAACATGAACATCGCCATCAGGGGCGCCGAGGGCGGCACCAGGAGGATCAAGACCACCGCGCCCGCCACCGGAAACACGATCTTTTCCAGGGGGTGCACCTTGCGACCGGGTGTCATGCGGATCTTGCGCTCGGCGTCGGTGGTCATGAGACGCATGATGGGCGGTTGGATCACGGGCACCAGGGCCATGTAGGAGTACGCCGCCACCGCCACGGTGCCCAGCAGATGCGGCGCGAGTTTCGAGGCGAGAAAGATCGTGGTGGGCCCGTCCGCCCCGCCGATGATGCCGATGGTGGCGGCCTCGGAGATGCTGAACCCCATCGCATGGGCGGCAAAAAAGGTGATGAACACCCCCACCTGGGCCCCCGCCCCCAGGAAGATCAGCCGCGGCTGGCTGAGCATCGGCCCGAAATCGGTCAGCGCACCCAGCCCGAGGAAGATCAACGGTGGGATCACCTCGGAGCGCACACCGTACTCGTAGAACCTCCACAGCAACCCGTCCCCGGGCTCCATGAGGCCGGTGAGCGGCAGGTTGGTCACCAGCATCCCGAACGCGATCGGCAGCAGCAGCAGCGGCTCGAACTTCCGTGCGATGGCGAGGTAGAGCAGCACCACCGCCAGCCCCCACATCACCACCATCTGCCAGGAGACCGCGTCGAGCCCGCTGGTCGCAATCAACTGTTGTGCCACCTCGGGAACCGCTGGGCTCACTTGGAATCCTCCCGCGGTGCCCAGCGCCCTACCACGAACGCAGAGAGACGAATGGTCAGGTAGAGAATGAACATGCCGAGGAACACGCTGGCCGTGCCGTTCAGAAACACGAATACCGATTGGGACATCTGCCACGCCTCCTAAAGGCCCCCGGAGCACTGTGCTCATCCCACTCAGCAATCGGCGTGCCACCCCCGCGGACATTGAATATATCGTTTGTTTTCCTGTAGTTAGTGGAACAGAGGCGCAGCCTCAACTGCGCAACGCCGGGCGGACTGTAGGGAATTTCAGACAGACCGGGGGCGGCCGGGAGGGAAAGCCCCTCGAACCGCCCGGACAGGGGCTGCCACGACAACTGTACAGAATACCCAACATGTCTGACCCGCCCGACACCCGGTGCCCGGCAAGATCCCTCCCTTGGCGCGCCGGTCCCCGATCCGGCAAACTGGTGGGGTCGTCGCCGGTTCCACCCGGCCCCACACCCTGGAAAGGAAGCCCATGCCCAGCGCAGACACGTTCGAGACGGGGCCGATCCGCCCACCCAGCGAGTCCGGCAGCTATCTACTGCGACTGACCCGCAACTGCCCCTGGAATCGCTGTGAGTTCTGCCGCACCTACAAGCGACACAAATTCGAACTGCGCGAGGTCGAGGAGATCGAGGCCGACATCGACGCCATGGCGCGCATCCGCGACCGCCTGCTTGCCCGGGCAGCGGACGGCAGGCGGGTGGCGGTAACCACGGACCACGAGTGGATGGTGGCCAACGCCCTGTCCCACGGCGGCACCACCGCCTTCCTGCAGGACGCCGACTCCCTGGTGATGAAGCCCGACCGGGTACGCCAGGTGCTCGGGCATTTCCGGGCACGCTTTCCCGAGGTGGAGCGTATCACCACCTACGCTCGCTCCCGCACCCTGGCCCGGCTCGCCGTAGCGGATCTGGAGAGCTACCGCGAGTACGGCCTCAGCCGCATCCACATCGGCATGGAGACAGGCCACGACCCACTCCTGGAGATCATCCGCAAAGGCGCCACCGCAGCCCTGCACGTCAAGGGCGGCCGCAATGTGGTCGCGGCCGGACTGGAGCTTTCCGAGTACCTCATCCCCGGCCTCGGCGGCCGGGAACTGAGCGAGGGGCACGCCCGGGACTCGGCCCGGGTGCTCACCGAGATCGACCCACACTTCATCCGCCTGCGCTCCCTCACCCTGGGCCCCAAGATCCCCCTGTGGCAGGTGTTCCACGGCGAAGAGGCGCGGCTCACCCGCCAGACGGACGTGGAGGTCGTGGCCGAGATCCGCCGCTTCGTGGAGGCGTTGGGCGAGGTGCGCAGTCGCCTGGTGAGCGACCACATCATGAACCTGCTCGGAGATCTGGAGGGGCAACTGCCCGGCGGGCGCGACGATCTGCTGGCCGCCTGCGACCGGTTCCTGACTCTGGAACCAACCGAGCAGCACCTCTACCAACTGGCGCGCCGGGCCGGCCTGGTCAACGGACTGGACGACCTGGCCGACTCCGGCGTGCGCCGCCGTGCCGAGCAGTTGCTGGCCGACGCCCTGCGCCACGGCCCGAGCGGCGTGGACGAGGCGTGCCGGGAGATGATGTTGCGCCTAGTCTGAGGTTCCCTGCCCAACGGCCCCCGGGGCATGAAACGGGGGCGGGACGTTTGTTTCTTTACGATCGCGCGCTGCTCGAACCTCCGGTTGGTCCTTTCGACACCCCCCTGGCGACATCCGTGTCGCACAGGACCCCAGGTGGGTGGCCCTCTTTGCCAGCACCGAGAGAATATACGACATTCCTGCCGCATATTCTCTCGACCGCGACCAACAATTAAACGCCGTTTCCTATCCACCCGCGGAATTTGCAGTAGGCATGACAATTGCTACTCTCTTGTCGGGATGTACCATGCGGTGCGTAGGTCGCTGGTCCGGCTCCCTACAAAATCATGTTCGATTGCACCCGAGACAGGGTTTCGAAGAACCATCCGGGCGGACCCGCACCCCACAGCCGATCGCCCCCTGGCGACAGGAGGTCTGCACCATGTCGCTTCTCTTCACACAGGACTGGGACGTCATCCAAGGCCAGGAGGATGCCTATGAGCAGTTCGTCACGGATCGGTTCATACCCCAGTGCGACCGCCTGGGGTTGAGTTCGGTCGGTGGCTTCTACGTCCAGGTCGGGGTTGGGCCCAAGATCATCTCGATCAAGAGCGCCCCGTCCCTGGCGGACCTGTCCAAGGCCATGGGAAGCCGGGAGTTCCGGGAACTGAAGCTCGGGCTGAGGCGTTACGTCATCAACTACAGCAGCAAGATCCTGGAGCCCACACTGGCCACGGCGGGGGAGACCTACGCCATCCAGAAGGGGGTGTGGAAGTACAACATCTACTTCGATGTCCGGCCGGAGATGCGCAGCGAGTTCAGCCGGTTCATGGAAACGACCTATCTGCCGACCCTGCGGGCCGTGGACTACCTGCAGGTGACGGAGTGCTGGAACGTGCTGATCGGTGGGTTTAGCGAAATGATCGTGGAACTGACCTTCCAGGACCCGGTGGACATCGGGCGCATGTTCGACCACTCCGGCTTCCGAGAGATCACCTACCACCTGGACCGCGACCTAGTGCGCAACTACAAGAGCAGGATACTGAGGACTACGGAGCGCTTCGACGAACCGAAGTGGTTCCGGCTGTAGAGGGTAGCCAGATTTTTCCCCAGGAACACGCAAAGGAGGCAGGGCATGAGCGGAAAGTTTTTGGATCCACACGATGTTCCGACCATTCCGGGCACCGAGGGTTGGGAGCGCATGTATCCC
>JARGFW010000262.1 GCA_029211085.1 Deferrisomatales bacterium | reverse complement strand
GGATACCGGCCTTTCACGCCGGCGACAGGGGTTCAAATCCCCTTGGGGACGCCAAGCATACAGCCCGTGGCGGAGCGCTTCCGCCACGGGCTTTTCTGCGCCCCTTACCGGACTGCCGGTTGGCGGACTTCCGCTGATCATGTTTTTCTATCGCTCCACCCGGCGATGATCGATACGATCGATTTGTCCCTGAGCCACAAACCGTGTCAAATCCACCGGGTATCCTCGTGCGCCACCACCCCCCGACCGGGAGTGCTCCGCTTGTCCGACCTCATTGACTGCCGTGGCCTGGCCTGCCCCGAGCCCGTGCTCAAGACCAAGGCCGCCTTGGAACAGATCCACGAAGGAGTGCTCACCGTGGAGGTGGACACCCCAGCTTCCCGAGACAACGTGCGGCGCTTTGCCGAGTCCCAGGGCTGCACCGTGGAGTTGCTGGAAGCGAGCACCGGGGGTTGGCGCCTGCAACTGGCCAAGGGGTACCCCTGCGAGGTAGCGCAACCAGGGGCGAAGTCTGCGGCGGCGACCACCACCCAGCAGGGGCTCCCGATCGCGATCCTCGTCACCTCAGACCGCATCGGGCCAGACCAAACGTTGGGAGACGTACTCATGCGCGCGTTCCTCAATACCCTGCCCCAGGCCGAGACACCCCCCGCGCGCGTGCTGTTCCTCAACCGCGGAGTATTGCTCACCACGGCGGCATCGGGATCCCTGGAGGTGCTGCGGGAGCTGGAAGAAAAGGGCACCGAGGTGCTGAGTTGCGGCACGTGTTTGGAGTTTTTCGACAAGCGCGACGCCCTGCAGGTGGGCAGCGTGTCCAACATGTACGCCACCGTGGAGACCCTCACGGGGGGATACCGGGTGGTCACCCTGACCTGAGCGAGAGCCATGAGCGACGAGATCAAGCGCCTCACCCAGCTGTCCCGCGCCGCGGGTTGAGGGGCCAAGATCGGGCCAGGGGACCTGGCCGCAGCCCTCTCCACCTTGAACGTGCCGGCGTCCCCCGACGTGCTGGTGGGCCTGCATACCGGCGACGACGCCGGGGTGGTGCGCCTCACCGCTGAGCTGGCCCTGGTGCAGACGGTGGATTTCATCACCCCGATGATGGACGACCCCTTCCGCTTCGGCCAGGTGGCCGCCGCAAACTCCCTGTCCGACGTGTACGCCATGGGGGGGGCGCCGCTGACGGCGATGAACGTGCTCGCCTACCCGGCGTGCGACGTGACTACCGCCACGGTGGCGGCAATCCTCGCCGGCGGGGCGGACAAGATCGCCGAAGCGGGCGCCAGCCTGGTGGGGGGGCACACGGTAGACAATCCAGAACTTGTGTACGGCCTGTCGGTTACCGGTCTGGTGCACCCGGCGCGTTTCCTGACCAACGCTGGAGCCCGGCCAGGGGACCGAGTGGTACTGACCAAGCCATTGGGGCTGGGACTGTTGGCGACCGCGGTGAAGGGAGGGCTGGCCGAACCGCAGCACGCTGCGGCGATGGCGAGGGTGATGGCCGCCCTGAACCGGGCAGCGGGCGAAGCGTTGCTCCCCTGCGGCGCCACCGCGGCCACCGACGTCACCGGCTTCGGGTTCGCCGGACACGCCCTGGGGATCGCCCGGGAAAGCGGGGTGGATCTGGTGGTGCGAATGGAACAAATCCCGGTGCTGGGCGGGGCCCGCCAGGCCTTGGCGATGGGCCTGGTTCCCGCGGGAGCCTACCGCAACCGGAACGCCTACCGGGACCGGTTGACGCTCCGATGTGACGATCCCGAGGGCACGGGCCTGCTGCTGTGCGACCCCCAGACCTCCGGCGGACTGTTGGTGACCCTGCCTCCGGGTCAGGTCGCCGCGTACCTGCGCCGGATGTGCAGTGCGGGAGGGGAGTGGGCACGGGAGATCGGCGAGGTGGTCCCAGGAACCGGGGTGCTGATGGTGGAATGATGTGACGGCTGGGAATTCGTCTTGCAGTGACCCGAACCATCACCATCGACACCGGCCCTGAAGCGGGGGCTGCGCGGGGGCACCATGACAGGGGAATCGCACAAGCAGGCAGTCAAGAAGCAGTTCGCGAAGACGGCGCAGGAGTACTCCCAGTGGGCGACCGTGGATGCCGGGCGAGCGAAAAGCGACGTCGCTTTCTTCCTCCCGAGTGAGACGGACCGCACGCTGGACGTGGCGTGCGGTCCCGGGACCCTGAGTCTGAAGCTTGCGGCCCTCACCCGGGAGGTCGTGGGGATCGACCTGACCAACGAGTTGTTGGCGATCGCGGCCAGCAAAGCTCGAGAGCAGGGTCTGACGAACGTTACCTTCACGCCAGGAGACGTGGAGGACCTGCCGTACTCTGCGGAGACCTTCGACCTCGTGGTCTGCGGCTCGGCACTCCACCACTTCCCGGACCCGCGGAAGGTGTTTCAGGAGATGGGCCGTGTGTGCAAGCCGGGGGGAAGGGTGGGGGTGATCGACATCGTCTCCCCGGAGGAGCCGGACCGCGCCGCCCTGACCCTGGAGATCCGCCGGCTGCGGGATCCCTCCCACGCCCGCGCGCTCAAGGCCTCCGAGATCCTCACGCTTTTCCGGGAGGCCGGTCTTCTTTCCCTTCGCCACAAGGCCGAGTTCCGTTCGGAACGCTTCCGCAGTTGGGCCCGCACCGGAGGAATCGAGGAGGCGGATCCCAGGTATGCGCGGCTCTGGAGTCTGTACGAGGGCGCCATCGAGGGAGACGGGACCGGCTGGAACATCCGCAGGGTTCCCGGCGACCTGGAGTTCGACCGCAGCTACTTCTACGCTTGCGGCGTCAAGGCTCCTTGAGCCGCTGACAACTGGCGGGAAGTTGCCTTGGGCTGGCCCGATCCCATCCCCAGGGGTTAGGTTCTCCTCCCCTGACAGGGATGGATGTCCGCGACATCGCAGGGGGTCATCGGCATGGGCCAAGCGCGGCCGCGGACAGAGCGGGGCGTGGAGAGGTTGTCCGCGGGCCCTTGGCGCCGGTCGCAGCGGGCGGCCTGCAGGACCCCAAACTCCCCATCGCCGGCTGGGCGGTCCGTTCACGCCTCCTTGAGCATCTTCCGCAGAACCGTCTGTAAGATCCCGCCGTTGCGGCAGTAGTCCATCTCCACCGGGGTGTCGATACGCAGCTGCGCCGGGAAGGTGCGCGCCGTGCCGTCCGCGGCCGTGACCCGGACCGTGAGTTTCTGTCCGGGTTGTAGCTCGTCCCCCAGCCCCTCCACGGCGAACACCTCGGTGCCGTTCAACCCCAAGGTAGCGGCGCTCTGACCGTCCTCGAACTGCAGGGGCAGTACCCCCATGCCCACCAGATTGGAGCGGTGGATGCGCTCGAAGCTCTCGGCGATCACCGCCCGCACACCGAGCAGGTAGGTTCCCTTGGCCGCCCAGTCCCGGCTCGAGCCCATCCCATAGTCCTTGCCCGCCAACACCACCAGGGGCGTACCCTCCTGCTGGTAACGCATGGCGGCAGCGTAGATGCTGGTGGTTTCCCCGCTGGGCAGGTGCACGGTGACCCCGCCCTCGGTGCCCGGGGCGAGTCGGTTCTTGATGCGCACGTTGCCGAAGGTGCCGCGCATCATCACCTCGTGGTTGCCGCGACGGGAGCCGAAGGAGTTGAAATCCTCAGGGGGAACCCCCTGGTCCTGCAGATACCGGCCCGCCGGGCTGTCCCCGGAGAACGCGCCGGCCGGGGAGATGTGGTCGGTGGTCACGGAGTCGCCCAGCACGGCCAGTGCGCGGGCGTTCGCCAGGGGTTGGATGCCCGGCGGCTCGGGCTCCAGGCCCTGGAAGAACGGGGGCTCCCGTACGTAGGTGGAGTCAGCTGCCCAGCGGTACAGATCACCACCGCCCGCCTCGATGGCGTTCCACATTGCGCTTCCCTGGAACACGGTCGCATACTCCGCCGCGAACATCTCAGCGTCCACCGCCTGGGCCACCACCGCGGCCACTTCCTCTTCCCCAGGCCACAGATCTTTCAGGTACACCGGCTCGCCGTTGGGGCCGTGCCCCAGGGGTTCGCGGGTAAGGTCGATGTCCATGGTGCCAGCCAAAGCATAGGCCACCACCAGGGGGGGGCTGGCCAGATAATTGGCCTTCACGTGGGGATTGATGCGACCCTCGAAGTTGCGGTTACCCGACAGAACCGAGGCGACTACCAGGTCGTGTTCCTTCGCCGCCTCGGCTACCGCGGCTGGCAAGGGGCCGCTGTTGCCGATGCAGGTGGTGCAACCGTAGCCCACCAAGTGGAAGCGCAGGGCGTCCAGATAGGGGGTGAGGCCGGCTCGCTCCAGGTAGCGGGTCACCACCCGCGACCCCGGAGCCAGGCTGGTCTTCACCCAGGGGTGCACATCGAGGCCCCGCTCTACGGCACGCTTGGCCAGGAGCCCGGCTGCGATCAGCAGCGCCGGGTTGGAGGTGTTGGTGCAGGAGGTGATCGCGGCGATCGCCACCGCACCGTGGGTGAGGTGGGTGTCCACTCCGTTCAGTTCCACGTCCACCCGGTGGCCGCGGTACAGGTCCTGGCGGCGGTGCTCCATGGCCTGATTCAGCGGGGTCCCACCCTCCCCCAGCCAGCGGCACTTGTCGTGGTTTTCGGGCCGGTCGACCTCCAACCCCACACTGTAGGTGGTGCGTAGGTCTTCCAGGAACGCCGACTTTACCTTGCCCAGGGCGATGCGGTCCTGGGGCCGTTTGGGACCAGCGAGGCTGGGCTCCACCGTCGCCATGTCCAGTTCCACCCGCTGGGAGTAGGCAGCTTCCGAAGCATCGTCTTCACGGAACAGCCCCTGTTCCTTGGTGTAGCGCTCAACCAGATCCACTAGGTCGGCACTGCGCCCGGTGAAGCGGAGGTAGTTCAGGGTGACTCCGTCCACCGGGAAGAACCCCATGGTGGCGCCATACTCCGGGGCCATGTTGGCCAGGGTGGCGCGGTCTGGCAGGCTCAATCCGTCCAGGCCGGGGCCGTAGAACTCGACAAACTTGCCCACCACCCCGTGCCGGCGCAGCACCTGGGTGACGCTCAGCACCAGATCGGTGGCAGTCACCCCCGGGGCCAGTGCCCCGTGCAGGCGCACGCCTACCACCTGGGGAGCCAGCATATAGATCGGCTGGCCCAGCATCACCGCCTCGGCCTCGATGCCACCCACTCCCCAGCCCAATACGCCCAGGCCGTTGATCATGGTGGTGTGAGAGTCGGTCCCCACCAGGGAATCCGGCAGGGCCACACCGTCGCGCACCTGCACCACGTTGGCAAGGTACTCGAGGTTTACCTGGTGGCAGATGCCGGTGGCCGGGGGTACCACCCGGAAGTTGTCGAACGAATCCTGTCCCCAGCGCAGGAACTCGTAGCGTTCGCGGTTGCGCTGGAACTCCTTCTCGGCATTGAATTCCAGGGACGCGGCGGTGCCGAACCGGTCGATCTGCACCGAGTGATCGATCACCAGATCCACCGGGATCAGGGGATTGATGCGTTTGGGATCCCCCCCCAGGCGCTGCATCGCGGCACGCAGGGCGGCCAGATCGACCACCGCCGGCACCCCGGTGAAATCCTGCAGTAGCACCCGGGCCGGCAGAAACGCGATCTCCCTCCCGGCGCAAGCCCCATCGGCCCACCCGGCCAAGGCGTTCACGTCGGCCTCGGTCACGAGATATCCGTCGCAGTTGCGCAGCAGGCACTCCAGCAGAACTTTGATGGAAAACGGCAAACGGGAGAGATCGGCACCCACCGTCTCGCCCAAAGCGGGGAGCCGGTAGCAGCCCACCGGGCCGCCGCGGGTCGTGAGCTGGGAGTAGGTGTTAAACACATCCGCCATGTCGATCCACTCCATTGGGGGGAAAGGGCCGGGAGGCCGGGGAAAGGGCAGCGCGTAAGACTTCCACAGCCGGGGCCGGCGCGCAAGGTTGTGGTCAGCAGGGCTTGCCAACCGGCGCAGCCGTGGCACTCTCCCCGGGTGCAGGGGTCACCTCGTTCCGCTCATGTTACCACTGCCCCGGGCCGATCCGTGGTCCAGTGCTCCCGCAGCGATTCCCCGAAACGGAGGATATGCATGTCCCGTCGCCTGACCTTCCGCTTACTGACGGCAACCTTGCTCGGCCTGGCCCTCGCCGGCGGCACGTCAGCGGCACCGACCCTGGAACTGTTGGCGCCCCACAACGGGGCGGTGCTGTACGCGCCGGAGGTGCTGTTCGTATACACGGTACCGGCGGACAGCCAGGTGGTGACCCAGGTGGACGGAGAGATCGAGACGCTCCCCACGACCAAGGTGCCCGGCAACGACCGCGACCTGTTTCACCTGCGCCTGCCCCTGGGGGAAGGACGCCACCGGGTGCGACTGCTCAACGCCGCCGACGAGGCCGAACTGGCGTCGATATCGGTCACCTATGTGCCTCCCTACAGCCTGCGCCGTCCCAGGGCGGCCGGCGACATGCGCTACACCTTCCACATCCGGGAGAGGGAAGACACGTGCACCGGATGTCACAACCTGCCCAAGACGTTCGAAACCATGCCGGACCAGCCCCTGGCCCCCGCAGGAAAGGTATGCGGCGCCTGCCATCCCCAGGTGGAAGCGACCCGCTACCTGCACGGGCCGGTGGCCGTGTACGCTTGCTTCAACTGCCACGAACCCGAGTACACACCCGCCCGGTTCGCCAGCAAGAGCTCCCAGGCTGCGGCCTGCGGATCCTGCCACTCCGGATTCTTGGCGCGGGTGCTGGGGGGCAAGGAATTCGTACACGGTCCCGTGGCGGCTGGAGGCTGCCTGGTGTGCCACTCCCCCCACGGCGGGGCGA
>JARGFW010000261.1 GCA_029211085.1 Deferrisomatales bacterium | reverse complement strand
CGGCCATGTCGGTGCTGGTGTTCGCCGGCAGTGCCCAGTTCATCGCCGTGGCGATGCTGCAGGAGGGGGCCGCGGCGGCTGCCATCGTGGTCACTGCACTGGTGGTCAACCTGCGCCATTTCCTGATGAGTTCTGCCTTGTCGGTGCCTCTGCGGGGCCGGGGGCCCGGGTTCCTGGCCCTGTTCGCCTACGGGGTCACCGACGAGAGCTTCGCGGTGAACAGTGCCCGCTTCCACGCGGGGGGCTGGGACGGCAACCGCGCCCTGGCAGTCAACCACACGGCCAACCTGTGCTGGGTGATGAGCACCGTGCTCGGTGCCCGGGTGGGGCAGGTGATTCCGGCCGGCGCGTTCGGGGTGGACTACGCCCTGCCGGCGATGTTCCTGGCCCTGCTGGTCATCCAAATGCGCACCCGGTTGCACGGGCTGGCCGCCGCGGTGGCCGGACTGGTGGCCGTGATCTGGTCCGTGACCCTGCCGGGGAACGGCCAAGTAGTGCCGGCCGCCGTGCTGGGGGCCAGCGCGGCGTTCGCCGCCGGGCACTGGGCGCGGCGGCGGGAGGGTAGGGCGTGAGTTCCGGGGCGTATCTCTGGTTGCTGGCCGGGATGGGCGCGGTCACCTACGTGCCCCGCTGCGTGCCTCTGGTGGCCCTGGCGCGCCGTCGCATCCCCGACGGGGTGGTGGAATGGCTGGGCCTGATCGCCCCGGCGATTCTCGCCGCCCTGGTGGCCCCTGGCCTGTTGGTGGACCCGGGCAGCCGCTCCCTGGATCTGACCCGGCTCGAACTGTGGGTCGCGGTGCCGACCCTGCTGTGCGCGTGGCGCACGCGCTCCTTGGGAGCAACCGTCGCCGTGGGCATGGGGTTGTTCTGGCTGGCGGGCAAACTGGGGGGCTGAGGGGAAGCACTGTGGGCCGCGGGGCGTGTGCCCCTCTCCCGTGTGTTGGATCGCTGCAGTCGTCGGCCAGGAAACTCCTAACCCAGGGCGGTGCTTCACCCCTTTCCTACGGCGCAGACCGCGCCCTCGTCGGTGAGGTTCTCCACTTTCCGCCGAAGGGTCGGGAGGCCAACTCCGTCTTGTCAGTGCAGATGAGCCGGGCGGTCAGCTCCGCAGCGTCGGTGATCAGCTCCCGGCAGTGCAGGGCGTGTTCCCGACACAGCCAGGTGTCCTTCCACGGGCCGGCGATCTCGCGGCACTGGGTGTGGCCGTACTTCTCCACGAGCTGGTTGGGGATGAGGTTGAACACGCGGTACAGACCGGGGTTGCCGTAGAGCTCCTCGCCAGCCCTCTTGGCCACTTCCTTGCGGTCTTCCCCCGGCGGCAGTTCGCTGCGTCCATGGACCGCACCCACCGCCAGGGTGGCGCCTGTAATCGCCCCACAGGTGTCCCCGTAGAGCCCCACACCCCCGCCGAACCCGGTGGCCAGCTTCAGCACCTCCGGCGGCATCTCGGTGAGCCCGCTGGCCAGCACCGCTTCCAAGATGCACTCGGCGCAGTTGTACCCCTTGGAGAAGTTCTTGCGGGCCCGTTCCTTGACGAACTCGATCTGCTCCTGGGTATCCATTGGCGTCCACCTCCGCACGCATCCGAAGGGTTGGCAGGATTCCTCGCGGGGGGCGCGTTTCGCCCCCGTTCTCGCCGTATACTACCTCTCCCTCGCGGTGGTTGGGTAGGGCAGATGGTTTCAGGGCAGATGGTTTCAAGCCAAGACCAAGTGGCGGCAGGGGCACGGCTTCGCGCTCCTCACGAACCCAGAGTTGACTTTCTTGAGCCGGCGGCTAGGTTGTCGATATGCGCCTGTCGGGCAGAGGGACGCGGGGTATGGTTTCCACGGGATGATTGCCTGCCCACACGGAGCCGAGTGCCCATTGCCCCGAGACGTTTTTGGTCGGTGTCGGTCGTCGGGAGGAGCGGGCCAGAACCCGTTCGGGGGAAAAGGAAGGACATCGTCATGCGGGACAGAACGGCATTCGTGACGGGCGGTACGGGTGGGATCGGAACCGCGATCTGCAGGCATTTGACAAAGGGAGGCGTGAGGGTCGTGGCCGGTTACTACAGCGGCGGCGACCACGAAAAGGCCAAGGCATGGCAGGAAGAGCAGCACAGAGACGGGTTCGACATCGGGATCAGTTTCGGCAACATCCGTGAACTGACCTCCACAAAGAACTGCGTCGCTGATGTGCAGAGGCAGCTCGGCCACCTCGATATCCTGGTCAACAACGCCGGGGTGACCCGTGACGCGATGTTCCATAAGATGAGACACGAGGACTGGCACGACGTGATCACGGCCAATCTCAACAGCCTCTTTCACGTCACGAGCCTGGCCATCAACCACATGATAGAGCGGAAATACGGAAGAATCGTCAACATCAGCTCCGTCAACGCCCAGAAGGGTCAGTTGGGACAGACCAACTACTCCGCCGCCAAGGCGGGCATGCACGGATTCACTAAGGCGTTGGCGCAGGAGGTGGCCCGCCACGGCATCACCGTAAACACGGTTTCCCCCGGTTATATCGCCACCAAGATGGTCATGGCGGTGCCGGAAAAGGTGCGCGAAGCCATCATCGCCAATATCCCGGTGGGGCGGCTCGGCACGACGGACGAAGTGGCCCGCGTCGTCACCTTCCTCGCCGCCGACACGGCGGGCTACATCACCGGCTCGAACATCTCGGTCAACGGTGGTCAGCACATGTTCTAGGACCAGCGCATTCTCCCCACCCGACGGGAGAGGCTTCAGCCATATACCGCTCCAAAGACGAATGGCCGGCATCTGCCGGCCATTCGTCTCCGATCTCAACAGCAATGCCTCAACGCTCCAAGCAGATGTGTCCCATGGTCCACGGAAAGGGTGCCAACCTGCTGCAGTCGACCTTGCATCTCTCCAATGTTATCATTCCACGTCGGCGAGCGAGGCTGCCGCGGCCGGAGCAAGGGAGTGAACCCCAAACATGGAGGTGGACGTTGAGCAAGGGAAAATGCGTCGGTTTACTGGGTGCGGTGATCCTGCTGGGAGCCGTGGTTATAGGCTGCGGCAGTGATTCTTCGGACGGCGAGACCGGAACTCTGAACCTCTCGATCACCGATGCCCCGGTGGATGGGGCAGCGGCAGTTTGGGTGACGTTTACCGGGGTGCATCTCCAGAGTGTGGACGGATCCGGAGACCAGGGCCCTTATGCGATCCCCACTGACCGGCAGTTGATTAACCTGATGGAATATACCGGCACGGACAGTGCGGCGCTGATCACGGACATGGAGGTGTCCGCTGGGACCTACAAACTGCGGCTCGACGCAGATCTGTCATTTGCAGAGGACACACAGAGTTCCTGGATCGCATTTGACGACTCGTCTGATCGCTGTGAGACCCTGCCCGAAGGTGCTGTGTGGAGTGATGATAGGGAGACGTGCCGCTATCCGTTGACGATTCCGAGCGGGGATCGGTCGGGGTTCAAACCAAAGGGCGAGATCCGGATCGCGGCGGGTGGGACCAGCAGTTTCACTGCGGAGTTCGACCTGCGAAAGAACATCGTGGACCCCAGCAATCCCAACGATATTGTCTTCAAACTGAAACCAACGGGGCTGCGGTTGGTCGACAATTCCGCAGTTGGCAGCATAGCGGGCGACGTCACGTTGGTGGGTGAGTGTGTTCCGGAACGTGCCCGGGTTTATCTGTACGACCTGACTGATTTTGCGGGCGTGTTTGGGGCAGATGACATGCACGATGGCAACGGCTGGTTCCTCACCAGCGCGCTTGTGCGGACCATCACCGTGGAGGGTGCTGTCAGCTACGCATACCGCATCGGGTTTGTGCCAGCAGGGACGGACTACGCACTGGCTCTGACCTGTGACGACATGGACGATCCTGAAGTGGACGAGGTGGACTTCCCCTTCGAGGTCCAGGTGACGCAGATTTCCGTGGTGGCCAACCAGGAGACGACCCAGGATCTCTGATCCGATGGCGTATTGCGGGGAGGTATTGCGGGAGATCCCAGGTACACCCGCGACCTTGCTGGCTGCCCGAGGCCGGAGGAAATCTCGACGTGCGACGCCTGTCCATGCTTGCGAGTGAGCTGCGCTGATGGTCACGAGTGCCCGGTGGTCGGCGTTTTTCGCGTTGCTGGTCGCAGTGTTTGTTTTTGCCCTTCCTGCTTGGGCGCTCAAGAACCTCGGCCCCGGAGATAGAATTTCTGACGTATCCGTCGTCACCCCCGAGGGGAGGACGGTCGCGTTGTCCCAACGCTTGCCGGCAACAGGTGGGTTGGTCGTCTTCTGGGCCTCGTGGAACCCCCGGTCCCAGGAAACCCTGAGCTACCTCGCAGAACTGCACTCCCGGTACTCCCCGCACGGCCTCGTGGTTCTTCCTGTGAATGTGGAACACGAGGGAACCACTTTGGAGGATAGACAGACCTACGCTTCCACGTATGGGACCTGGGGGCTGCCGTGGCCCACCTATTTCGACCCAGCCCTGGATGCGTTCGATGCGGTTGGCGTCATTAGCCTGCCGACCAGTTTGTACCTGACCCGTGACCTGATCATCGTAGGGGGATACCCCGGGTTTCCAGGAGAAGCCCGGGATGCCCTTCCGCTGTTGATCGAAAAGGGGCTTGGCATCTGGAAGCCCGCGGTGGAGGTGAGGAAACCCACTGAGATTCGGCACGAACCCAGCAACGGCGCTGGGGCGGTGTTCCAGATGGGCCGCCTCATGGTTGGCCGGGGGCAACGGAGGAAGGCGACAGCCTATTTCACGAAAGCAGCGAATTTGGACCCCGGGTATCCTGAGGCCTTCACTGCACTGTTGTACCTAGCCCATCTCGCGGGGGACGAGCAAAGGGTCGCGGCGGGGTTGGGCCAACTGAAGGAGAAGGGTGCCGGCGACGTTAGGTTCCTGGAAGCATACGGGTTGTCACTGCTGGTGACGGGGCAGCAAGAAGCGGCCAGGACAGTCTTGGCACCACTGGTTGATGCGGAGGAACCTCACCCGAAAGGTCTGCTGAGCCTCTCTCTGGTTCATGCGCTCGAGGGGGATGTATCCTCTGCCGAGAAGATTCTGCAACGACTGCAAGCATGGCCGGTGGGCGGAATCCCGATGGCAATTGACGTTTCCGCCTACGTCGATCCAGACGCCTCACCAGAACAGCGCTGGAGCGATCCCCGTGCCGTTCTGCTCCGGCTGTTGGAATTGAACTAGGTTCACGGGCAGACACCGCCCCGTATCCAGAAATCGCACCGGTTTCGGAAATTCTCTAGAATCCTCGGCTGTGATCTTGTGATCGGGGACTCTGACCACCACGGTCGTCACATAACGGTCAAGCTGACTTTCGATTTCCTCATCCCGGGTCCTCCTTGCGGCAGATGATCATGCCGGAGGACGCTCATTTCTGGTGGCCGTAGTATCCGGGAGGAGCACAAGACCTCCGAGGATCCCCCAACGGATACACCCGTATCCCCAAAGGCCAGCGGATCGCTGGCCTTTGGTCCATCACGTCAACCTTCCACACAGACTCGTCCTCACCCGTTGCTATATGCCTGATGACTCTCGCAGTCTTTCCTCCAGGAACGCCTTTAGGGCCGTAGGGCTCGGGTTCGGCAGGGCACACCCCCAACCTCTCGTACCTGAGTAGTTTGTCAGTACCTCCCCCCGTCGGGGGTTTAAGCGGTCTCTAATTTTTCGGGTATACACTCTGCCCACAAAACCACCAACCGGCGCGGTGTCGGCCAGCAGCGGAGGGAACGGCTTTGATCCAGCAGACGACCGAATTGATCCAGGCCCGGGGAGAGTTGGTGCAGCGGGTGCGGGCCGAGGTGGGCCGGGCCATCGTCGGCCAGGCCGCCCTGGTGGACCGCTTGCTGATCGGGTTGTTCACCCGTGGCCATGTGCTCATCGAGGGAGTGCCGGGGTTGGCCAAGACCCGGGCGGTAAAGACCCTGTCCGACGCGGTGAGCGCGTCGTTCAAACGTATCCAGTTCACCCCCGACCTGCTCCCCGCCGACCTCACCGGCACCGAGATCTACCGGCCCAAGACCGGGGATTTCACGGTCAAGAAGGGGCCGGTGTTCCACAACATCGTCCTCGCCGACGAGATCAACCGCGCCCCGTCCAAGGTTCAGTCGGCGCTGCTGGAGGCGATGCAGGAGCGCCAGGTGACCATCGGCGAGGAGACCTTCCCCCTGCCGGACCCGTTCCTGGTGCTGGCCACCCAGAACCCCATCGAGCAGGAGGGCACCTACCCCCTGCCCGAGGCCCAGGTGGACCGCTTCATGCTCAAGGTTCTGGTGGGCTACCCGGACAAGGCCGAGGAGAAGGAGATCGTGCGCCGCGAGAGTCTGGGCGCAGCGGTGACTGTGAGCCCGGTGCTGGGCGTGACGGAACTCCGTGACATCCAGGCACTGATCCGCCAGGTGTTCGTGGATGAGAAACTCCTCGACTACGTGGTGGATCTGGTCGCAGCCACCCGCGACCCCGCCGCTTTCGGGATCCCGGTGGCCGGGTACATCCAGTACGGCGCCTCCCCCCGGGCCAGCATCTTTCTCACCACCGCCGCCCAGGCCTACGCCTTCTTGCAGGGCCGCGGCTACGTCACCCCCCAGGACGTCAAATCCATCGCCCCTGACGTGTTGCGCCACCGGGTACTGCTGACCTATGAAGCCGAGGCCGAAGACGTGACCCCCGATGCGGTGATCCAGCGCATCTTCGACGGCGTGCCGGTGCCATGAGGCCGTGAATCGTGAATCGTAAACTGATACCTGATACCTGATACCTGACATCGGCCCCCATGCTCTCTCCCGAACTGATCCAGAAGATCAAGCGCATCCACATCCGCACCGGGCATCTGGTGAACTCGGTGATGGC
>JARGFW010000260.1 GCA_029211085.1 Deferrisomatales bacterium | reverse complement strand
TTCGAATCCCGTTTCCCGCTCCAGGAATATCAAGGCCGACTCTTCCGAGTCGGCCTTTTCTCGTTGTGCGCTGGGCATGGCGCGCAGCGCCGAGACCGGCGCTGTCAACCGGGGAGCAAAAGCGAACCGGTAAGTGACTTGCAGGGAAAAAGTTTCTGCGGGCCCTGGTGACGGGAACCGCTAGCCGAACGGCAACTGCGTCCGCCGCGAGGCGGCGTGTGGAGGAAGCTGTAAGCAAAACCCTGGCCTGCGGAACACGAAGCGCATAGGAGGCGGTCGTCTGGTGGGCGAGGAGGAGCCGGCCGGTGAAGGAGCTCGCAAGGCGTTCTGCCCTGGTGGTCCAGCTGGCGGTCGTTCTCCTCATCTGCGGCTGTCAGGTGGTCCGCGCAGGGGGAGGTCTCGCGACGGGGATCAGGGCCGAGTGGTGGGCTGTCGTGGTCCTTGCCGTCGCCCTCTGGGCGCGGCAGACCGCCCGTTGGTGGGCGGCCGGGGCAGTGCGAACCAGTTCCTGCCGGCCGCGCTGGTTTCCTGCCAGTTCTAGCGGCGCTGCGGACACGAGGCGGCGGGCAGGGTGGGGGAAGGCTAGGTCAACCTCTGGCGGACAGTCTTCGAGTGGGTTTTCCTCCTAGAATCCCCCGAATTGGGGCTTGTGCAGCGAGGTGCACAACGGTAGGCTGCTGCCCGGCTGGATGTGAGTCGGTGTGGAGCCCCCGGTTTGGGGGAGGTCCCCTGACGCGGTCCGTCCGGTTCACCCGTGCGACAGCCATCGTACTCGTGTTCTTCCTGGTGATGGCTTGGGTTCATGCTCCGGAGAATGGAACCCCACGGGTTTTTGTGGGGTTTCGCTGAAGCGGCAGCCGCAGGCTTGTCGGACGAGACCGCCGGCTGAGCGGCCGCGGGGGAGTCGTTTCCATACCGGCGCCCCGGCGGGGGGGGTGGGTAAACGGTGGGTCTGCAACGAGGGGAGAGAGCATGAACCGGTTCAGGGGGATCGCTCCACACGGGCTGGAATCGCACTGGGGATGGCGGCGGCGCTACACCGGTGTCCGCAAACAAGACCCCGGCGCCCGGCAGCAAGGAATAGAGCCTTAGTCAGATATACGGAAAGTCGACCGTCATCACGTGGGAAGGGAGTGAGTTCATGAGGAAAGTGACAGCAGCCATCATCGGGCTGCTTCTCGCCGGACTCCTGGCCGGGCCCGCACAGGCGGCGGACACCCTGAAGAAGGTGAAGGAAAAGGGCGAGCTGGTGGTGGGGGTCAAGTACCGGGTGCCCCCGTTCGGCTTTCTGGACGACGCGACCGGCGAGCTCGTCGGCTTCGACGTGGATGTGGCCAAGGCGATCGCGAGCAAACTCGGGGTCAAGCTTAAACTGCAGCCGGTGGACCAGAAGTCCCGGATCCCCTTGCTATTGGACGGCAGCGTCGACCTGGTGGCGGCCAACGTGACCCCGAACCCGGACACCGGCATGGTCGTCGCCTTCAGCGAGGTGTATCTGACCACCGGCGTGGGCTTCCTGACCCGCACGGGGACGGTCAAGAGCATCGGCGACCTGGATCGCAAGAAGATCGCAGTAGGCAAGGGCACGGTCGCCGAACTGGCAGTGGGTGATTCCCTGTCCGGCGCCACCGCGGTGCCGTTCGAGGACTACCGCCCGGCGCTCGAGGCGCTCACGGACGGGTCCGTGGACGCCGGCGCCGGGGACATCTCGATCCTGCCGGTGCTGCTGCCCCTGCTGCCGAAAGGCGAGTGGGAAGTGCCACCGTTCCAGATCGCGGAGATCCCCTATGTGCTGGGCATGTCCCGCGGCGATCCCGGTTTCCTGGATTTCATCAACAAGACCGTGGGCGAGATGCAGGAGAGCGGGGAGCTCCAGAAATTCTACGAGAAGTGGTTCCGTCCCCCTGTCGAAGCCCAGGCTCCGGCCGGGGATGGACCCGTGGCCGAGGCCGCAGCCGTGATCTCGCGCAAGGCTTCCACCCCACCCCGCTTCGTTGCCGTGATCATGCGAGGGGAGTTCGAGGAGAAGGCGCCGGTCTCGGTATTTTCCACCTCCGGCGAGTTTATCTGTAACGGCACGGTGGCGGCGGTGTTCGACGACACGATCTATGTGGACGTCGAAAAGGACAAGTACGGGCAGGTGCGCTCGGGGTTTGCGGTCGGCATGGGCGTGAACATGGAGGCCGCCAAGGGCGCCGTCCTGAAGCACCAGGACGTGCTCATGGACGTGAAGGAACAGTCCAAGGAGGAAGCGGCTGCGGTCGCGGCGGAGATCGATGCGGAGGCAAAAGCCAAGGAGGCGCGCGATGCGGCAGCCGACAAGGCGAAGTTCGATGCCAGTCTGCAGACCCAGAAGTACAACAACACGGTAGAGCGCGATCGGAACTCCAACTACGGTTACTACCGCGGTTACCGCGGGCGGTACTACCGGTAGGCGTCCGAGCTAGGCGTCCCTTCCCGGGGAAGGCAAGGGGACGTTCGGAAGGCAAGGGTGCGTTTGTGCGGAAGAGCGCTGGGGGCAGCAACGAGCTGGGGCGGGACCGACCTGACCTTGTCGGCGTCGCAGAGAAGGGGAAGTGGCTGCACGCTTTCCTTCCTGGGTACGCCGCAATCGGCGGCTCAACGGCTCCCCCACCAAGGTTCGCCGGGCAACCTGGCGATCAGCGCCTCCAGGACGAACTCGAAAGCCGCTTCGAACTCATGACGGCTTTCCGCGGCCAGAAGTGCGCTATGTGAGGTCCTTGGCGGCGCAGCAGTGCCGCCCTCTTGAGGCCAGAACGTCGATGGTGTCGGCTAGCATGGGCGAACCTCCGTGTGCGACGTTTGCCTAAAATGGCGGTTTTCGCTATGGATGGCGAACGAACCATTTGGTGTACTGGCCAAGGGTGGTGAGCCCGGCGTCAGGGTCCCTCACGTCGGTCCCGTGTCTAATTCGGGTCCCCGGAGCGGTCCTCCAGGATTGCTGGGCAAACCTTCCGTGCTGTTCTGATCCACCCCGCCCGCCCCGGCACAAGGTCTGATCGCTCCTCCCCGTTTCGCTCGCGCATTCTGCCGATTTCTTCCGCCTCCATGTTCCACCTCCCGGGATTCACGGGTTGCGAATGAACGATCTCTCCAGGCGCTTTGGTGTCTGCAGACCTCGTGGGAGGAACCCCATGCCCACCGTGACTCGGCCGGGTGGGGGGTGACGGCCCGAAGGCAACCCCTTGAAGTCCCGAAACCCAACGTATCGGGCTGGACGGTGTTGGACAACAGGCAAAAGAAAAGCCCCGGAGATCCGGGGCCTTTCATATCGTACCGGCAGTTGCCGGACTCTCTTGTGGTGGCGGTGCAGGGACTTGAACCCCGGACACTACGGATATGAGCCGTATGCTCTAACCAGCTGAGCTACACCGCCGAAAGGAAAGCGGCATTATACGGGCCGCCGGCCCCCTGTCAACCGATTCCAGCAGGCCGCTTCCGCATCCTGCCCAGGCGCTGTTTGCCCATCCGTCGGCAGCGGGGGTCGGATCAGGGCAGGTCGTAGGCCACCACTCGAGTCAGTTGTCCCTGGTTGAACCCGGCCTTGTCGCTTACCAGGGCGGCGTACAGGGTCGCCCCGTGCCCGGCGGTGGCGGGGGCCAGGCCGATGTCGGCAAAGAAACCGCTGTACTTGGGGCTCTGGGCGGCGTTGGAGAGGCCGACGCCGTCCCACCGGTAGGCCAAGATGCGCCCGTTGGAAAAACTAGCGATCCGAGCGAACAGCCGCCCGATGCCGCCGCCATTCTTATGGACCAGTACGAAGTCCTCCCCCGAGGGGGCACGATAGCCCACGGTCTTCCCGGAGATCTGTACGATATCCTCGTCCTGCGTCCCAGCCGTGTGTTCCAGACCGAACAGTTTGATCTTCGTTCCCTTCACCTGGTCATCGATCTCGAACACCGTGGTGCCGCCGGCGTCGAAACCCTGTACCCGATCCGCCTGGGTGGTGATCACGGTGAACACCTGCTGCTTGTTGCCTAGACGCAGGAAGTCCAGGTTCGCTCCCACGGCCCGTTCACTCACCGGGTACCTGCCGTCCTCCCGGTAGCCGGAGCCATCCCAGCGGAAGCGGCGTACTCCGCGGTCGAACAGATCCTTGCCCGTACCCGCGGCCATCCCCAACAGCAATACGCCCTGGTCCGGGTGGGGAACCGCGCGCAAGAACCCATAGGACCGATCCCCTTTTGGCACCAGGGCCGAGCCGAACCACTCCAGCGCCTGGGTGGTCGGCGAGTGGTCGCGGGTGCCGGCGAGGAACAGTTCCGGGATGCCATTGCCGTCCAGATCACCCGCGGAGATGGTCGTCGGCGTGAACTGCTGGGGCGCCGGGTTCTCCCAGACTTGGACCAGTTCTCCCCCGCGGTCTCGAAACGCGATGATCGAGTCACCGGTGAGCACCAGAACCTCGAGGTTGCCGTCTGCGTCGGCATCGGCCACCGCCAGGCTCAACCCTTCGCCAAGGATCTCGGGGCCGGTGCGCTGACGTTCCAGGGCGCTTTGCAGATTGGCCGGTGTGGTGGCAGCGGGCGCCGCCACCTGCGGCGCCACGGGGGCCGCGGCTGCGGCAGGAGGTGAAACCACTGCTGGGGCTGTGGTGGGGACTGCAACCGGAGCAGGGGCGGCTGCGAGCGGCCGATTCGCCGGGCGGGTGAGTTCCTGACGCAACCGCTCGGCCACCTTGTCCAGGGCCGGGACCAGGTCGTCCGGCTTGTCGGTGGTCTCATAGCTGCGGGCACCCTCGGCGGCTCCGTCTGCCGAGATCAGAGCGGCATCCAGGCTATAGGTGGAGCCCAGCCGGGTGATCGAGGTGCGCACCAGCCAGTCCCCGGCGCCTTTCGGAGAGTCTCCCTCGGCATGCACCACGTAGCCGTCGCCTTCCAGCCGGCTGGCGAGCATGGAGCGCAGCCCCGGGGCCAAGCTTTCCAGGTCGGGAGTGTTGTACAGCTTCACGGCTTCGACGAACACCGTGGGAAAGGCCCAGGCGGCAGGCGGCAGGGCAAGGGTCAGCAGCAGCAACAGGGCTGCCCGCAGTCGATGGGTCATACCGTTCCTTTCTGGTGGCGGGATGAGGTCACTCGCCGGGGAATGCGCCTTCGTCGGCGAAACTGTAAAAGCGTTCTCCGGCGACGATGACGTGGTCCAGCACCCGGATGCCCAGCACCCGGCCGGCCTCCCACAGTCGCTGGGTGAGGTGGCTGTCCTCGGCGCTGGGAGACGGGTCGCCGCTGGGGTGGTTGTGGGCGAAGATCACTGCGCTGGCCGCCTCCCGCACGGCGCTGCGAAACGCCTCCCGCGGATGCACCAGAGACGCCGTGAGGGAACCCTCGCTGATGCGTTCCTCGCGCAGGTAGCGGTTGCGGGCGTCGAGCAGCAGGCAATAGAAGCTCTCCTTGCGCAGGTGGGCCAGGCGGCCGGCGTAGTGATCATACACCTGGCGGCTGGCCCGAAACGGCTCCTCCCGTTCCAGCGGGCGCAGCGACAGCCGCCTGCCGATCTCGCATGCCGCTACCAGGGCTGCGGCCTTGGCCGGGCCGATGCCGGGCTGGCGGGCTAGTTCCCGGGCACTGGCCTGGGCCAACTGGCCCCAGTCCTGCTGGTTGCGCTGCCACAGATCCCGGGCCACGTCCATGGCGGTGGTGCCTCCGGAACCGCCCGTGCGCAACAGGATCGCCAGGAGTTCCGCCGAACTCAGGCTGGCAGCCCCGTGAGCGAGGAGTTTCTCCCGAGGACGATCCTCCTCGGGCCACGACTTGATGCCGCAGTGGGTGTTCACGCTCCACCCCCGGTCCAGTGCTTCGTGGCTGGCGCGAAATTGTAGGGAGGCCCCTGCCCAACTGTCAATTTTCCGGCCCCAACGGGGCGGCCGCCACGGCCGCCAACGCTGCCGCGTACACCTGCTTCAGCGGCACCCCAGCCGCCTCGGCCAGACGGCGGCAGTCCTCGAACTCGGGGGCGCAGTTTACGGGGACGCCTGCGGCCAGCCCCAGTTTCACGGTCACCGGGCCCCAGGGGGTGTCTACCCGATGCAAGTGCCGGGAAAGAACGGTACGCCCGATCTCGGTGCGGCGCACGCCCAGGGTGGAAGATTCCCGAAACAGCAGTTGCTCCACCCCTACCCACGCCCCGGGCATGCACAGCGCGCTCAGAACCTGGGCGGGGCGCCCCTTCTTCATCAGTACAGGGGTCAGCCAGGCATCCACCGCGCCGGCCGCCAGGCAACTCGGGATGAGGGTGGCGACGATCTCGGGTTGCAGGTCGTCCAGGTTGGTTTCCAGCAACACCAGGCGTTCGCCCTCGCGGCAACCCGGCACCCGCCGCCCGGCCAACACCCGCACCCGAAGAGTGCCGTCGGCATCCCTGCCGGTACCGTGGCCGGTGAGTTCCAGATCGGGCGGGGTGGCTGCTGGTTCGGCGAGACTGCGCACCAGCGCCACCCCCAGGGGAGTGACCGCCTCGGGGGGCAGGTCCGTGACCCGCACCAGGGCGCCCCGCAACCGGGCCAGCAGGTTCTCGTGACGGCAGTCCGGGGTGGGGCAAGGCAGGGGCAGGGGCGAGGTGGATAGGGTCGTCGGCCCCAGGGCCTCGACCGCAGCACTCACCGCCAGGGCGAAGCCAAACTCAGTGGCCGCCAGCGACGCCTGGGGTACCGCAGGGTCGACGTGGGCGATCAGCGCCGCCTCGGCTCGCGCCCGGAGCGCCTGGGGCAGGCCGGCGGCGGCCAGTTGGGAGAGGGCTTCCGTGCCGGAGAGCGCCCGGTCGGCGGTGTCCTCGAGGCCGGGTCCGTAACCGGGGTCCGTGCCGGCGACGAGACGCAGGGCCCCAGTCGCAGG
>JARGFW010000017.1:16633-44683 GCA_029211085.1 Deferrisomatales bacterium | reverse complement strand
GCGGCGGTTTCGGGACTAGGCCCGCCGCAACGCGCCGCCGCCCCCGCGGCACCCGCAGGCCGGTTGCCCCCGGCTCGCGTACTCCCCGGAAAACCCCGCAAGACCTTCCCGTTTCGAAACATCTCTCCCGACCCCAGTCCGTGGTTCCCGCAAGCACGCCGCCGGAGGAGGAGACCCGGGGGCTGGACATCACCCAGCACGAGGAACGTGGTTACGCCCTGTAGTACCGATCGTCAGCCGACCCCGGAGGGGCTGTCCCCGCGGGCAGCCCCTCCCGCGCGTCAGGGGGTCCGGCGCCCCCCGAAAACCCGATAATCGTTGACCTGGGCGGCGAAACGGAGTAGTCAAGTCTGTTTCAGTAACCCGCCGGATGAGGCGGGTTGCGGGCCGCCAGGGTGCAGGCAGACTGCACCCGAGACGAGGTGCCATGAAGGCCATCGACCTGCTGCAGGACAAGTGGACCACCGAACGGGCCCAGGACGTGTACGGTGTCGACAGCTGGGGTGCCGGGTACTTCCGCATCGCCGACTCCGGAGAGGTGTGTGTCTGCCCCGACGCCGCCAACCCCGACGCCTGCGCCAGCCTCACCGAGATCATCAGCGGCCTGCGCGAGCGCGGCCAGGATCTGCCGGTGCTGCTGCGCTTCGAAGACATCCTCGCCTCGCGGGTGCGACTGCTCAACGACAGCTTCACCGGCGCCATGCAGGAGTACGGCTACCGGGGCCGCTTCCGGGGAGTGTTTCCGATCAAGGTGAACCAGCAGCAGCAGGTCATCGAGGAGATCACCTCCTTCGGCGGCCAGTACCACCACGGCCTGGAGGCCGGCAGCAAGGCCGAGCTGATCGCCGCCATGGCCTACCTGGACGACCCCGAGGCCCTGCTGATCTGCAACGGCTACAAGGACGAGACGTTCATCCGCCTGGCGCTGTACGCGCGCATGATCCGGCTCAACTGCATCATCGTTCTGGAAACCATGGAGGAGATCCCCCTGATCCTGCGCCTGTCAAAACAGATGGGCTTGAAGCCGGTGCTGGGGGTACGCATCAAGCTCTCCGCCACCGGCGGAGGCCACTGGCGCGAGTCGGCAGGGGATCTGAGCGTGTTCGGCCTCAACACCAGCCAGGTGGTGGAGGTGGTGGACACCCTGCGGGACGCCGGTATGCTCGACTGCCTGCAACTGCTCCACTACCACCTGGGCTCCCAGATCCCCAATATCCGCCAGATCCGCACCGGCTTGATGGAAGCGTGCCGGGTGTACGCCGGCCTGTGCCAGGAGGGGGCCCCCATGGGTATGCTCGACCTGGGGGGCGGGCTGGCGGTGGACTACGACGGCTCCCACACCAACTTCGCCTCCAGCTGCAACTACTCCCTGGACGAGTACTGCCGGGACGTTGTGGAGGTGGTGCAGCAGATCATGGACGAGTCGGGGATCGAACACCCCACCCTGGTCACCGAGTCGGGGCGCGCCACGGTAGCCTACTACTCGGTGCTGGTATTCAACGTACTGGCGGCGAGCCGGTTGGTCCGCGACCGGGGTCTGCCGGAACTTCCGGAAGATGCCGGGGTGATCACCCGCAACATCCACGAGACCGCCGCCCGGGTCGATGTGAAGAACCTGCAGGAGTTCTACCACGACGCCATCTACTACCGGGACGAGGCACGCGACCTGTTCAAGGGCGGGCAGATGGGCATCCGCGAGCGGGCCCTGGTGGAGCGCATCTTCTGGTTCGCGATGCAGCGCATGCAGCGCCTGGTGGAGGACCTGCGCCACGTACCCCGGGACTTCGAGGGCCTGGAAGAGACCCTCAGCGACGTCTACTACGGCAACCTCAGCGTGTTCCAGTCCCTGCCCGACGTGTGGGCCATCCAGCAGGTGTTCCCGGTGATGCCGATTCACCGCCTGCACCAGCCCCCCACTCGCCAGGCGATCATCTCGGACATCACCTGCGACTGCGACGGCAAGATCGACCGCTTCAACCGCATGCGGGAGGTGGGCCGCACCCTGCCCCTCCATGAGCTGGTGCCCGGCGAAGACTACCTGGTGGGCGTGTTCCTGGTGGGCGCCTACCAGGAAACCCTGGGGGATCTGCACAACCTGCTCGGCGACACCCACGTGGCCAGCGTGCGCATCGGCCCCGGGGGGGAGATCGAGTATGTCCGCGAACTGGACGGCGATTCGGTGCAGGACGTGCTCTCCTACGTGGAGTACGACCCCCGCCAGCTGGTCCAGCGCTTCCGGGAAAAGGCCGAACGCGCGGTGCGCGACGGCGTGATCAACGGTCAACAACGCCGCGCGGTCACCAGCGCCTACGAGACCGGGCTGCGCGGCTACACCTACCATGAGAGCACCGGCAACGGGGTGTGAGCCCGGCTCCGGCTGGCGGCGCCCCGCCCCGCAACATCCTCTGGAGGGAGTCATGAGCAAGGTCCTGATCATCGGCGCTGGCGGCGTGGGCCGCGTGGTGGCCCACAAGTGCGCCCAGGCAGCCGACGTGTTCACCGAGATCACCCTGGCGTCCCGCACCCGGTCGAAGTGCGACGCCATCGCCGCCGAGATCCAGCGCCCCATAGCCACCGCCCAGGTGGACGCCGACAACGTGCCCCAACTGGTGGAGCTGCTCCGCGCCGAGAAGCCCAAACTGGTGCTCAACGTGGCCCTGCCGTACCAGGACCTGACCATCATGGACGCCTGCCTCGAGACCGGCGTCGACTACCTGGACACCGCCAACTACGAACCCCTGGAAACCGCCAAGTTCGAGTACAGCTGGCAGTGGGCCTACCATGAGCGCTTTCGGGAGAAGGGCCTGATGGCGCTGCTGGGCAGCGGCTTCGACCCTGGGGTCACCAACGTGTTCACCGCCCTGGCTGCCAAGCAATATCTGGACGAGATCCAGGAACTGGAGATCATCGACGCCAACGCGGGTAGCCACGGGCAGCCGTTCGCCACCAACTTCAACCCCGAGATCAACATCCGCGAGATCACCGCCCCGTGCCGCCACTGGGAGGACGGCCGGTGGGTGGAGACCCCGGCCCTGAAGACCCGCCGCGACTACCACTTCCCCGAGGGCATCGGCCCCCTGGGCATCTACCGCATGTACCACGAGGAGATGGAGTCCCTGGTCAAGCACTTCCCCAGCATCCGCAAAGCCCAGTTCTGGATGACCTTCTCCGACAACTACCTCAAGCACCTGGAGGTGCTGCAGAACGTGGGCATGACCCGCATCGACCCGGTGGAGTTCCAGGGCCAGCAGATCGTGCCCCTGCAGTTCCTCAAGGCGGTGCTCCCCGACCCCAGCAGCCTGGGCCCGCTGACCAAGGGCCGCACCTGCATCGGCGTGGTCGCCAAGGGGGTGGTCGACGGCCAGCCGAAGCAGGTGTACATCTACAACATCTGCGACCACGAGAAGGCCTACACCGAGACCAACTCCCAGGCCATCAGCTACACCACCGGGGTACCCGCGGTGGTGGGGGCGATGATGATGCTCACCGACCAGTGGCGCGGCGAGGGGGTGTTCAACATGGAGCAGTTCGACCCCGACCCGTTCCTCGCCACCCTCGCCGAGTGCGGCCTGCCCTGGGTCGCGGTGGAGGGGGAGCAGTGGCTGCGGCTGTGAACGTCGGAGCGGCGGGGTGAACCCGGAGCACCTGGGGCAGATCCTCGCCCAGGCGCCCACGCCAGCCTACGTTCTGGACCTGGGCCGGCTGCGCGCCAACCTCGCCGTCCTCGATGCCGTGCAGCGGCGCAGCGGCGCGAAGATCCTGCTGGCGCTGAAGGCGTTCTCCATGTGGAGCGCGTTCCCCCTGATCCGTCAGACCCTCCACGGGGTGTGCGCCAGCTCCCCCTGGGAGGCGCGCCTGGGGCGCGAGGCGTTCGGCCGCGAGGTGCACAGCTTCGCCGCCGCGTTCTCCGCCGCCGACCTGCGCGAACTGCTCACCACCTCCGACCACCTCTGCTTCAACTCCTTCGCCCAGCTGGAGCGCTTCCGTCCCCTGTGGCAGGACTCCGGGGTCTCGGTGGGCCTGCGGGTGAACCCCGAACACAGCGAGGGCCACACCCCCCTCTACGACCCCTGCGCCCCGGGCTCGCGCCTGGGCATTCGCCGGGCGGAGTTCGAGGGCCGCTCCCTGGCGGGCATCGCCGGCCTGCACTTCCACACCCTGTGCGAGCACCTGTTCGAGCCCCTGGAGCGCACCGCCCGGGTGTTCGAGGAGAAGTTCGGGGAGTACCTGCCGGGGATGCAGTGGCTCAACCTGGGGGGCGGGCACCACATCACCCGCGAGGGCTACGACCTCGACGGCCTGGTGGCGCTGATCGGGCATTTCCAGGAGAAGTACGGCGTGCAGGTCTACCTGGAGCCCGGCGAGGCGGTGGTGCTCAACGCCGGGGTTCTGGTGACCCAGGTGCTCGACGTGATCCACAACCAGGTGGACATCGCGATTCTCGACACCTCTGCGGCCTGCCACATGCCCGACGTGTTGGAGATGCCCTACCGCCCGCCCCTGTTCGGCGCCGCCGAGCCCGGCGAGAAACCCCACACGGTGCGCCTGGCCGGCCCCTCCTGCCTGGCCGGCGACGTCATCGGCGACTGGTCCTTCGATACGCCCCTCGCGCCCGGCGACCGCCTCGCCTTCGGGGACATGGCCCTCTACACCATGGTCAAGAACACCGCGTTCAACGGCATCCAGCTGCCGGCCATCTGCACCTTCGAACCGGACACGGGGGAGGTGGCGGTGGTGCGGCGCTTCGGCTACGAGGACTTCAGAGGTAGATTGTCGTGAGCTCGCCGGGCGGCCTCGCCCCCGGGCATGGCGACAGAGCAGCGCCTGTCGCCGCCCCCCTTTCCCCATCCATCCGGAGACTCCATGCGTCAGATCGAAAACGTCACCGTCCTCAAGGAAGCCAACGTCTACTTCGACGGCGGCTGCGTCAGCCACACCGTGCTGCTCGCTGACGGCACCAAGAAGTCGGTGGGCGTGGTCTTTCCCGCCACCCGTACTTTCAGCACGGGCGCACCGGAGCTCATGGAACTGGTCAAGGGCAGCTGCCGGGTGCGCCTCGCCGGGGAGGACGCCTGGGCGGACTACGCCGCCGGTCAGGAGTTCCGCGTGCCGGGAGACAGCAGCTTCGAGATCGAAGTCATCGAAACCCTGCACTACGTCTGCCACTTCGGCTAGCGCGGCGGCGCCGGGCGTCCGCGGGTCTCCCTGTTGGCTCGGCCAGGGCGCCCCGGATACCCCGGAAGAGAGGGGCGGGTCTTGCCAGCGTGCGCCGAGTGGCCGGGCATATCGCTAACGGGTGGCCCATGAACGTACTCCTGGTTTCGGCGAACACGGAAACGCTCAATATGGTCCCCCTGCCGTTGGGGCTCAACTGCGTCGCCGTGGCCACCCGGGCGGCGGGTCACCCGGTGGAGCTGCTCGACCTGATGGGCGCAGAGGACGGCGGCAGCGCCCTGCTCCGCGAGGCCGTCCAGCGGCTACAGCCCGCGGTCATCGGGGTCTCGGTGCGCAACGTCGACGGCCAGGACATGGCCGACCCCCGGCTGCTGCTGCCCCCGGTGCAGGCGGCGATCGCCTGCTGCCGCAGCCTCTCGACCGCCCCCATCGTCCTGGGCGGCGCCGGGTACAGCATGTACCCGGAAGCCATGCTCGACTACCTGCAGGCCGACATGGGCATCCACGGCGAGGGGGAAACCGCCTTCCCCGCCCTGCTGGATCGCCTGCAACGGGGGTCGGACCTGGCAGGAATCCCCGGGCTGTACGCCCCCGGCTTTGGTGCGGGAAGCCGAAGCCCCCACGACGCCTTGCTCGACACCCTGCCCCTGCCCGACCCCTCCCTGTGGTCGGCCGGGTCCCGCACCGCGGATACCTGGGTGCCGTTCCAGGCGCGGCGCGGGTGCCCGATGAACTGCAGCTACTGCTCCACCGCGTCCGTGGAAGGCACCGCGATCCGCACCCGGCAGCCCGCGGCGGTGGTCCAAGGGCTCGCGCGGCACGTGGAGGCCGGGTTCCGCAGCTTCTACTTCGTCGACAACGTCTTCAACATCCCCCTGCCCTACGCCAAGGCGCTGTGTGCCGACCTCCAGCGCGCCGAGCTGGGCATCCGCTGGCGCTGCATCCTCTACCCGGGCCACATCGACGAAGAACTGGTCCAGGCCATGGCCGCCGCCGGGTGCGTGGAGGTGAGCCTGGGGTTCGAGAGCGGGTGCGCCCGGCTCCTGCGCAACCTCAACAAGACCTACACCCCCGCAGAGGTGGTCGCGGCCGCGCAACTGCTGGCCCGCCACGGCATCCGCAGGCTCGGGTTCCTGCTTCTCGGGGGACCCGGGGAAACCCGGGAAACCGTCCTGGAAACCCTCGCCTTCGCCGACGCCCTGCAGCTGGACCAGCTGCGGCTCACCGCGGGGATCCGCATCTACCCCGACACCGCGCTGGCGCAGGCCGCCGTGCGGGACGGCTTCATCGCCCCGGACGACGACCTGCTGATCCCCCGGTTCTACCTGGCCAGGGGCCTCGAGGGGTGGCTCGGCCCAACCGTGCAGGAGTGGATCGCCGAGCGGCCCCACTGGGGCACGTAGGGAGGCACCATAGGGGGGGCGCCGATTGACCACAGGGTGCCGGACGCGATAGAAGAGGGACCGAAGGGGGAGACACCGTGACCGACCTGCACCGCACCCAGATCCGCGAGCCGCGACGCCCCGAGAGGCGTACGCGGCTTTTTCTGGTTCGCGCGCCGCGGGGGACCGCCCCCACATGCACGACGGCTACAGCGGATTAGGCCGAATACAAACTAATTCTGGTTAGGCCGAATCGGCCTAACCACCTAGATAGGCCGATTCGGCCTAACACCTGTTAGCGAAAGCAAAGAAATGAAATTCAATAAGCCAAACTTCACACTTGTGACTGCCTCCGCTTGGATGTTTGTCTTAAGTCTTACCAATTTTCTGGACGTTTGGCGTCCATGGATGGCTTGGCGAAGAATGGGCGGCGGTGTGCCTCATCTGATAACGGACGTAGGCGGTTTGATAATCTTGGTGACTATCGCCCTAGCAATTGGACTGCTGCTTCGCCACAGAGTGTTAGCCAATGTCAGCATCGCTTACATTGGCTTCTCCATTCTTCTTGAGGCTAATCGAATTAGGTTGTACACACTCGGTGAATTCTACAAGTGGAACCCTGTTCCAATCGCACTTCTGGTTATAGTCTCCAGCCTCATGGTCGCAAGATATGTTCTCGTTGAGTTTGGTTACATAAAGAAAAGGGGCCCAGTTGCCTAGATCGCTAACAAAAGCGTGCAGCGGATTACTTACAGCGCTCGCGCGCTTCCAGTAACCACTGACGCTCAGCGTTGGGCACAAAATACTCCGACCGACACCCCGACTAGGGGTGCAAGAATGCAGCTGCGAACGGGGGCGATCTCCATCTCCTCTTCGACCAACAAGGCCTCATCACACGACATTTCCTTTATGCGGAGCGCATCGTGCACACGGTGAACATTGATCCCTGGTTCGTGAACGAGGCGAAGCAAACCCGTGACGGCCGACTCAACGCCTACGACACGCTGGAGGCCCGCAGGACGGCGCTCGTCGTCGTCGACATGCAACATTATTTCGTCGCCGACGGCATGCCAGCCTGTGCGCCCGAGGCGCGGACGATCGTGCCCAACATCAACCGTTTGGCCCAGGCCATGCGGGCCGCTGGCGGGACCGTGATCTGGATCCAGACCGAAGCGCGCTTTGCGGACCCGCAGGACTGGGCCAACCGCCAGGAAGCGATGAGCGCGGCAGGCTGGGCGAAGCGTCAGACACTGTTGGCGCCGTCCGGTGATGGATTTCCCCTCTACCCCACCTGCGAGGTGCTGCCCGAGGACAAAATCGCGATCAAGTACCGCTACTCGGCGTTCATTCCATATCCATCGGAACTCGATGGCCTGCTGCGCACGCACGGCATTGACACGCTCCTCATCACTGGCGTCGCCACCAGCACGTGTTGCGAGTCGACGGCACGTGACGCCGCCATGTGGGGCTACCGCACGATCATGGTCTCAGACGCCAACGCTGACCAGACGGATACGCTGCATAACCACACGCTGGGCAAGTTCCTGGTTACCTTCGGCGACGTCCAAGCGACCGACGAGGTGCTCGAGAAGTTGGGGTCTGCGTAAAAGACGCGCAGCAGAAATCCTCAGCCAGCTAGCCTCGCGGCACGGCTCTGAGCGGAGAATGAACGGGCCAACCGACGTCGTGCGACGCAGCAGGCGGTGGGGGGCCAGGAAAAGGAGGAACGGGGTCTCCGGATGTTGCTCGGTGCCAACGGTTGCCCGACAAGGGGGTGCAGGCGACGGCAAACAGCGCCCGCTCGCGCCTCGCTCCCACTCCTTGCCGTGCCTGCCCCCCCTGGCGTTGGCCAGAAAGGGGAACAGGAGTGCCATGCCCCCTACAATCGCCATCCGAAACGAGACGGACGCCGATGTCACCACCATAGCCGATCTGACCGTAGCGGCGTTCAAGGCTCTGGAGATAAGCGACCATACGGAGCAATTCATCATCGAGGCACTGCGTTCCGCACAGGCCCTCACCCTATCCCGGGTCGCCGAAGTCGATGCCCGTGTGGTGGGGCACATTGCCTTCTCTCCTTTGACCATCTCCGACGGCACCCGGCACTGGTACGGCCTGGGGCCCGTTTCGGTGTTGCCGGAGTACCAGGGGCAGGGAATCGGCGCAGCCCTCATACGGGAAGGGCTTTCCCGGCTGGAAGCCATGCAGGCGCAAGGGTGTTGTCTCGTGGGACACCCGGATTACTATCAGAGGTTCGGGTTCGAGAACCTGCCGGGTCTTGTGTATGAGGGAGTGCCCCCGGAGGTCTTTTTCGCTCTGCGTTTCGACGGGCACGCTCCCCAGGGAACCGTAACGTTTCACGACGGATTCAAAGCGGATGGCCAACCCGAAGACGCCGACGACGTTTTCCCGCGCGCCTGAGCTTTGGCAGCGTGCGCAGGGGAAACTGGCATTTCGCGAATTGGAGCAGAATGCGCCGGACGTCGGTGTCACAAACTCTGCGATGAACGGACTTCGACTGCTTTGACAGGATTACCCTGTAGCGATCGGCTCCGGAGACCATTCATGTGGGGGCGACGATGCAATTCGTAGGTGCCGATCAAATCAGAAGCCTCTTGACCTTTCCGATGCTGGTTGCGGCCCTTGAGGCTGCCCATCGCCGGCCGAAGATCGAAGTCCAGGACGGCCTTCTCGGCGACGAGAAGGGGCAGTACTTCGTGCGCCACGCGGTCGATGGCGGCCGATATATGGCCAGCAAGTTGATCACGATCTTTCCTGCCAATCTTGCGAGCGGCACGTTGCCCGCGGTGCAGGCCGTCTGCGTCCTGTTCGATGGCACGAACGGGCGGCCCCTTGCTGTCATGGACGGCACGGAAATAACGTACTGGCGTACGGCTGCGGATTCCGCTCTCGGTGCCAAGATCCTCGCCCCGGCAGAGCCTGAAACACTGCTTGTCGTTGGCGCGGGGGAAATGTCGACCCGGCTGGTTCACGCGCACCGGTCCGTCCGGCCATCGCTTCGACGAGTGCTCATCTGGAACCGGACACAAGAGCGCGCCGCGCAGGTGGCCACCCGGCTCACCGGAGGCGGAATCGAGTCCGAAGCGGTCGAGGACCTCGCAGCAGCGACGCGCATGGCGGACATCATCAGCACCTGCACCCGCTCCCACGAACCTCTGGTGCTGGGGGCCAACTTGAAGCCTGGAGTTCACCTCGACCTCGTGGGCGGGTATACGCCCGACACCCGCGAATCCGACGACGAGGCCGTGCGCCGGGCATTGCTCTTCGTGGATCGCCGCGAGTCGGCCTTCCACGGCGTGGGCGACATCCTGCAGCCTATCGCCAGCGGTGCGATTCAACCGGCCGACGTATTGGGTGACCTGTACGACCTCGTGGGCGGGCGCGTCTCGGGCCGCGGCTCACCCTCGGACATCACGTGCTTCAAAAACGCGGGGGGCGCACATCTGGATCTGATGACAGCGGAGTTGATCTTTGACCGACTGGGGGGTGGCAGCAGTTTCCCTGGTGAGTCGAGGTGAACGTGCTGCCGCCTGACCATACCTTGGAGTGGACCCAACGAGACGCCACCTCGTTTTCATGCGCAGACAGAGCGCCACTTCGCCGGACGGCTCAACGCAACGGTTGTCCCTAACAGAAGCGCTTACATGTCACGAAACTGGAAATCCGCCACGTGCCTCCTGTGCGTCCTGCCGATTCTCTCCTGCTCCGGGGCGCGCCCTCCCGGGCTCGGGGTCTCCGGCGGCGGGCTGAGCCCCTGCCCGTCGTCCCCCAACTGCGTGTCGAGCGACGCGCCGGATGAGGGTCACCGGGTCGAGGCGTTCGTCCTGGCCGTCGCCCCGGACGCCGGGTGGCGGGCCGTTCGCGAAGAGGTCGCGGCGCTGCCCCGCACCACGGTGGTCACCGAGCAACCGAACTACCTCCACGCCCAGTGCGCCAGCGCGGTGTTCGGCTTCGTCGACGATCTCGAAGTGCATCTTCCCGAGGGAAGCGCCGAGTTGGCGGTCCGTTCGGCGTCCCGGGTCGGCACCTCCGACCTGGGGGTCAACCGGCGACGGGTCGAGCGGCTCCGTGAAACGCTCAGGGCACGCGGGGTGGTGCGGTGAACCGGAGCCCGCCGCGGACCGCCAGGAGCGCCCTCCCTGCCCCGAATCGGTTGCCCCCCAGGCCATGCCGGGAGTTTGATCGTGGAGAGCTTGGCATCGGCCCGTAGTCTCGTGGTGCGGCAGCAAAAAGAATGGGGCGAGATCCTCACCGGCTTCGAGGGTGTGAACCGCTATGTCGTCTCGGATGAGTCCGGCAGGCAGCTGTACCTGGCCGCCGAGGAGCCCGGCTCGTTGCTGCTCCGCTGGTTCCTGAAGGCCCTTCGCCCGTTCACGGTGGCGGTGCTGACCGAGGGCCGATCGGTGGTGCTGCGGGTGGTGCGGCCGTTCCGGTTCTACTTCCACCAGGCGCAGGTGTTCGACGCTCGGGGGCAGTCCCTGGGCACGATCGTGCGGCGCTTCTCCCTCCTGCGCCGGGTCTACTCGGTTCTCGACGGCGCCGGCCGGGAGACCTTCCAGCTCTTCGGGCCCCTGCTGCATCCTTGGACCTTCCGCATCCTCCAGCACGGGGTCGAGTGCGGCAGGATCACCAAGAAGTGGAGCGGCCTGCTGAAGGAGGGGTTTTCGGACGCGGACAACTTCGGCGTGGTTTTCCAGCCAGAGTGGGCGGTGAGGACGAAGGCCCTGTTCCTGGGGGCGGTGTTCCTGATCGACTTCGTGCACTTCGAGAACAAGGGCGACCGCTGAGCAGAGCCGCCGCGCCGGTCATGCAGCACGCCGCCCCTGCCCTTGACCTTTGCCTGCAGAACCCCTATGAAGCGTGGGGTTTCTGGACATCTATGCCGTTTTCAACCACGCGGTCGGAGGGACGCTCATGCCCAGGCGGGACGACGTGAAGAAGGTGCTCATCATCGGATCGGGGCCGATCATCATCGGCCAGGCCTGCGAGTTCGACTACAGCGGCACCCAGGCGTGCAAGGCCCTGCGCGCCCTGGGCTACGAGATCGTGCTGGTGAACTCCAACCCGGCCACCATCATGACCGACCCGGGCATGGCCGATCGCACCTACGTGGAACCCCTCAACGCAGACACCTTGACCGAGATCATCCAGGTGGAGCGGCCCGACGCCCTGCTCCCCAACCTGGGGGGACAGACCGCCCTCAACCTGGCCTCGGAGCTGGCCGGCAGGGGGGTTCTGGAGAGGTACGGCGTGCAGGTGATCGGGGTCAACCTCGATGCCATCAAGCGCGGCGAGGACCGCGAGACCTTCAAGGAAACCATGGCCTCGGTGGGCGTGGAGACGGCGCGCAGCGGCATCGCCACCAACCTGGAACAGGCCTGGGCGCTCATGGACGAGATCGGGCTGCCGGTGGTGATCCGGCCGGCCTACACCATGGGCGGCACCGGGGGCGGCTTCGCCTACAACCGCGACGAGTTCGAAACCATCGCCACCCGCGGGCTGTCGGCCAGCCCGGTGAGCCAGATCCTGGTGGAAGAGTCGGTGCTCGGCTGGGAGGAGTTGGAGCTCGAGGTGGTGCGCGACGCCAAGGGCCAGAAGATCACCGTGTGCTTCATCGAGAACGTGGACGCCATGGGGGTGCACACCGGCGACTCATTCTGCACCGCGCCCATGCTCACCATCGCCCCGGAACTCCAGGACCGCCTGCAGCGCTACTCCTACGACATCGTCGATGCCATCGAAGTGATCGGCGGCACCAACGTGCAGTTCGCCCACGACCCGATGACCGGACGGGTGGTGGTGATCGAGATCAACCCGCGCACCTCGCGCTCCTCGGCCCTGGCCTCCAAGGCCACCGGCTTCCCCATCGCCCTGGTCTCGGCGATGCTGGCCAGCGGCCTGACCCTGGACGAGATCCCCTACTGGCGCGACGGCACCCTGGAGAAATACACCCCTTCCGGGGATTACGTGGTGGTGAAGTTCGCCCGCTGGGCCTTCGAGAAGTTCAAGGGGGTCAAGGACAAGCTCGGCACCCAGATGCGCGCCGTGGGCGAGGCCATGAGCATCGGCAAGACCTACAAGGAGGCGTTCCAGAAGGCCATCCGTTCCCTGGAGACCGGCCGCTACGGCCTGGGGTTCGCCAAGAACTTCAACGCCCTGTCCCTGGACGATCTACTGGCGCTCCTGGCCGAGCCCTCCAGCGAACGCCAGTTCCAGCTCTACGAGGCACTGCGCAAGGGCGCCGACGTGCAGACCCTGTACGAGCGCACCCACATCAAGCCCTGGTTCCTGGAACAGATGAAGGAACTGGTCACGCTGGAAGAGCAGCTGTTGGGCCACACCGGAGGCCTGCCGCCGGACGAACTGCTGGTGCGCGCCAAACGCGACGGTTTCGCCGACAAGTACCTGGCGAAGCTCCTGGGTGTCCCCGAGGCAGAGGTTCGAGCGCGGCGCACCCAGCTCGGGGTGGTGGAAGCCTGGGAGCCGGTGCCGGTGAGCGGGGTGACGGACGCCGCCTACTACTACTCGACCTACAGCGGCGAGGACCGGGTGCCGGTTAGCCCCGGGCGCAAGATCATGGTGCTCGGGGGCGGGCCCAATCGCATCGGCCAGGGCATCGAGTTCGACTACTGCTGCGTGCACGCGGCGTTCGCCCTGCGCGACCTGGGCTACGCGTCGGTCATGGTCAACTGCAACCCGGAGACCGTGTCCACCGACTACGACACCTCGGACAAGCTGTACTTCGAGCCCCTCACCGTGGAGGACGTGCTGGCCATCTACGATAAGGAGCGGCCCGAGGGGGCCGTGGTCCAGTTCGGGGGGCAGACGCCCCTGAACCTGGCCGCCGAACTGGAGGCCGCCGGGGTGAAGATCCTCGGCACCAGCCCCGAGACCATCGATCGGGCCGAGGACCGGGAGCGCTTCAACGCGACGATGGAGAAGCTGGGCATTCCCCAGCCCCGCTCGGGCATGGCGCGCACCGTGGAGGAGGCGTTCGCCATCGCCGGGAAGATCGGCTACCCGCTCATCGTGCGCCCCTCCTACGTGCTCGGGGGGCGGGGCATGGAGGTGGTGCTGGATGAGGCCATGCTGGCCGAGTACATGGAGAAGGCCGTGGATGTCTCCCCCGAGCGGCCGATCCTCATCGACCAGTTCCTGGAGGACGCCATCGAGGCCGAGGCCGACGCCATCGCCGACGGCACCGACGCCTTCGTGCCGGCGGTTATGGAGCACATCGAGCTGGCCGGGGTGCACTCCGGGGACTCGGCCTGCGTGATCCCGCCGGTGAGCATCCCCCCCAAGCACATCGAGACCATCGAGGAGTACACGAGCAAGATCGCCGTGGAGATGGGCGTGGTGGGGCTGATGAACATCCAGTACGCCATCGCCGGTGACACCGTCTACATCCTCGAGGCCAACCCCCGGGCCAGCCGCACCGTGCCCCTGGTGAGCAAGGTGTGCAACATCCCCATGGCGCGGCTGGCGACCCAGGTGATGCTGGGGGCCAAGCTCGCCGACCTGGACCTGCGGCGCCGGCCGGTGCCCCACTTCGGGGTCAAGGAGGCGGTGTTCCCGTTCAACATGTTCCCCGAGGTGGACCCCCTCCTGGGCCCCGAGATGCGCTCCACCGGCGAGGTGCTGGGCCTGGCCGACAACTACGGCCTGGCCTTCTTCAAGGCCCAGGAGGCCGCCAACCAGCGCCTGCCCCTGGAGGGTACCGTGCTCCTCACCGTGGCCCGGCGCGACCGCCCCGGGGCCCTGGAGGCCGCGCGGCGCTTTGCCGAGCTGGGCTTCCGCATCCGCGCCACCGAGGGCACGGCGGCGTTCCTGGCCGAGCACGGCATCGCCGCGGAGCCGATCCTAAAGATGCACGAGGGGCGGCCGAACCTGGCCGACGCCATCAAGAACGGCGAGATCCACCTGGTGATCAACACCCCTTCCGGCAAGCAGGCGGTCACCGACGACTCCTACATCCGCAAGGCGGCGATCAAGCACAAGGTGCCCTACATCACCACCACCGCGGCCGCCGTGGCTGCCGCCCGCGGCATCGCCGCCACCCGGGAGGGGCGCGGCGCGGTGAAGGCGCTGCAGGACTACCACAAAGACCTGTCTTGAGGCGCGAGGAGCCCCCCGCGGAAGCGAGGGGGTCGTTGCCCGGCCTCCACGGCGCACCGGGTTCGCTGCAAATGCGTTGGGATACGGGGGTCTCGCGGCTCAGACCGCGCCTGCCTGTAACTCAAGAGCCATGGAGTCGATGCGCAGCAGCACCAACCCGCCGACCTTCTCGGTGCTGATCCGGATATGGGTACGCCGCACCCCGGCAGGGCCGGAGAGGTCCTGAAACGCCCCCACTCCGTGGCGGCTGACGCCGTCGGCGTGGGGACTGTGCCGTGTTGCGGATGGTGCACGCCACGCAGTGCACGGTAGGCCGCGACCCCCGGGAAGCCGGGCGTAGGCGCACTCCATCACGTCACCGGCAAGAGTCGCAGCTCCGGCGGGAGACTTGGTCGACGGTGCTATTGTGTGCTGTCCCCAGGCTCCCGTGGCACCAGGCACAATCTCCCTGCGGGGTCATCCCGTTCCTCCCCTCCGCGGTCTCAACATGGCTCCGTTATCTTCGTAGGCTATCTCCGCGCCAGCGCAACCATTCCTCCGTTCTGGCGGGCCATGGGCGGCGGAGTGGGACAGGCGCCAGCCCCCCGAGCGTTCTCCCGCGACCCAGCCGCGAACCGTGTCATGCTCCCCCCTGACAGAGCCCGGTGGCACACGCAAGTTCGAAGTCACACGGGTTTTCGAGTACAGTACTGCGTCCCCACGACGACACGACACCTGGCACGAAGGAGAACGACATGCAGACGGACACGGCGTTGGACATTCTCAAGAACGCACTCCTCTTGGAGCGCCGCGGCCGGGCCTTCTACGGGAAGGTGGCCGAGCAGACGGCACGCCCCGCGGTGCGGGAGTTCTTTACCCTGATGGCCGAGGAGGAGGACAAACACATCCAGGTGTTGTCCGAGCAGTTCCGCGCCTACCGGGAGAAGGGCGTGTTCGCGGCCGCCGACCACAGCCACCGGGCGTCTCCCGATTTCGCCTCCGCGGTGCTTACGGAGCGGGTGAAGGGGGAGATCGCGGCCGCCGACTTCGAGGCCGCAGCGATCGCCGCGGCCCTGTCCATGGAGCGCGGCGCGGTGCGCGCCTACGCCGAGCGGGCCGAAGCGGCAACCGACCCGGAGGAGAAGTCCCTGTACCGCTGGCTCGCCGACTGGGAGGCCGAGCACCTGGAGTTCCTCGCCAAGGTCGACCGAGAGTTGATCGAAGAGGCCTGGAACGACAGCCACTTCTGGCCCCTCTAGGCCCCCCCAGTAGCCATCCGTGCTCGCCCACCTGATCGATCTGCTGGTACAGCTGCATCGCGACGAGGACCGCGACCAGGAGTTCCTGCGCCACCGCGACCGGGAGATTGGGCGCCGCTTGGCCCCCCGCGGGCTGGATCGCCGCGCGCAGCTCCTGGCCTGGCTGAACGAGCTCCCGGAACCCCCGGGCTTCGGGCGGCGGGTGGCAGCGGTGCAGGGGGCCGTCAACGGGCTGCTGGCGCTCGCCGGCCTGCTGGTGGGCTGGGCCGCCGCACGGGTGCTGTTGCACTACGACGGCACCCAGCCGGTGAACGTGATCCACGCCCTGGCGGTGTTCGTGGGCCTCCAACTCCTGCTCGTGGCGGCCCTGGGCGTGACCCTGCTGCCACAGCGAGTCGCCCGCTGGGTGCCCGGTCTGCGCTCCCTGCAGGAGGCGTTGGGGGTGCTCAGCCCGGGCCGGCTGCGCCGGCTGGGGGAGCGGTTCCTGCCCCAGGAGGTGCGCCGACTGATGGACGCGGCCCTGGGCCGCGGCAGTGCCCACCAGCGCCTGTTCGGCAGGATGCAGAAGTGGGCGCTGGTGACCTCGGCGCAGGGATTTGCCGTGGCGTTCAACCTCGGGGCCCTGGCCGGGTGCCTGTACCTGGTGGCGTTCTCTGACCTGGCCTTCGCGTGGAGCACCACCCTAAACATTCAGGCAATCCACCTGCACGGCCTCACCCGCGCGCTGGCCGCCCCGTGGTCCTGGTTGCTCCCCCAGGCCGAACCCTCCCTGGCGCTCATCGAGGCGACCCGCTACTTCCGGTTCAAGGAGGGGGTGTTGCCCGGGTTCCCGGCAGCCTCCCCCTCGGGCCCGGCCGTGCTGGGGGGCTGGTGGCCGTTCTTGCTGGCGGCCATCGGCTGTTACGGCCTGCTGCTGCGGTCGCTGCTGCTCGGGATCGCCGGTTGGCGGTATCGCCGTGCGGTGGAGCACACGCTGCTGCACGCCCACGGGGTCCAGGACCTGTGGGACCGGCTCACCAGTTCGCTGGTCGAGACCCGCGCGGAGCAGCCCGAGGTGGCCGCGGATCTCCCGGCGCCGGCGACCGGACCCGCCCAGGCGCTCCCGCTGGGGGGCCGCAGCTGCGTGTTGGTGAACTGGGCCGGGGTGGAACTCAACGACGAAGCGGCTGCTCGCCTACTGCGGACAGAGGCCGGGCTGGAGCCGGGGCCGGCACGCCACGCCGGCGGGGCCAGCAGTCTGGAGGCCGACCAGCAGGTGGTCGCCGACGTGGTCAGAGACGCCGGCGAGGGGCCGGTGGTGATCCTGGTCAAGGCGTGGGAACCGGCCATGCTGGAGTTCCTGGACTTCCTGGGCGACCTGCGCCGGGCCCTGGGCGACGGCGTCCCCATCGCGGTGATGCCGGTGGCACGCGATACCGCTGGCACGGCTGCAGCGTCGCCGGAAACCGACCTGGAACAGTGGCGCAGCCGGGCCCACAGCACCGGGGACCCATGGTTGTCGGTGCGCGCGCTAGGCGGCGGGGGGGGGCCGTCATGAGTCCCCCGGTGTTCGCCGTGCTCGGCCATCCCAACAAAGGCAAGTCGAGCATCGTCGCCACCCTGGCCCACGACGACTCGGTGGCCATCGGCCCGGTGCCCGGAACCACCGTGCGCTGTCGCTCCTATCCCATGAAGGTAGACGGCCAGGTGCTCTACACCCTGGTGGACACGCCAGGGTTCCAGCGGTCCCGCCGGGCCCTGCAGTGGCTGCGCGAACACGAGACCACCGCCGCCCGCCACGCCGAGGTAGTGCAGCAGTTCGTCGAGACCCACCGCGGCGGGGACCTGTTCCGCGACGAGGTGGAGCTGCTCACCCCGGTGCTGGGAGGGGCGGGAATCCTCTACGTGGTGGACGGATCCGTCCCCTACGGATCCGAATACGAACCGGAGATGGAGATCCTGCGTTGGACCGGGCGGCCGCGCATGGCCCTGGTCAACCCCATCGGCGCGGCCGACCACGTGGCGGAGTGGCGAGAAGCCCTGGGGCAGTACTTCAGCGTGGTGCGGGTGTTCGACGCGTTGACCGCCGAGTCCGACAAACAGGTAGAACTGCTGCGCACCTTCGGCCACCTGGACGAGGCGTGGAGCGGTGCCCTGGAGCACGCGGTGGCGGTGTTGGAACAGGAGCGCTCCCGGCGCCGAGCCCGGGCGGCTCGCATCCTCGCCGACACCCTCGCCGAGATGCTCACCCTGACCCTGTCCCGGAACCTGCCCCCCGACGGCGATCCCGAACCCGAGAAACCGGCCCTCGAGCGCCGCTTCCAGGAGCAGTTGCGCTCCCTGGAGAGCCGCTGCCGCGACCGGGTGCAGGCGGTGTACGAGCACGGACGGGTCACCCGGGTAGAGCAGGAACTCGAGGCCCTCCGGGAAGACCTGTTCTCCGAGGAGACCTGGTTGCGCTTCGGCCTCAGCCGCAGCCAGCTGGCCACCCTCGGCGCCGGCAGCGGAGCGGTGCTCGGGGCCACTATCGATGCCGCCGTGGGCGGCGCCTCGTTCCTGCTGGGGTCGCTCATCGGAGCCGGGCTGGGCGCGGCTGCCGGCTGGATCGGGGCGAACCAACTGGTGGAGGCGAAGGTCGCGTCGATTCCCCTGGGCGGCCGGAAACTGGTGGTGGGGCCGACCCGCAACCGCAGCTTCCCCCACGTGGTGCTGGGCCGGGCCCGCCTGCACCACTTTCTGGTTGCGCGACGGGCCCACGCCCGCCAGGACCGCATGGACTGCGGGGCGGACGCTGCCGGCCAACTCGCTCCGCCCACCGACGCCCAGCGGCGCGGGTTGGAGGGATGCTTCGAGCGCCTGCGGGGCGGCCGGGACCCGGAGCTGGTGAGCACCGAGTTGGCGCGGGCCATCGAGGACGTGCTGGCGTCCGACGAGGGATCAGGGCCGGAGCGACTAGCAGGCTGCTGAAAAAGTCCGGGAACCACCTCTCGCGGAGTGAAACCTGTTACCAGATCTTGCAGAAAAACACTCGGACTGGATTTTCTGGCAAGTATGTGGACGCATTCGAGCAACTCTGGGCGGTCCAAAGTGGTTTTTCAGCAGCCTGCTAGGGGCGGGTGAAGCCGTGCCAAAGAGGTTTGCGCAGCGGTAGCGACGAACGAGGTCACTGCCCTACCGCCAGCTGCAGCGTCTCGTCACCGGGCATGGGTCAGGGTTCACCCGGAAGGCGCGACGGCCGCCGTCGCGCCGCCGCCCATCCCCCTCTCGGGAGGCGCAACCAGGCGATTCACAGCCCCCGATACACGATCTCCAGGGCGATGAGAGCGTAGGATGTCACCAGAACGGGGTCCCGCTCCCACCAACGCCCGTTTTCGTTGACCCAGGAGCCTTCCTCGCCGTCTTGCAGGGACAGGAGGCGCAGAGCCAGTTCCCGCCGCCAATCGGCCTCCGGGCGGCCCGGCACGGGGAGACGGTCCACACCGTAGGCGCTCAGCGCCTTGGCCATGGTGTGGTAGTAGTAGAAGAGGCCCTGCGCGCCCATGCCGGGGTTTTCATCCAGGGTGTAGTTGTCGCGCAACCATGCGTAGGCAGCCGTCACTCTCGGATCCTCCTTGTCCAGATCCGCATAGATGTAGCTCAGCAACCCCGCGTAGGTCATGCTGCCGTACGATCGCAACGGTACGTTGTCGCCGGTCTCTGACCCATCTTTCCCCGCCTTGCTCTCGCCGGGAGAATAGACGAACCCTCCCTTGTTCTTGGGATCATCGCTTGCCCACGCTTCAGGATTGTGTTCCGGCAGGTTCTGGCAGCGCTGAATGAAGTCGATCGCCGACTGCCAGTCCAGTTTCTTGACGGGATCCAACCCCTTGCGTGCAACGTCGCCAACCAGATGTTTGGAGTAATACAGGGCTTCCAGCGCCATCACCGTGTTCGACAGGTCCGAACTCCCGGACTTGTTGTAGCCGACGCCGCCGTTGTTCTGGAGACTGACCAGGTAGTTCCTCGCCTTCAGGATTACCGGTTCGAGTCCGGGATCCCTGGCCAGGATCAGCGCCACCATGGAAACCGCCGTGTTGTAGTTCTCCATGGGCCGCGGCGCCGCGGAAGAGTAGATGCCCCCATCGGGCTGCACGCTGGCCAAGAGGTAGCGATAGCCGTTTTCCACCACCGCAGGTCGGCGAGCACGGTAGTTCCCCATCGGTTCGCCCATGTACGCCTTGAGGACCAGCGCCGTAAGCGCCGGATACTCGGGCTGGGACCAGGAACCATCCGGGTTCTGTTTGCCGTCGAGCCACTTGAGCCCCTTGTCGATGGCATGCTCGACTTCATACCGAAGCGACGCGTCCTGCTTGCTCTGGGAAAACACCCGCGAGTCCTCGGTTCCGAGGCTTACGAACGGGAAAGTGAACAGCAATAGGAGGGCAGGAACGAGTTGGGCGAGCGTTCGCATGGCTTCGTGTTCTCCCGGTCTGGTTCGATGGGTAGCGCGTCCGGTCCTATTTCGCTGCGGGACGGATGACGATATCGACTTCTGTCCCCGGGGGTGGACAGGCGGCATGGTTGGCAAACCACACCGTGTCGTCCGCCCCGGCTGGGGCTGGATTGTCGATCAGCGCGAACGGGTCGCGGAAGATCGCCACGAAGGAGCGCTCGACCTGCGCCATGAACACCCCGTCGAGCAACTTGGACCCCGTGAACACCCAGTCCATCCGCGGCATCGCCTTCCCGGTGCTTTGGTTCAAGATCAACTCCTCCAGCCGAACCGTGGTCGTCCCCTGAGGACCCTGCCAACCGACCGAAACCCGCACCGGGTCGCCCTCAGGTGGTCTGGGATCCCCCTGGAACTCCAGATTCCCGCCTCCCTTGAGCCCCAACAGGAGCAGCGCCACGTGCAGGTCGTAGGGAGCCACCTCCGTGCGCAGGAGACTCTCGTGGAGTTTGCCCTGGCCGCCGACGAGAGCGTACTCCAGGAGCCCCTCGTTCATGTTCACCAGGCCCCGGAAGCGAACCTCCCGCGCCACCGGGTCGATCTCGACCCCGCCGATCCGCACGCCCCCCGTATTGGGGTCGATGACGGCTTCCGCAGCCGCCTTGGGTGTCTCCAGGACGGCTGCGCCTTCGGGCAACGGAGACGGCGCGGCCCGCGACCAAGGCGCCCAGAGGCCGGACACCAGGCAGACGAGGAGCGGCAGGAACCCGTGATTTCGGTGTCGAGTCATCTTCCGCTCCTCCCATTGTTCTGGAAAGCAACGCATCGTGGTGCCGGTTCGGTTGCAGCCGAAGTACACATTTTCAGTCGCCACGCACGTACCTCTGACCCGCCAGGGTCGCGACGGCGCCGCCGACCCCGGCAAGCAACCAAACGGGCGCGGCCAGTGCAGCCAGCACCAGGCCATCCACGAGGGATACCCCCGCTAGCATCCACGGAATGACCGGGAACCCGTACCCCCTCTGGCGCAGTTTCTCCCAGCGCGCCACCAGACTCAATACGAGGACGTACAGGAACTGCAGCAAACCGGCCCACAACACCGCGCCCTCCAACCCACCGGAGGCGCCCAGGCCGGCGACGACGAACACCAGGAAACGACACGCAGCCATGAGCAGCACGCTCCAGGAGCAGTCCCGGTGATAGCGGTCATAGAGCACGATAACCAGGAGCAACACCGCCCCGGCCGCCAGCGCGGGCATGTGGGGGACCAGGGCCAAACCGCCCAACCCCGAGAGCAGCAGCACCACGGTCAGGGCCCGGGCTCCGCGCAGCGACACCCGTCCGGAGGGGATCGGCCGTCCGGGTTTGTCCACCCGGTCGACCGCCGCGTCCCAGAGATCGTTCAGGCACATGCCCCCCGCGTAGAAGCACGACAACGCCCCGGCGAGCAGAAGGTATCTCGACAAGGTGAATCCCGCCCCGGACAGGACCACCGCCGCCAGCACGTTGGTCCAGACCGTCGGCAGGTTGCTGACCCGGCACAGGTGCAGGTAGTTGCACCAGCCGGCCCCCGTCCTCCCCGGTTCGGTCAACCGTCCTCCCGTCGTGCCCGTGGTCGCCATGTCAGTCCGAGAACACGTGCCGGAGGAGAAGGTCGCACACGTCCACTGCTGCCAAAGGGGATTTCTCCAGGAGTTTCGGTTCCGTGGTCATGAAAAGGGGGCCCTCTTCCGGGCGATCCGTGACCCTGCCGTGGGACCCTCTCACCAGGCCCGCGTCCAGGGGCGTCACCTCCATGAGATAGCGAAAGCCGAGCCCCTTCTTCGCCAAGGTCCAGGCGATCTTCGCCTTCGGAAAGCGGAGCTGCGGGTCGATGAACAGCTCGCAGGGGTCGTAGCCCGGCTTGTGGTGAATGGCCACCGTCCGGGCGTAGTCCGGCGCTTTCTGGTCGTCTTCCCAGAAATAGTAGGTGAACCAGCTGTCGGCGTCGGCGATCAGCACCAGTTCCCCTGCGCGCTCATGGTCCAGGCCGAACGCGCGCTTGCCTTCGTGGTCCAGGACCCTCTCCACCCCGGGGGCGGCTCCCAGCACCCCTCTGGCGGCATCCAGAGCGGCGGCGTCCTGCACATACACGTGGGCGATCTGGTGATCCGCCACCGCAAAAGCCCGGGAGCGGCCCGGATCCAGGTACTCGCGGCCCCGATCGGTCTTCACGGCAAGCAGGCCGGCCCGGCGGAGAATCCGGTTGGGGTGCACCGGGCGGTTCACCGCGGTGATTCCGTACTCCGACAACACCACCACCCGGCAGCCCCGTTCGCGGAAGTACGCGAGCATGCGACCGCACAGGGCATCGACGGATCGCAGCTCCGCACCGATCTCCCCGGTCGGCCCGACCTTCTGCAGGCAGTAGTCCAGGTGGGGCAGGTAGACGAGTTGCAGCGTCGGCCGGTACTGCTCCTCGATCTCCATGGCGGCCTTGCCGATCCACTCGCTGGAGACGATCGAGGCGCCCGGACCCCAGAACTGGAACAGGGGGAACTGCCCGAACGTGCGGTTGCACCGTTCACGCAGCTCGGGCGGGTCCGACGCGCAGTCGGGCAGTTTGCGGCCGTCGGCCAGGTACAGGGGGCGGGGCGTGATGGACCAGTCGGCGTCCGTCGCCATGTTGTACCACCAGAAGGTGTTGGCGCAGGAGAAGGCTGGGTCCCGCCGCCGCCCCTTGTGCCAGATCTTCTCCCCCTGGACCAGCCGGTTCGACTGGCGCCACAGCCAGACCTCTGCCAGGTCGCGGAAGTACCATCCGTTGCCGACGATGCCGTGATCCCGGGGGAGCCCGCCGGTGAGATAGGTGGACTGGGCCGTGCAGGTCACCGCCGGGGTGACCGCCCGGACGTCGACGCTGGAGGCAAGCAACGAACGCAGCTGGGGGGTGTGTTCGCCGAGCAGCGATCGCGTCAGCCCTACGACGTCAATGACTACGGTGCGGTGCATCCAGTTGATCCCTCGTCCATAGGAGCTCGCGAATGATCGAGTCCGTGACGGTCTCGGTCTTCAACTCCGGCGGCAGTACGTCCCACGTGTAGGTCTCCACCTCCAGAAGATTGGCTACACCCACCAGGGAGAGGACCTGAGCGAGAAAGTCGCGGGTGGTCCCCAGTGCGCCGAACCGCGCCGCGAACACCGGCACGTGGAAGTGTACCCGCCACTCCTCGCCGGATTCGGCCCCCGCGGCCAGGGCCGAGGGGAGGTCGTCGAACCGGTCGAGGCGCCCGCGCCGCCTGCGGATCACGGTCTGGTGGAGGTAGGTCGGCTCGCACAGGGGCCGCAGCAGCTCCGCGTCACGGCCGTCGACCCGCAGCGCCGAGGACACCTGGACCTTGGCCACCCGCACCCCGGCCTCGCGCAGATTGCCCAGAGCGGTGGCGGGCGACTCGAACGCCACGGCGTGGTGGCAGCAGTCGAAGCACGCGCCGAGCGTGCCGGACAGTTCCCCCGGCAGCCGCAGCGCCTCCACGAAACGGACCAGGTCCCCTGTCGTCTCCAGCACGCACCCCGGTTCCGGCTCCAGGGCCAGTGCCAAGTCCTTCCCGGTGCGTTGCCGCAACCGGTCCAGGTGCTCCAGGGACGCGATCAGGTTCGCCCGGACCCGGGCGAGGCCGCCATCCTCCACGCATGGGCCGAACGTCACCGGTACCGTGGAGATCGACCCAGGCGTCCCGGCGGGCAGCCAGGCCGCCAGCCGATCCGCCAGCCGGTTCGTGTAGTCCACCCGCTCGACGCTCCTCCAGTCCGGCAAATACACCCGCTCCTTGACCGGTTCGCCGTGGAACGGCCCGTAGGGAAATCCGTTCAGCGTCGCCACGAAGCAGTCGTGCTCGGCGCACCACTCCAAGAGCATCTGGGATTCCGTGTCTCCCACCTCGCGGATCGCCCGCGCGGAGAGCCGCAGCCCGAGGGGGAAGGCCGCGTCTGGCGATACGGCCGCCTTCACGGTCGGGACGAGGCGCTGGAGGGTGCGGAAGACCTCCGGCCAACTCTCACCGGGGTGTATGTTGGTGCAGTAGGTGAGCATCAGGCCTGGAATTTCGGGCACTGACTCAGGAAGGCGACGGGGTTTTCCCAAAAGACCTTGCGGACCGCCGCCTCCGGGTGCCCGCGCATGCGCATCTCCTGGGCCGCCTTCACCGTGGCCAGGGGGTCGCTCTCCCCCCAGTCCGCCGCCGAGTTGAGCCACACCCGGTCCGTCCCATGGATCTCCAGGATGTCCACGGCCCGGGCCGGGCTGCACTTGGAGTCGGGGTACAGGGTCAGCCCCACCCAGAACCCCCGGTCCCGGATCTCGGGAACCGTGTGTTCCTCGCCGTGGTCGATGATGACGCGGTTCGGGTCGATCCGCGGCTCGTTGCGGATGGCGTCCATGATCAGGCGGGTGCCCTTGTGCTTGTCCTCCAGGTGGGGCGTGTGCACCAGGATCAGCTCGCTGCGTTCCGCGGCGATGGCGATGTGCTCCTCCAGCACCCGGAGTTCGTTGCGGGAGTTCTTGTTCAGCCCGATCTCGCCGACCCCGAGCACGTTGGGGTGATCGAGGAACTCGGGGATGATCGCCAGCACCTCGCGGGCCAGCGAGAGATCCTCGGCCTCCTTGGGGTTCAGGCAGATCCAGGCATAGTGCCGGATCCCGAACTTCGCCGCCCGGGCCGGTTCGGCCACCGTGAGCTGCTCGAAGTAGTCGCGGAAACCGGCGGCGCAGCCGCGGTCGAACCCCGCCCAGAACGCCGGCTCGGTGAGCGTGCGGATGCCGGCCAGGGCCAGGGCCCGGTAGTCGTCGGTGGTGCGGGACACCATGTGGATGTGGGGATCGATGGTGCTCACGGGTCCTGCCTCCCGCCCCACGCCCCGGACGCCCCCTTCAGCCCGGCGGCCGACTCCCGCGGCTCCGCGGTGGCGTCGCTCAGGTGGGACAGCACCGCGGCAGTGCGGTCGCGGTCCCCCTCCAGAACCAGCCGGAGCGCCTCCCGAAACTCCCGGTAGCGGAAATCCGCCCTCCCGGCCTCGGCCTCCCGGGCGCGGTCCATCCGGTCCAGGAACGCGGCGATCTCAAGAAGCCGCGCCCGGTTTTCGAGAAAGTACCGGTCGAGGACCGCGTTGCCGGTCAGGGGACAGGTTCCCCGGGCATTCGTCATCCCCAGCAGCCTTTCCGCCCCGCAGGGTCAGTTCAGCGATGCACTGCCGCATCAGCGGCAGGTCGATCTCGTTCACCTCCCGGCGGTTGCCGATCCCGTCGAGCAGGGTCACGGTCAGCACCCCACCGAGGTGTTCCTGGAACCCCCCCAGGGCGGCCTCCACGTCCATCCACCGGAGCGCCCAGTGGTCCAGTTCGAAGCCGACGGCCTCCAGTGTAGCGAGGATCTTGTGCAGCTCAAACTCGCTGATGAACCCGAGTTTCGCACAGTACAGGGCATCCAGCGCAACCCCGATGCCAACTGCCTCCCCGTGGCCCAGTTCGCCCTCGGTGAGTTCCTCCAGTTTGTGGGCGGACCAGTGGCCGAAGTCTAGGGGGCGCGCGGAGCCGAACTCGAACGGGTCGCCGCTGGTGCGGATGTGCTCCAGGTGCAGCTCGGCGCAGCGCACGATCATCCGCTCCAGCGCCGTGTCCTCCAACCGCGCGAGTTCCAGGCGCTGCTCCCACAGCCAGGTGAAGAACCCGGCATCCCTGATCAGCGCCACCTTCACCGCCTCGGCGATGCCCGCCCGCAGCTCCCTTTCGGGCAGGGTCTTCAGGAACTCGAAGTCGTTGATCACCGCAAACGGCGGCGCGAAGGTGCCCAGAAAGTTCTTGCGCCCGAAGGCGTTCACCCCATTCTTCACCCCGATGCCGGCGTCGTTCTGGGCGAGCACCGTGGTGGGCATGCGGATCAGGCGCACCCCCCGGTGGGCGGTTGCGGCGGCGTAGCCCACGGCGTCCAGCACGGCCCCGCCGCCGATCGCGAGGATGATCGACTGGCGGCACAGGTGGTGCCGCTCCACCAGTTCGTGGATCCGCCCCACCTCCACCGGATCGATCTTGCACACCTCGCCCCCCCGGAACACGAACGGCCGGGTGACGAGGTCCACGACCTCGGGGCAGGAGGCGACAAACCGGCTGATCCGGTCGGGCAGGTGGGGATCGGCATCCAGCACCCCGGAGTCCACGACGACCAGCACGCGGCAGGGCCCCGCGCCCGCCCCCCGCAGCAAATCCGGCAGGCAGGGGTTGCCCGCGGCGAACGCGCCGTGCGTGAAGACGACGCGGTACCGATACTCGACCTGGAAGCTCTGCTGGATCTCCACCTCGGGTTCTCCCCTAAACAGTCCATACGGATGGCTCTAGCCTACGCGCTTGCCGCCCGGACGAAAACGGGGCCGCACGTCCTCCCGGATCATGCGGCCCCGATAAGAAATCGATCGGCCGATTGCACCAGCCGAAACGAAAAGGGCTACTCCTTCCGCTTCCGGCGTGCCCGACCGGCAACCCCGAGGAGTCCGGTTCCCAGGAGGAATATGGTGCCGGGTTCGGGGACGACGTTCACCTCAAGAAGTTGAGCATTTCTCCCCTTGACGTCGATCGTGTCAATGGATAGCCCGGTACTGCCAGCGATCCCAAGATCGGCATGGGTCAGAAAGCCAAGAGAGGAGTAGCCACTGGTCAAGGCGGTGAAGTCAACGGTAGCCAGCACAAAGCTGTCCGGCTGAGGAGTATAGCCCTGAACGGGCCAGTCACCGCCGAGTTCCTCGTCATACAGATAGGAGAGTTCAGACAACTCCACCACGTCACCAGGCCACAATTGGGTCGTTTGCAGGGAACCTGGCAACGTAAAGAAGTCATAGTCAAACACAACGTCGCCGCCGAGATGAGGCCCAAATGCGGCGCCAGTGTAGCTCAACAGCGACGAGTCGAACTGAACGAAAAGGTCGAACGCCGAGACCACCTCGTTGCCGACGTCGGTCACATAAACACCAACACTCAAGACATCTCCCGCAGCAACATCTGCCGTGAAGGGTGTCAACCCAATGCTGAGCGCATAACTCGGGACCGCACCTGCCAGTCCGAGGGCAAAAATGGCCACACTCCCAATCGCTGTCCGTTTCATCTGAAACCCTCCATACTTCATGTAGTGGCAGTCGCGTTAATGGGACCACTGCACTTGCAAGTTACGATCCAAGCCAACGGGCACAAGATGGCCAAAAACATACCGCCTGCCGGGCCAAGGACCATCTACCTGTGTAATCGTTTTCCAATTTCGGCCAGTAGACGCCTACCCACAGCTCTCCCGAAGCAATCAAGGCGCACACCTGAATCGCGTACACTGCAGAAAGCATGCTCGTGCATCGTTCACGGTGATCAACCCATCACCGTCTGCGTCACGGGGGTCTCCGGGTAGAGCGGGTGTGTTTGCGGCTGAGTTGATCTGGTTGATATCAAGGATGTCCACATCGCCATCCCCGTCCACATCACACACCACTGTGGTCGGTCCACCGTCTTGGCAGTAGTCCCCCGAGTACCCCGCCGGGCACTCGCAGGTGAACGAGTCCACACCGTCGATACACACGCCGCCGTTCAGGCACGGGTCACCCGCGCAGTCGTCGATGTCGGTCTCGCAGGTGGCGCCGCCGAAACCGGCGGGGCACTCGCAGGTGAACGAGTCCACACCGTCGATGCACACGCCGCCGT
>JARGFW010000017.1:0-16533 GCA_029211085.1 Deferrisomatales bacterium | reverse complement strand
CCGTCGATGCACAAGCCGCCGTTCAGGCACGGATCCCCGGCGCAGTCGTCGATGTTTTCGCCGCAGGTCTCGCCAGCGTAGCCGCCGGGGCACTCGCAGATGAAGTGGTTGATCCCGTCGAGGCACACGCCGCCGTTCTCGCAGGGATTCGTCACGCACTCATCGATATTGATCTCGCAGAGGTCGCCCTCGAACCCGGGCTCGCAGACGCAGGAGAACGCGTCGCCGATGCCGTCGACACAGGCGCCGCCGTTCTGGCACGGGTTGTCCAGGCAGACGTCGATGTCGATGTCGCACAGGTCGCCAGTGAAGCCAGGGTCACACACGCAAGTGAAGTCGGCATCACCATCGGTGCACGATCCGTTCAGGCACGGGTCCCCAGCGCAGTAGTTGACGGCCACCACCACGATCAGCGTATCCGTCCCGATCGCACCGTCGTCGTCGGTGACTGTGGCGGTGACCGTGTAGGTCCCGTCCGAGATGTAGCTGTGGTCGTAGATCAGATAACCGGGGGAGCCACCCGTCACGACCGTGCCGTCACCGAAGTCCCAGGTGACCGTGTGGGTGTCGTCCACGCCCGGGTCGTCGAACTGGCAGTTGTAGGACACCGTGTACCCGGCGGTGTTCACGCTGACGTCCGGTCCGGCGTTCACCGAAGGCGCAACGTTGTTGACGGTGACAATCACGGTGTCCGTGCCCACACCGCCATCACTGTCGGTGACGGTCAGGGTTACGGTGTACACGCCGTCGTCCACGTAGACATGGGACGGAGTCAGGCTCCCGGATGCAGAGCTGCCGTCCCCGAAATCCCACTCGATCGTGTGCGTGTCCAGCGCACCTGGATCGGTGAAGCTGCCGGCGAAGTAGACCGTGTCGCCCTCGTCGACCGTCTGATCCGGCCCCGCGTGGGCCGAGGGCGCCGCGTTGAGTACCGTGACCGTGTGACTCGCCGAGTCGGTGGAGCCATCGGCGTCGGTCACCGTCAACGTAACCGTGTGGGCCCCGTTCTGGGCGAAGACGAAGGTCGGATTCTGGGCCGCGGAGGTCCCCAATCCGCCGAAATCCCACTCCCAGCCGACGATCGGGTCAATGGGGCTGGTGGCTTCGTCCGTGAAGGCGATCGTGCCGCCCTCGACCTGGGGCTCCGGCGACCAGCCGAACGCTGCCGTCAGCCCGAGGTCGGTGATGATCACATCGTGGCTGACAGTGGCGACGCTGCCGTCGCCGTCCGTCACCTTGAGGGTCACGGTGTAGATGCCGTCAAGGGCGAAGGTGAAGCTCGGGTTCGGGTCCGTGGAAATCCCCAGCCCAGCGAAATCCCACTCCCAGACCACGATCGGGTCCATCTGGCTGGTGGATAGATCCGTGAAGTTGACCGGAGAGCCCTCGCTCTGCGGTTCCGGGGCCCAGGTAAAGGCGGCCGTAGGAGCCAGATCAGCCACGGTGACCACCGCCGTGTCGGTGTCGGTCTCCAGACCGTCACCCACCAGCAGCCCGACAGTGTAGGTCCCGTCCGTCGGCCAGACATGGGTGACGGTCGGCCCGGTCGCGTCGTCGTACAGCCCGTCGTCGTCCAGGTCCCAGGCATAGGTCAGCACGTCTCCGGCATCGGGGTCGGAAGATCCGGTGCCGTCCAGCGTGATCGGGGTCCCCTCTCCCCCGCTGTAGGGTCCACCGGCGTCCGCGATCGGCGCCTGGTTGCCCTGATTGACCATGACCGTCAGGGTATCGCTACCCACGCCACCGTCATCGTCGGTGACGGTCAGGGTGACCGTGTAGCTGCCCGCGGAGAAGAAGATGTGATCCGGGGTGAGGGTACCGGAGAAACTGCCCCCGTCGCCGAAAGTCCACTCTATACTGTGGGTATCGTTGAGGCCGGCATCGGAGAAACTCCCTCCGAAGGATACGGTATCGCCCTGGGTGACGGTCTGATCCGGCCCGGCCTCCACCACCGGCGCGGCGTTATCGACGGTCACGGTGAGGGTGCCGGTACCCACCCCGCCGTCGTCGTCGGTCACGGTGAGCGTGACGGTGTAGACACCGTCGTCGGCATAGATGTGACCCGGCGTCAACGTGCCGTCGGCCGTGCCGCCGTCGCCGAAGTCCCACTGGATGGTATGGGTATCCAACACACCCGGGTCTGTGAAACTGCCCGCGAAAGCGACGCTGCTGCCCTCCGTCGTCGTCTGATCATCCCCCGCGTACACCGACGGGGCCACGTTCAGGACCGTGACCGTGCTGGATGCCGTATCCGCCAGCAGCGTGTCGGACACGCGCAGCGCCACGGGGTAGACCCCATCGTCCGCCCAGGCGTGGGTCGCCTCGACCCCCACGGCGTCATCGAACTGACCGTCGCCGTCCAGGTCCCACTCGTAGCTCAGGGCGTCCCCGTTGGGGTCCCAGGAACCGCTGCCGTCCAGGGTCGCGGGAGCGCCCTCGTCTACCGTGTACGGCCCGTTCGCATCGGCCACCGGCGGCTCGTTGAGGACCACATGGACGGTGCTGAACGCAGGCTGCGAAGGCATACTCACGCAGTCCACACCCACGGTGCAGTCGATCGGGTTGAACGCCCCATTGTCCCACACCCGCAGTCCGATGTTGTACAAGCCCGGTGTGGCGTAGGTGCGGGCCGTGGTGGCGCCGGGACCCTCCGCGTCCACGTTGTCGAACCAGACACCGTCGTTGTCCAGATCCCATTGGTAGAGCGTGATGGAGTCCCCCGGATCGACATCGAAGGAGCCACTGCCGTCGAGCACGATGGGTATTCCGGCCGTCGCCGTGTAGGGGCCGCCCGTCACCGCGAACGGCGCGTGGGGCGGTTCGGCCACCGTCACCTCGCGGGTGTCGATGTCGGTCTGCGCCGGTTCGTTGTCGTCGGTCACCCGCAGGCGGACCGTGTAGACCTGCGGCGGATCTCCCGCCGTGTTCGGATCGGGATCGGGGTACGTGTACCGGGCATTCGGGTCCTTGGGATCCGTGGTGGTGAAGTCCCAGCTTCCGTCGCCGTCGAAGTCCCACTCGTACTTGACGATGGTGCGAGCCGGGTCCTTGTGGAAAGATCCGGAGGCGTCGAACGCCAACTGCAGCCCGTAGGCCCAGATCACGTCATCGCCGGCGTCGGCCACAGGGGGCTGCACGAACAGGGTTGGGGTCAGCATGATCACCGCCCACGATGTGGTGAGGTTTCTGCCACCCCAGGTTTTTTGGGACCAAGATCCCCAATCGGTCCCAGAAAGGACCTGCTGGTCAACTATTCTCCGCCGGAGCCCGGTGACCGGGTCGTTGTACCAGTCCAATCCCGTGGCGGAGAAAGTCTCAACCGGAACTGGCTTAGCCAAGCGGAGAGCCTTCGCCAACGCATATGCACCGTAGTAATTGTTGTTCTGCCAGAACCAGTTGTTGGCGATGTAATCTTCAGCCGTGCGCCAGCGCGGGTCGGTTGTGTACTTGCGGTTGAAGGCCAACTGCACCATGCCGCTCGGCGTTGTGGCCACTCCGTTTCCGGCTACCGTGTACCCGAAGCCCGTCCCGTTGTAGCTGGTGGTCAACCACACGTCGTTCTCGTCGTGCACGAATTGGGGGATGTTGATGCCGAAGTTGTCCTGGACCGCCAGCATGCCGATGGCAGCCCACTGGCAAGCAGAGTTGTCGGCGTCCGAGTTCCAGTTGTAGCGCCACCCACCGCGGTGGGCACCCGAATCGACCTGGCCCCACGCGTAGGTGTCCATCATGTCGGTAGCAATATCAAAGAAGAAACGCCCCACGACGCCGTCCGGGCCGGTGGTGGCAAACGCCAGGGGCGTATTGGACGAGGCGATGGCGTCCATGACCATGCCACCCTCGTAGATCTGCCGAGTACTTGCCACCTCCAAGCCAAACCCGTTGCCATTGGTGTCTGGGTCGCCGTAGGTCTGGGCGCTGATCGTCCGTTTGCGCAGGGTGGTGAGCATATACTCAAGGCCACGAGCCACGGTCTCCACGTAGGGATTTTCCTGGTGGTCGCCGTCCTGTAAGTGCCCGTTGATCTCAAAAGATTGGACCGCAGAGGCCGTAGGGGATGCGTACCAAGTACCGTGGTCGTATGTGGACCACCGTCCGGTGTTCTTTTCCTGCGTCTTATGCAACCACCAGAGACTCTCATCAATCGCGATGTTGGTCTCGATATCCAAGTCCTGAGGTTGCACCATGACGTAGTACTGGTCGCTGCCCGCCAACCCCGCACTGTCCCAGACAGTCAGAGTCGCCACGTACGGAGTGCCGTCGGGCGAGTTCGGATAGATGTGGCTGGCCTCGATCACGTAGGGGTTGGCGACAGACCCAGGGGTGGCCGGATAGGGTGCCGAACCGTCGCCGAAGTCCCACTGGTAGGTCAGGGGGCCGGCATCTCGAGCGATCGCTTTCAAGCGGATGCTCCGTCCGTCATAGGTGTCGTGATAGGAGAGCGGGCTTCCGGCGACCCAGGGTACGCAGACCACGTCGGGAGCCAGGTTGTCGGCGACGTTGACGACCGCGCTCGCCGTCGCGCTCTGTCCCGCGCCGTCGACGATCGTAAGGGTCGCCGTGTATGTTCCGGCGGCTGCATAGGTGTGCATCGGCTTGCGGCCGACAACGTCGATGTCGTTCGTGAAATCGCCGTCGCCGTCGCTGTCCACCCCGGCGTCCACGTCCCACAGGTACTTGACGATCCCCGTGTCATCCGTGGAACTGCCGCCGTTGAGATAGGCCGGAGGCCCACCGGCACCTGCCGTGTAGGGCCCGCCCGCGTTCGCGACGGGCGCGTCCCCGGCAACCACGTGCACGGTCAAGGTGTCGCTGCTCGTCTGCAGGACGCTGTCGTAGACGGTCAGGGTGACCGTGTAATCACCCGGCGCCCAGTATATGTGGGTCGGGGTCTTGCCCTTCCCTGTCGTCCCGTCCCCGAAGTCCCACTCGTATCGGTATATGCCGACGTCGTCGGCGGAGCCGCCGCCGTTGAAGGTCACCGGCCAGTGGCCCTCGGTGGTGCGATCGGGACCGGCCTCGGCGACCGGCGCCGCCCCGATGGTCAGGGTGACCGTCGCCGTGTCGATGTGGGACTGCAGCGCGTGGTCCGTGACCCGCAGAGCCACCACGTACGTACCGGCACCGACAAAGGTGTGGCTCTGAAGTGGACTCTCGTCTCCGGAGGGGTCGAAGCTTCCGTCGTAGGACCAGTCCCACTCGTAGCGATAAATCCCCGCGTCGTCGCTGGATCCCGATGCGTCGAACTGGAAAGTCCAAGTGCCCTCGAACGCGTCAGCCTCGTCCCCCGCCCGGTCGAGCCCGGCCGCCGCCACCGGAGGATCGTTCGCCAGGACGGTCGCAGTGGTGGCATTTAGGGCACTGGCTTGCCCGGCCTGGTCCCACACGGTGAGCCCCACGGGATGGCTACCAAGGTCGTAGAACCTGTAGGAGGGCGTCGGTCCGGCGGCGATCTCCTTCACATCGTCCAGGAGCAGGGTGCCCGCGTTTACGTCGGTCCCCCGCCGGAACTCGGTGGCGTTGCCGTAGTCTGAATCGTACAGAAAGATCCAGTCGCTCGTGCCAGTTGGTCGATAAAAGTATCGAGCCCCCGCAACTGGTTTCAGTTCGATTCGCACATCGTACCAAGTGTTGTAGGCGTAGTTCAGGCCTGTGTCACCGCGGCTCGCGCCGTTCTCGTAGATGTAGAAATTCCCATTGTAGAAATAAATTGCGTAGGGCATCTCAGTGTATTTGTACGTCGCGTTCGTGTTCTTGAAACCCACCATCGCGGTTCCGCTCGACTGGCTCACGCTGGCCTCGAAGGCCAGGCCCGGCGCACGCTGGTAGACGTCGCGGCTGAACACATAGCGAGTTCCCCAACTCGCACCCTCCACGGTCACCGCATCCATCTGGGTCACACCGACAGTGCTGCGCACCCACTTGCTGTCATTGAAGGTCGTACCGGAGAAGGTGTCGGCGCCCAGGTCCCAGAGGTACTGGCTGATGGAGGTCTCGGGGTCAAACGACCCCGTGCCGTCCAAGGAAACGGTCCAACCGCCCGCGGAGGCACTTCCCGAGAACTCGTCCACTACGTACGGTCCGCCCGCCACGGCGGTGGGCAAGGCTCCCAGCGAGATCGACACCGTCACCACATCCACGTAAGTCTGAAGGGCGTGGTCCGTCACGCGCACGGCCACGGTGTAGGTTCCGGGCTGCGTCCAGGCGTGGGACACGACGGCGCCCGTGTCTCCCGACGGCTGGAAGGTGCTTCCGTCGTAGGCCCAGTCCCACTCCACTCGGAAGATCGCGACGTCATCGGTGATGGCCGTGGCGTCGAACTCGACCGTCCACACACCTGCCGCCGCGTCCGCTTCCCCGAGAACCCGGTCCGCGAGGGGCGGCCCCGACGGGGCATCACCCGGGACCAGATCGATCTGCGAGGTGTCCGTGCTGGCCTGGCCTGCCCGGTCACGGACGGTGAGATTCACGCTGTGGCTGCCGAGTCCCTCGTACAGCGTGTAGTCAGGGGCGATGCCTGCGGTGACATCCGCGAAGTCGTCCAGGGTGTAGGAGCCGTTGTACACGGCCAAGCCCTTGCGCAGGACGGTGTCCGTGGGGACATAGCTGGACCGGTAGACCACCTGCCAGTCGGGGTCGCCGGTCTGCCGGTATGAGTACACGGCGCCGGCGTCGGTCAATTCGATCCGAAAATCGTACCAGGTGTTGTACGCGATCTGGTACCCCGTGTAACCGCGGCTGGAACTGTTCTCATAGACGTAGACATTCTGACTTGAGAGATAGAACTCGAACGGGAACTGGTTGTAGTGGAAGTTCGTCTCGCTCGCGTTCTTGAACCCGAACATGCACTGACCGCTTTCGCCCGCGCGCACTCGGGCTCGGAATTCTTGCCCCTTCACTTTGGGGTAGGTTCCTCGCGTCACCAAGTAGCGATTGCTCCAATTGCTGGCGCCGGTGAGGGTTACCGCATCGTCCTGTGAGATTCCTCCGTTGGTGAACCACTTGAACTCGTTGAACGTCGTCCCTGGGAACGAATCCACTCCGAGGTCCCAAACGTACTGGGCAATCTCCACATCGTCGGACGAACCGGTCCCATCGAGGATCAACGGCCAGCCCCCCGCCGTTGCCGCGGCCTCCCCCACGGCGTATGCGCCTCCCGCGTCCGCCACGGGCGGATCCTGGGGCGCCATGGTCATGGGGATCGTACCCGTGGCAACCTGCCCGGCAGCATCCTGGACAGTCAACCCCACGCCGTAGGTGCCGGCCTCGAATGCGTGCCAGGCCGCCTGACCCTCACCGGTGGCGGTGACCGTCAGATTGTCGAACCGGGCCTCGGTGCGGTACGTGGAAAAACCGACCTTCCCCGAGAGATAGGTGCTGTCGTAGACCGCAAACAGAAGGGAGTCGTCGAGGTAGGCTTGAATCAGCGAGCCCGCGCAAACTACCTTGAGGTGGTAAGTGTGTCCCAGGCCGATGGGATAGGCGGGCGAGGCGGAGAAGCCCGCTGGGAGGTCAAACTCGTAGAGGGAGGTGGTGCTGCCGGTCGTTCGACGGTAGAGGAGCACATCGTTGCTGCCACGGCCTCGGAGGATGAGTTCGTAGTTGTCCGCTGGGCCGGCTGCCCTGAACAGGAGGTGGGCCTCCTCACCACTGCCTGCCACCAGGGTCACATCGGTTTCGATCTTCAGATCGGTGTCGTAGACCTTGCCATGCAGCGTCCAGGTACGATCCAAAGCCAGGTCAGACTGCCGGTAGGAGTAGACTCCGCCGATCGGGTCCACATCACTGACGGCCCATGTTCCCGCGACCACCTGCCATCCCGCAGCGTCGCCGTCCTCGAAGTCATCCGCCCCCGCGTCCCCGAAATCCCAGCGCCAAGAAGTTAGACCCTCAGCATCGCTCGCGTAGTCCGCGCCGTCGAGGGCGGGCGTCCACCAGCCGTCGTAGGCGGAAGACTCACCGAAGGTCACCGGGGTGGTGTCCACGGCCGGGCTGTCCCCTTGGACCACCACCGATGCCGCGCTCCCGGCGCTCTTGCCATCGTCGTCCGTGACCAGCAGGAAGGGAGCGTAGGCCCCCTCAGCCGCGTAGGTGTGACTGGGGGCGTCGACGGTCGCCCCGGTGCCCGGCAGGGTCGAACCGTCGCCGAAGTCCCAGCGCCAGGCCGAAAGCGCCCCGTCGACGTCGAAGGATGCGGAACCGTCGAACGTGGCCGCGTCCCCGGCGGCGATTATCTGGTTCGCAGGGGCGACCACCGCCACCGGAACACCAGCGGGAGACGGGGCCGGCGGTGCGGAGATGCCCAGCGAGTTCCCCGCGAACGCACCTAGGTTGACCACCGGCGCAAAGGTGCCGTCCCCGTATCCGGCGTAGTATAGGAGATCGCGGCCCGTGTAGTTCACCGCGACGATGTCCAAGATACCGTCGCCGTTGTAGTCATAGGCGTCGAAGGCGCCGTGGTTGTTGAAATCCAGGGAGGCCACGTAGACCGCGGCTGCGAATGTGCGGTCCCCGTTGCCGAGCCACAGATAGGGGTCGCCGTTGCTTCCATAGTTCGCGATGACGTCGACGGTGCCGTCCCCATCGAAATCGCCGGCTACGACCCCGTAGGGATCGCTCCCGGCGTCCCCCACACGGGTACTCGCCGGAAAAGCACCGGCACCATCCCCCCAGTAGACATCGATATACCCGCTGCTGTTCCTGCCACGGACGAAGTCCAGGTTGCCGTCGTGGTCGAAGTCCGCGACGTCCATGCCGCGCCCGGAGGCGCCCAGGGAAAAATTGGTGCCGGCGAAGCCACCGGCTCCGTCCCCCAGGAACAAGACCGTGTTGGTCTGGTTGCCGTTGGCTATGAAATCGGCGTTGCCGTCATTATTGAAGTCCCCCGCGGCCATATCCATGGCGTAGGAGCTGGCGTTCGACAAGATTCCGACCATCGCCGTGCGGGTGAACCCCCCGGAGCCGTCGCCGCGAAAAAGGTAAAAATAGGCGGTAGCGCTCACACCTCTACCGACGACGAAATCCAGGTCGCCGTCGTTGTCGTAGTCGGCAATCGCAACCCCCCTGGAGTAGGTCCCTCCCAGAGAATCTACTTGCTCCGGTGCACCGAAAGTACCGTCACCGAAACTGGCCGTGACGTAGATCCGGGAGTTGTCATCGACTGCCACCAAGAATGCGGCCCCGGAAAGGGTCGGGAACCCAATACATATGGCCAAAGCCCCCAACATGCACAGCCACCTGGCCATGTGGCACCAAGACACCAGACCGAACCCCTGTGCGCCCGTTCTCATGGCAATGCCCTCCGTTCCCACCCAACTTCAAGACAAAACGTATCCAGACTCACGCAACTGTGGGCGATCCTGGTTATTGACCTTCGTGGTAGCCCAGTTTCACCAGACCCTCGCGGTCAAGGTCCCCTGGCAGCAACTGCGAATCGTTGTAATAAATGTCCCAGAAACGCTCCTCACCCACCCAGCCTACAGCAGGAAGGAACACCCTTCTTCCGACGACGTCGACCTGCATGACCTGCGCAACAGATTCCTCCGTGGTTTCCGCCACCGAGGGCAGTTCACCCGGAAGGCGCGAGCCCAGCGACCCGACACCGGAGACGTCCCTTGATCCCGCTTCCACCGCTGGGTCATCCAATGGCACATCGGGGGCCATGGCGGGGTCTGCCGGGCCCGGCTCGGCCGGAGCAGTCAAGATGCCGGTGGGTTGGATGGCGGCCACTTGCTGCGTCGCCGAATCGTCTGTCACTTGTGCCAGTGGTTTTGGCGGACCTTCGGTTTCTGAACTCGATCCATCGCCGCAACCGCACGTCAGGATCAGCACTGAGGTAAGTAAGGCAAACTGGGGGAACAGGCGTACTCTCATGGGTGTCCACATCGTTTCGTCACCATCCTCCGCCAGAACGTGGCGCCCTGGGGTTGAGGAACCAGCTCTTTTCCGCACTTAAGCGACGGATTCGTGGTTGGCTCAGCCAGCGGTGTTCGATCGGGACACTGCCCGGCTAGAAAGAAATACCGACACAACTCGATCGAGTGGTTTGTGCTTAGAATTTTCATCCCACCACCAGATGTCCGAATCAATTCCCGGGTGCTCGCACTAGGGATGAGGCTTCGGACAAACTCCTTTTTGTTTACAGCAAATTCTGGGCCGGGCAGGATCGATCCCGGGATTCCGAAGGAAGTCCCCGGAATCATTCGGAAGAGGTCACTGAACGGAACAGCGCCTGAGGAAAAAGTGAAGCGTGGTATTCCAAGAAATGGAAAACAACTTCTCTTAGAATTGATCTAAATCATTGTTTTCGCACACGATGTGCGCGACCCAAACCACCTCGCCGGTGGAAAAACGGAACCCATAAGCGGGTTGCTGGGAAGGATAGCCTACCTTCTCAAGGCGTCTCTCAACGCAGGGATCCGTTGGACTGCGCGGGGGACGGCGCGGGCAAACTCGATCCGCCCACCGACGCCCAGCGACGCCGACTGGAAGGGTGCTTCGAGCGGTTGCGTCGCGGTCAGGACCCGGAGCTGGTGGGCAGTGAACTGGCCCGGGCTATCGAGGACGTGCTGGAGTGCGATGAGAGACGGGGGACGGAGCCCTAGGGGCAGGCGGGGTCATGCCGCGGCGGGTTGCGCAGTACCACCGCTTTGCTAGCCTGAACGACAGCCACTCCAAGTCACGCCGGCCAACCCTGCGAGGAGGTGACCCCATGACCTTGCGCATCCACTCCCCCGCCTTCCCTGACCATGGGGAGATCCCCACCGAGTACACCTGCGACGGGGCCGACCTCTCTCCTGCCCTGGAGTGGTCCAACGTACCCGAGGGAACACGCAGCCTGGTCCTCATCGTCGATGACCCGGACGCCCCGGACCCGAAGGCCCCAAAACGAGTCTGGGTGCACTGGATGGTTTACAACCTGCCCGCAACGGCCCTCGGACTCGCCCAGGGTGTCGAAGACAGCGACCTGCCACCCGGCGCCCTGCAAGGTCTCAACGACTGGGCCCGTACCGGCTACGGCGGGCCCTGCCCCCCGATCGGGCGCCACCGCTACTTCTTCAAACTCTACGCCCTGGATGCCGTGCTGCCGGACCTGGGCTGCCCCTCCAAGCCAGCGCTGCTGCAGGCCATGCAGGGGCACGTGCTGGAGCAGGCGGAGCTGATCGGCACCTACCAGGCAACCGGGTGAGGCAACAGATGGCGGCTGGTTTCGGCAACCCCGCCATGCTCACCGACCTCTACGAGCTCACCATGGCCGCCGTCTACCACCAGCGGCACATGGTCGAGTCCGCGACGTTCAGCCTGTTTGTCCGGGATCCGCCTCCGGACCGCGGATTTCTGGTCTGCGCTGGACTGGAGGCTGTGCTGGGCTACCTGGAGGCGTTCCGGTTCGAGACGGAGGATCTGGACTTCCTGGAATCCCAGGGTTTGTTCTCTGCCGAGTTCCTGCACGCCCTGAGCCGCGTCCGATTCACCGGGGACGTGGTCGCGATGACGGAGGGAAGCCTGTTCTTTCCCGATGAACCGATCTTGGAGGTCTCCGCCCCGATCCTTGAAGCCCAGTTGGTGGAAACCTACCTGATCAACGCGGTAAACCTGGAGGTGGCCGTGGCAACCAAGGCCGCCCGCTGTGTGCACGCGGCCGGGGGCCGGGGCCTGGTGGACTTCTCCCTGCGCCGCACCCACGGCAGGGATGCGGGTCTCAAGGTGGCCCGTTCCAGCTGGCTCGCGGGCTTCGCCGGCACCAGCAACGTCCTCGCCGGGCAGCGATACGGCATCCCCATCGTCGGCACCATGGCCCACTCCTTCATCACCAGCTTCGAAGACGAGATCGCGGCGTTCCGGGCCTTTGCAGAGAGCTTCCCGGGGAACACGGTGCTGCTGATCGACACCTACGACACACTGGAGGGGGGCCGCAAAGCGGTGGTGGTGGGGCGGGAGATGGCCGCCCGGGGCGAGCAGCTGCGAGGCGTCCGCCTGGATAGTGGGGACATGGCCGAGTTGAGCCGCGGCGTGCGCAGGATCCTCGATGAGGGGAACCTGAAGGACACACTGATCTTCGCCAGCGGAGGCTTCGACGAGCACAAGATCGCCCAGGTAGTGGCCGCCGGCTGCGCCATCGACTCCTTCGGGGTCGGCACCAAGATGGGGGTGTCCGCCGACGCGCCGTACAACGACCTGGCTTACAAATTGGTGCAGTACCAGGATCGACCGATTCTGAAGCTGAGCAGCGGCAAGCAGAGCCTGACCGGGGAGAAGCAGGTGTTTCGCCTGCGCGACGGCGGCCGCCTGCGGGAGGACGTGATCGGCCTGCGGGGCGAAACGCACCCGGGCGAACCCCTGCTCGTGCCGGTGATGGCCCTCGGCCGACGGCTCGGGCAGCCCGAGTCCCTGGGTGAGATACGAGACCGCTTCGCCACAGAGTTCGCCGCCCTGGCGAATGTCCACAAGGCCCTGAGGAACCCGGCGCGATACCCGGTGCGGCTGAGCCCGAAACTCACCCGCCTGCAGCAGGAGACCGTGCGCAACACCCGCATCCGCGAGTTGGGCGAGTCCTAGCCGCGGGCCGCTACGGGCCAGGACCCGTCACGCGCATCGGGCGGGCACGCGCTCGGCATCTTCCGAACGACTGTTCCTGCTTGGTCGGACCGGTCCTTGGGCCAGGGGGGAAGCGGTACGACCGGTCGGCAACGGCCACAGGGCGCTCGACTCCTCCCCGGGTCCCAGGTCAGAGGCCTCCCCACCGCGCCGCCACCAGCCGATTGACAACCGGGATCCTCCCGGTACTTTTTGCGCCCCGTCTGGTAGTCTATTCCAACACCGCACCCACCCGGAGGCACTCCATGTTTCGCACGACCCCGCTCCCACGGCTCTGGCTGCCCCTTGTGCTTCTGCTCCTGGGGGTTCCCCTAGCGGCCTCGGGCCAGGACGAGGTGCTGCACCACTTCTACCCGAGCCTCATCGACTCGAATACCGGCGGTAAGCTGAATCTCTCTGACTTCACGCCGGCGCGGCAGTGCGGGGAGTGTCACGACACCATGTACCGGAACTGGAAGGTCTCGATGCACGCCCGGGCGTTCGACGACCCGCTGTTCCAGGCGGTGTGGGCCGAGGCGCTGCAGCAGGCCGGCCCCGACATGGAGCGCCTGTGCGCGGGCTGCCACTCGGCGATCGGCACCCTGGCCGAGTTCGTGTGGATCCGCGAGAGCGGGCAGGTGATCGCCGACAACATCGCCGCTGAGGGGGTCACTTGCGACCTGTGCCACAGCGTGGTGGCGGTGAAACTGCTGCGCAAAGGCGAGATCACCGGCAACGCGGGGCTGATCCTCGACCCCACCGGGCCCAAGCGAGGGCCCAGCAGCGACGCCAGCGATGTGTTCCACGGCGTGGCGGAGTCGAAGCTGCACCGCAGCAGCGACCTGTGCGGGGCGTGCCACAACATCTTTCACCCGGTCTCCCACACCCGGGTGGCCCGTACCCACCAGGAGTGGCAGCAGAGCATCTACGCTGAAAACGACATCACCTGCCAGGACTGCCACATGGTACCGCCGGAGCTGGTGCCCGGCATCGCCCACAGCCTCAAGAAGCCCGCCCTGCCGGGCGCCACCAGCGTGTTCGAGACCTTCCGCACCCCGTTCTACCCGCACACCTTCTCCGGGGCCAACGTGCCCATTCCCGAACTGCTGGGCAACGCCGACCACGCCGCCGACGCCCGCACCCTGCTGCAGCAGGCGGCGAGCGTGACCATCACGGATGTGGAACCAGACCCGGGAAACGGCACCCTGACGTTCCTGGTGACGGTTCGCAACGAGCACGCCGGCCACAACCTGCCCACCGGAATGAACGAGATCCGGCAGATGTGGCTGGACGTGCGGGTTTTCCAGGGGGAAGGGAAGGAGCCGGTGTGGCGCAGCGGCGGGTTGGACGAGGCCGGGCGGATCGACCCCGAGGCCAGGCTTTTTCGCGCCCTGGCGGTGGATGCCGCAGGCCGGCCGACGTGGAAGCCCTGGGAGGTGGAGCGCATCGCCGAAGACACGTCGATCCCCGCCAAGCAAAGCGCCAAGGTGGAGTATCGGGTGCCTGTGGCGGCTGCCGGCGGGCCGCTCCGGGTGGAGGCGACCCTGCGCTACCGCTCGTTCTCCCAGCAGATCGCGGACGACTATCTGAAGCGCGACGGCTACTGGGTACCGGTGATCGCCATGGCGTCCGCCCGGGTCGAGGTGGCGCGCTGACGCCCGAGGGCGTCAGTACCCCATGAACTTCTCCACGGTGATGCGCTCTTCCGGCACGGCCAGCTCGGCCAACAGTTCCAGCATGGTGCCCACCATGTTGGGCGGCCCGGCGACGTAGAATGCACCGCGCTCCCACTCCGGGAACTCCTCGCGGATGACCTGGCTGTCCATGCGCCCTTCCCTGCCCGCCCAGGATCGCTGGGACTGCTGCATGCGGGTCATGGTGGCGACGAACCGGAAGCGGGCGTTCTCGCCACCGAGAGCCTGGAACTCGTCGAGGAACACGGCTTCCTCCGGAGTGCGACTGGAGTACAGCAGGGTGATGCGGTGGCCGGTGGACGACCGGGTACTGTGCACCGCCAGGGACCGGAACGGGGTGATGCCGATGCCCCCGGCCAGGAAACACACCGGCCGGTCCGTGTCCGCGGGGAGGTGCAGACGCCCCTTGGGTGCCTCCACCCGGATCTCTTCACCGATTTCGATGCGCGCGAGGGTCTGTTTGAAGGCGCTGTCGGAGATCTTGGTGGCGAACCCCAGGTGGTCTTCTTCCGGGGCCGAGGTGATGCTCAGGTGCCGGCGCAGACCGCGTTCGTCCGCGATGCCCCGGTCAGGCAGTGCCAGGAAGCACCACTGCCCCGCGGTGAAGGCGTAGTCTGCGGGCCGACTGAACTCCGCGAACAGCACATCGCCGGCGTACTCCTTGCGCTGTTTCAGGGTCACGGTGTGGGGCATGGCTTCCTCCTCGGGCTGCTCTTCCATCGACACGGCAGGCCTCCATGATACAGTGTCGTTGCCCACCCACAAGGGCCGATCCGGTGGCGCACGCGGGTCGACACCCGCCCCGGCACACCACCGCTCGCGCCACCCCCCCTTTTTCTGCCGAGGAGATCGCCCATGGCCATTCTGCAGATCAGCGTCATCCCCATCGGAACCCGCGCCCCGGGGCTGAGCCGGCAGCTGGCCCCCCTCCCGGAGCTCTTGGACCGCAGCGGCCTCCGCTACCAGATCCACCCCATGGGCACCGTGGTGGAGGGAGACCCTGAGGACCTGCTGCGCCTGGCTGCCCAGCTCCACGAGGCGCCCTTCGGGAGCGACTGCCAGCGGGTACTCACCCAACTCACCTTGGATGACCGCCGGGATGTCGCGCGCCCGATGGAGAAAAAGGTGGAAAGCCTGCTGCGGGCCGCGGCGGCGGCGGGAGCTTCCGGGGACGAGGGGAGTTCGTAGGAGGTTCCCGAACAGATCGGCCGGGCACAAGAAACCCGTGCATGGATGGATAGCACGGGCGGAGACCTTCAACCAGAAACCGTCAGCGCTTTACACCGGCGTCGAACATCATCTCCTCCTTCTCGATGATGTCGGCGGGGTAGCCGGACGACCGATTCCAGTCTCCCTGGTACTCGGTGGGCAGGCAGGCCGACACCGTCTTCACTTCCGCCCCGGTCATTTCGTCCCGGAGGGCATCGAACACGACTTGCAGGATCCGGTCGGCCCGTCCCGGGGCATCCTTGCCGCTCAGCTCTCGAATCCTCTCCAGCAGCTTCGCTCTCCGCATCGCACTCACCTCCTTTCTCTGGGGATAGGGAGTAAGTCTAGCCCCGGTAAACCAAATGAGAAGGGGAAACATGGGTCACGGGACTACCGCTTCGACTCCAGAACCTCCCAGCGCTCCAGCAACTGGGACAACCGCGCCTCCAACTCCGCGTGCTCGGCGGTGAGCTGGTGCAACCGCTCGCGGCCACCCGGAAGGTTCGAGGCGTCGGAGAGCAGGGCCTCCACCTCCGCCTGCCGCTCCTCAACGGTCGCGATCTCCCCCTCCACCTCTTCCAGTTCCCGGCGCTCCCGATAGCTGAGTCCCTGCTGTTCCCGTGCCGCACGGGGCTTGGGCGGCGTGGCCGGCCGCGCCGCGTGCTCCTCCTCGCGCCGCACCTGGGCGCGGCGGGCGTGGAGGCGCTGGAACACCTGGTAGTTGCCCTCGTAGAAGACCACCCGGCCACCCCCCTCGAAGTGCAGGATGCCGGTGGCCACCCGGTCGAGAAAGTAGCGGTCGTGGGTGACCATGAGCACGCAGCCCTCGAACGCCGTGAGCGCCTCGTCGAGCACCTGCAGGGTGGGCAGGTCGAGGTCGTTGGTGGGCTCGTCGAGGACCAGCACGTTGGCCCCTTCGGTCACCAGGCGCGCCAGCAGCAGCCGCGCCCGCTCCCCGCCAGACAGGGTGGAGATGCGCTTCTTCTGTTCCAGGCGGGAGAACAGGAACTCCTCCAGGTAACCGATCTTGCGGCGCTGCACGCCCCCCAGTTCC